>NZ_CP095741.1:1871785-2183750 GCF_023078475.1 Luteibacter aegosomaticola | reverse complement strand
CGGCCGCCTCGAGGCGATGCAGCGCAAGGATCAGCGCATCGCTACCGGTGAGCGACACCGCGACGAGATCCGCCTGCATTTCCATCTCACGCGAGAGCATGCGCTGCGCGACGACCACCAGGCGGAACACGACATCGACAAGCGCGCGCAGGGCCCACACCACGATGCCCAGCAACCAGCCCACCCAGGCGATGCGGATATCCAGGCGCGACAGGCGGCGCAGGAAGCCGTCGAGCGCATCGCGCTTCACCACGATGTGGCTGGCGATCTGTTGGGCGGTGTAAACCCAGCGGCCCACGGCCATGGAACGCTGGGCAAAGTGGCCAAATTCGTGCGCCAGCACGGCCTTGAACTCACCCAGGTTGAGCATGTTCACCAACGCCAGGCCGATCTCTAGGTTCTTGCGCGAAGGGAACAGCAGGTTGAGCAACGAGAGGTCATAGAACACCCCCGCGTTGACCCGGCCGGAAACGAACACCCGATGCGGACGTGGCGCGCCAGCCTCATCGGCAAGGCGATCGAGGAAGGCGAACAACCGTGGCTCCTGGGCCCGTGTGAGCTCCATGCCGGCGTTATCCGCGCGCCGCTTGCGAAAGAACAGGCCCTTCAGGAGAAAAGCGGCCAGGAACAGGCTGCCGATACCGGTCAGGAAAGCCAGGAACCCACCGTTCACGACCTTCATGAGCTGGCTGATGCCTATCCAGGCGAACCAGCCGGTCAACGCCAGGTACAGCGCGATGAACAACATGAGGCTTATCACGGCGATCCATGCATGCCGCCGATACGCCGCACCCGGGCGCGCAAACGCCGCGGGAACCCCGGAAGGCCCAACCGGATAAATCGTTTCCATCCCCAAAACCCCTGATTCCATGGGCAGCCCCGCCGTTGCGGCGGGCCGCGCGTCAATCCCGATGCCATCTTGCCCCGTGCCGATGGCATCGGTAGTGTGCTTCGCAAGGAATTGGGGCGTCAATCCAGTCGTGACAGCCGCACCACCAGGGGGGAGCCATCGATGTCCTGGGACATACCGTTCGCCATCAAGGTGTTCACGGCGATGTTCGCAATCATGAATCCGATCGCGAACGTGCCCGTGTTCCTTTCCCTCACCGACGGCATCTCGGACCGGGACCGCCTGCGGGTGGCGTGGGCCGTCTTCATCGCCGTCACCATTGGCTGCGTCGTCTCCGCCGCGGCCGGTGCCGCGATCCTCTCCGTGTTCGGCGTCAGCGTGAACGATTTCCGCATTGCCGGCGGAATCATGGTGTTGCTGATCGCCCTCTCGATGCTGCACGGCACGCCTAGCAGCCAGCACAACCCGACGCTCACCGAGGCCGAAGCCCTGGCGGCCGCCGAGGATGTGGTGATCTACCCGCTTGCCATACCCCTGTTGCTCGGCCCCGGCGCGATCGCCACGCTGATCGTGCTGGGCCAGACCGCGCGTAACGCCCACACGGAAGCATCGATGGCGCTGGGCCTGGGCACCTTCCTGATCGCCCTCGCGGTGTCGCTGATGGGCGCGCCGTACATCGCACGCTACGTGTCGGCCAAGGCTATCGGCATCGGCCGCCGCCTGATGGGCATGATCCTGGCCGCGATCGCCGTGCAGATGATGATCTCGGGCTTGCGCAACGCCTTTCCGAGCCTCGGCTGAACCTGAACGGATTCGGCCGTTTCTCCACAAAAAATCGACATAAACGCCCAAAAAATGCCGGATACGCGTAATTCGCCACCCAGATGGGCAGGCGGATGACACCCATCCACATAAGAAGAAAGGGCTCGACCATGACGACTGGCAGCATCGGCATGGAGCACATGGGATGACGCCGGATGCATCGTTGATGCATTCGCTCCTCCAGTACGCGTTCTACTACCCCTGGGTGATGTCACTGCTCTGGATGAGCGGTGGGCTGATCTATTACCTGCGGGCCGAACGGCACATGGCGGATCGCGAATCGCCACCTCCGCTCGCGGAATACCCCTTCGTCAGCCTCGTGGTGCCGTGCTTCAACGAGGGCGATACCGTGCGCGACACGATCGCCCACCTGGCGGCACAGCGCTGGCCCGAGTTCGAGATCATCGCGGTCAACGATGGCTCGAGCGACGCGACGGGGGCGATCCTCGATGAGCTGATGGGCGAGTACCCACGCCTGCGCGTGATGCACATGGCCTCGAACCACGGCAAGGCGATGGCCCTTCGCGCGGCGGCACTTGCGGCGCACGGTGAGTACCTGGTGTGCGTAGACGGCGATGCCATCCTCGACGACTACGCCACTCACTGGATCGTCGCCCGGCTTCAGCGCAACGTGCGCGTGGGCGCCGTTACCGGCAACCCACGCATCCGTAACCGCTCCACCCTGCTGGGCAAGCTGCAGGTCGGCGAGTTCTCGTCGATCATCGGCCTGATCAAACGGGCGCAAAGTGTTTACGGCCGGATCTTCACGGTATCGGGCGTCATCGCGGCGTTCCGGAAGAGCGCACTGCACGATGTCGGGTACTGGAACACCGACATGGTCACGGAAGATATCGACGTGAGCTGGCGGTTGCAGATGCGCCATTGGGAGGTCCAGTACGAACCGAACGCGCTTTGCTGGATCCTGATGCCGGAAACGCTGCGCGGCCTGTGGAAGCAGCGCCTGCGCTGGGCCCAGGGCGGCTCCGAGGTACTCATCCGTTACCTGCCCGCGCTCCTGAGCTGGCGGCAGCGGCGCATGTGGCCACTGGCTATCGAATACCTGCTCAGTGTCGGCTGGTCGTACGTCATGGGCTTCATCATCGTGCTGTGGGCGATGGGCAAGGTCGTGCCCGTTCCCGCGCCGTTCCACGTCGCCTCGTTGATCCCGCAGTGGCATGGCGTGGTACTCGGTGTCACCTGCCTTGCCCAGTTCATGCTCAGCCTGATGGTCGACCGACGCTACGAAGCCCGGATCGGCCGCCATTACTACTGGATGATCTGGTACCCGCTGGCGTACTGGATGCTCAACACCGCCACGTCCATCGTCGGCCTGCCCCGCGCCTTCTTCCGCCGCCACGGCGGCCGGGCCACGTGGGTCAGCCCTGACCGGGGAATCCAATGAAAGCCGATACCATCATGATCGATCGCCCGGAGAAGCAATCGCTGCCGCGGCGCATCGCCTACGCGTTGCTCACCATCGTGGCATGGCTGCTATGGGGGTTCCTGTGGCTACCCGCGCTACACGCGGCAGCGAACCGGCTGGGCCTGCCGCCTTCGTGGGAGCGCTGGATCCCGAACGAGGTGCTCGGCAGCGCCCGCGAACTGACCGACATCATGTGGCTGGCACCGCTTAGCCTGCTGGTGTTCGCCGCATGGTCGCTGTACGACAGCCGCCAGCGCAGGAAGACGCGGCAGCGCCGGAGCAAGGCGAGCCCCGTGCCGATTCCCGCCGCGGCCGAGTTGCTGGGCACCACCGTGCACGAAGCCATCCTCGTACAGGAAAGCCGCCGCGCCGTGATCGATGTCAATGAGGACGACCACATCAGCGTGCCGGAGGCGGACGCCGCACCTGGCAACGTGGTGGATTTCCCCGAGAAACGGCAGAGCCACGGTTGAGCTCAGGCACGCACTTTGGCACCGCCTTTGCATTCATAATCCCGCCAGCGTGTCACGCGTCAAGCGGATGGCGCTCTCACAAAAAATGAAACGCTGCCGGAAATGGACATCCCAGCGGCGAAAATAAGGTCACAAGGCAGTATGCGAATCTCAAATACGACACCTCCGCGCAGCGCGCGCGTGCCACGGGGAAGGCTGTGCCTGGCACTGGCGCTGGTTTTGCAGGGCCACGCCGCCATGGCGGCGGCCCCCGCCACGCAACGCGATGCCCTCATGGCCCAGGTCCGGGATGAGCGTGCCCAGGGGCACCGGGTGGACGCGCTGCGGCACCTTCAGGCCCTGCTCGACCAGTGGCCGGATGATCGCGAAGCGCGCGAGATGAATGTCACCTTGTTGTCCGAACTCGGCGCGACTACCCGCGCCAGGGAACTGGCGCCGGCCCTCCAGCCAACCCCGTCGAAGGCAGACCTGGCCCGGCTCGACGCCGACCACGCCGCCCATGAGATCCGCTGGGCCAACGGCGAACCGGCCAACCCGGCCATGCCCTACGCCGAAGCCGACCAGTCGGTGACCGACGCACGCCGGATCGCCGACGACCCCACGTTGCCGGCCGACCTGCGCCGCCGGGCGACCTTCGACCTGCTCGTCGCGCTCGACCAGGCCGGCAAGCCCGATGAAGCCATCCAGCGTTACGAAGCCTTGAAGAAGGACGGCGTGGACGTGCCCGCCTATGCCGAACGCGGCGTAGCCGACGCACTGCTGATCCGCCGCCGGCCCGCGGAGTCCGCCGAGGTTTACGAAGACAGCATCCGCAAAGACCCTGGCCCCTACGTAGCCACGGACAGCGAGCCGCGCATCGGCCTCATGTACGCGTACCAGGAATCGGGCCAGACCACGAAGGCGTTTGCGACCATCGACGAACTGGCTGCGAAGGAACAGCCGTGGGTGCGCGTGCCGGGCATCCGCCTGCCGATCCAGAACCCGCGCAAGCTCGACGCCGACCTCAATGCGGCCGTGCTGCGTAACTCCGTCGGCATGCCGCGCTCGGCCTACGACCAGCTCTCGGCGATGACCCGCGAAGCGCCGGCGAATTCCCAGATCCGCCGTGAGCTGGGCAACACCGAGCTGGCCCGTGGCTGGCCGCGCCGTGCCCTCGATGAATTCCACATCGCCAGCACGCTCGACGCCCGCGATGTGGATGCCCTCGTCGGCGAAGCCGAGGCCTACCGGGCGCTCTACGACTACGAACAGGTCGACGAGACCCTCGCCCAGGCCGAGGCCATCGCCGACCGTAACGGCCGCGTCGACCGCGCCGAGCGCTCCTGGGATCGCGAGAAAGGCTGGCAGTTCGACCTGAGCACCGAACAGGGCAAGGGCTCGAGCCCCGACTACGGCGACCGCGACGGCACCACCCAGGCCACCATCGCCAGCCCGCTGATCGCCGACCACTGGCGCGTCCTCGCGCTGGGGCGCTATTCCACGGCCGACCTGCCGGAAGGCGACGTGCGCCGTACGCGCGCCGGCGTGGGCATCCGCGGTTATCTGGAGGGCTTCACCGCCTACGTGCAGGCCCTGCCCTCGATGGATCGCTACGTCGGCAAGACCGCGCTGGAAACCGGCTTCGACTGGGCGCTTACCGACCACTGGGCGATCGCCGCGGATTACAGCACCGCCGGCGAAGACACCCCGCTGCGCGCGCAGTACTACGGCATCTCGGCAAAGACCCTGGATACCACGGTGACCTGGCGCGCCAGTGAACTCACCGAGGCCCGCCTCGGCGTGTCCCGCGACAAGTTCAGCGATGGCAACACGCGCACGGGCTGGCTCGGCTCCGTGATCCAGCGCCTGCACACCCAGCCCAACCTCACGATCGATGGCGGCGTGGAACTGGGTGGCTCGATGAATACCGATACCGACCGCCCGTACTTCAACCCGCGCCGCGACAACAGCTATGCCCTGACCGGTCGGCTGGAAAACGTGCTGGGCCAGTACTACGAGCGCGCCGTCACCGAGCGCATCGACGTGGCCGTGGGCCAGTACGCCGAGAAGGGCTACGCCACCGACTGGATGGCCACGGTGCGCTACGGCCAGACGATCCAGGCCCGCGAGGGGCTCCGCTTCGGCTGGGCCATCGGCTGGCACAACCAACCTTACGATGGCCGCCGCGAACACCGCGTCGTCCTCGACCTGACGCTCCATTGGGGAGAATGAAGTCCATGCGTCCGCTGTTGTCCAAGCTAGCCCTCGCCGGGCTGGCGCTGCTTGCGCCGGCCACCGCCGTGTTCGCGCAGGCGATCACCCCGGTGCACCCCAACCTCATCGTGCTGGCGTACCACGATGTCCGCGACGATGTTGGCCAGCTGGCTGACAAGGATCCGGACGCGACCAGCACCGACCACCTGGTGGCGCATTTCGAATGGCTGAAGGCGAACGGTTACCACCTGGTCTCCTTCGACCAGGTGCGCGATGCCGCGAAGAGCGGGAAGCCGCTGCCGCCCGACGCGGTGCTGCTCACCTTCGATGACAGCCTCGAGAGCTTCTACACGCGCGTCTATCCGCTGCTGCGTGCCTATAACTACCCTGCCCTCCAGGCGGTGGTCGGCTCGTGGATCGACATGCCCGAAGGCAAACGCATGCCGTACAACGGCAGCGACTGCGACCGCTCCTGCTTCCTCACCTGGGACCAGGTCGCGGAAATGCAGAAGTCGGGCCTGGTGGAAATCGCCTCGCACTCGTGGGGCCTGCACCAGGGCACCAACGGCAACCCGCAGGGCAACCAGATGCCCGCGGCCGCTTACCTCCAGTACGACAACGCGACAAACCGTTACGAAACCGAAGCCGAGTACGCCGCGCGCGTGCGGGCCGACCTGGCCAAGAGCGCCGATGAAATCGCAGCGCACACCGGCGTGCGCCCGCGCGCCATCGCCTGGCCGTACGGTTCGTTCACCCACGTCGGCCAGGATGTGGCCGCCAGTCTCGGCATGGATATCTCCTTCAGCCTGGGCGATGCCGTGCCATCGCTGGGCTCGGGCGGTACGATCCCGCGCCTGCTGGTGAGCGACAACGTCACGGCGAACCGCCTGGGCTGGCTCATGCGCCACCAGGCGCGTGTCGACCCCACGCGCGCCGTGCAGGTCGATCTCGATTACGTCTACGACGCCGACCCGGCCCAGCAGGATCGCAACCTCTCGAAGCTGCTTGACCGGATCAAGCGCATGCATCCCAGCCAGGTCTGGTTGCAGGCGTACGCCGACCCGGATGGCGACGGCGTGGCCAATGCCGTGTACTTCCCCAATCGCCACCTGCCGGTGCGCTCCGACCTGTTCTCGCGCGTGTCGTGGCAGCTACGCACCCGCGCCGGTGTCCGCGTCTACGCATGGATGCCGGTGCTGGCGTTCCGCTTCCCCGCCGGCAAGGACCTGCCGTCACTAGCCGGCGAGCCCGCCGCCGGTGGCGACCCGTTCCGTCTCGCACCGTACGATCCGAAGGTGCGCCAGATGATCGGTGATGTGTACGAAGACCTCGCGATGCACAGCAGCGAGGCCGGCGTGCTCTTCTCCGACGATGCCTTTATGCGCGATACCGACCGGCTCGGCCCGTGGGCGAAGAACAGCCCCGCGCAGAACACGCAGGCGCTGATCGATTTCACCCAGTACCTCGCCGCGCGCATGAAGAAGTGGCGCCCGCAGCTGCAGACCGCGCGCAACATCTATGCCCGCCCGGTCCTGCAGCCGAACGCCGAAGCATGGACGGCACAGAGCCTGCCCGCCTTCATCAAGGCCTATGACATGACCGCGATCATGGCCATGCCGCAGCTCGACCAGCAGACGGACCGCATCGGCTGGTACCGGAACCTGGTGGCGAAGGTGTTGGCCGAACCAGGCGCTACCGACCGCACGCTGTTCGAGTTCGCCACCTTCAACTGGCGCACGAAGAAGCGGATCGATGTCCGCGATATCAACGACCGCATCCGTGCGGTGCAGGCGGCGGGCGGGCGGCACCTCGGCTACTACCCCGACGATTTCCTGCACAACCATCCCGACCTGGAAGCGATCCGGCCGTACATCTCAGCGTCCGACTACCCCTATCCGGAGCCCGCCCGATGAACAACGGGGTCCTGCACTTCCTGTTGGAGTTCGCGTTCTACTACCCGCTGGCGATGTCGCTGGTGTGGATGAGCGGCGGCATCATCTATTACTTCCGCTGGGAGCGGAACGAGCCCTTGCGGATCAAGCCGCCGGAGCTCGCCGAATATCCGATGGTGACGCTGATCGTGCCCTGCCATAACGAGGGCGAGCAGGTGCGCGAGACGATCGCCCATCTCGCCTCGCAGCAGTGGCCGAACTTCGAGATCATCGCCATCAACGATGGCTCGACCGACGATACCGGCGCCCAGCTCGACCAGTTGCTCGACCAGTATCCGAAGCTGCGCGTCATCCATATGGCTTCGAACCAGGGCAAGGCCATGGGCTTGCGTGCCGCCGCGCTCGCCTCGAACGCCGATTTCCTGGTGTGCGTGGATGGCGATGCGCTGCTCGATGACTACGCCACGCACTGGATGGTCTCGCACATGCTGGATAGCCCGCGCGTGGCCGCGGTCACCGGCAATCCGCGCATCCGCAACCGCTCCACCCTGCTGGGCAAGCTGCAGGTCGGCGAGTTCTCGTCGATCATCGGCCTGATCAAGCGCGCGCAACGCGTGTACGGGCGCATCTTCACCGTGTCGGGCGTCATCGCCTGCTTCCGCAAGAGTGCCCTGCACGATGTCGGCTACTGGAGCACCGACATGGTCACGGAAGACATCGACGTGAGCTGGCGCCTGCAGATGCGTCATTGGGAAATCCGCTACGAGCCGAACGCCCTTTGCTGGATCCTGATGCCGGAAACCCTGCGTGGCCTGTGGAAGCAGCGCCTGCGCTGGGCCCAGGGCGGCTCGGAGGTCTTGCTGCGCTACACGAAGAAGCTGTTCAAGTGGCGCCAGCGTCGCATGTGGCCGGTGGCTTTCGAGTACTTCACCAGCCTGCTCTGGTCGTACACGATGGGCACCATCGTCACACTGTGGGCGTTGGGCCATTTCATCGAACTGCCGCGCTCGCTGTACATCGACACCTTGCTGCCGCAGTGGCATGGCGTGGTGCTCGGCATCATCTGCCTGCTGCAGTTCGGGATCAGCCTGCTGGTCGATCGGCGCTACGAGACGCGCATCGGCCGTAACTATTACTGGATGATCTGGTACCCGCTGGTGTACTGGGTCCTGAATACCGCCACGTCCATCGTGGCGCTGCCCAAGGCGATCATGAAGCGCAAGGGCACGCGCGCGGTGTGGGTCAGCCCGGATCGGGGACTGCGATGAAAGCCGAAGCCATTGTTATCCAGCGCCCGGAGCGGCAGAGCCACGCGCAAAAGGCCGTTTTCGGTGTGGTTACCGTCACGCTGTGGGTACTGTGGGCCTGCCTCTGGCTGCCCCTGGTCACGCTTGGCGCATGGGCGTACGGCATCCGTGATGCGCTCACCCATCTGCATCTCATGGACCCGATCACCGACGGCGGCGATATCCACATCGTGCTGATCGTCGCCATCGCCACGGCAGCGATCTTCAGCTCGTGGTCGGGCTATAACTACGCCCGCTTCGTCGGCAAGCAGAAGCGCCGGGGCAACAATCCAGTCGGCGTCGCCGAAACGGCGGCGAAGATTGGCGCGCATACCGAGGAAGCGATCCGCTTGCAGGGTAGCCGCCGCGCCGTCGTCAGCGTGGCCGACGATGGTTTCATGAGCCTGAAAGACGCTCGCTGAGCCACCACAGTTACATGACAGCGCGGTGCGACGAGATACCGTCGCACCGCGAACCGGGTCAGACCGCGGCGAGCAGGAATACGCCGAAGGCGGGGGCTTCCGAGATCCACTGCTGTTCAACCGACCACCCCGCCCGCGCCGCCAGCGCGGCGAACGACTCGGGCGTGAACTTGTGCGAGTTCTCGGTGTGGATCGTTTCACCGGCTTCAAAGGTGAAACGCTGGCCCGACACCGTCACCGTCTGCGCCACGCGGCTCTCCAGGTGCATCTCGATGCGTGATTTCTCCGCATTCCAGATCGCGCGGTGCTCGAAGGCGCCCACGTCGAAATCGCCGCCTAGCTCGCGGTTGATACGCACCAGGACATTCCGGTTGAACGCCGCCGTGATGCCCTCGGCATCGTCATAGGCCGCCAGCAAGGTATCGACCGGCTTGACCTGGTCGGCTCCCACGATGAAACGCGAGCCCGGGCCCAGCCGGCGACGTACCGCACGCAGCAAGGCCACGGCTTCGTCGGCCTCGAAGTTGCCGATCGTCGAACCAGGGAAGAAGGCGACGACCGGCTTATCCGCCAGTGCAACCGGTACCTCGATGCCGCGCGTGAAATCCGCTACCACCGGCACGATCGAGAGCGACGGATACGCCGCGCGCAACCGCTCTGCCGCGCCTTGCAAGGCATCGGGGCTGATATCAACGGGCACATAGGCAGACAGGCCCGGCGCCGCATCCAGCAGCAGGCGCGTCTTTTCGCTTGCACCACTGCCCAGCTCAAGCAGGACGGCGCCTTCCGGGATCGCCCCGGCGAGTGCCGGCGCAATCGAAGTAAGCAGCGCGGTCTCCGTACGCGTCGGGTAATACTCCTGCGTCTCGCAGATCGCCTCGAACAGCGCAGAGCCAGCGCCGTCGTAGAAGTACTTCGGTGAGAACGTTTTGCGCGGCGCGCCCAGGCCAGCGAGCGTATCGCGCAGGAAGGCCTGGCGCTCGTCATCGTCGTCCAGCGCGAGATCGCGCGCCAGGCGCAGGCCAGCAAACATCCAGCGCTGCCCAGGGCGGTAGAAATTACGGTATGACGGACGCGAATGCCCCGGCGGGGTCACCGACGCACCGCCGCGCAGCACCATCTGCCCGCTCATGAATTTACCGTTGTACTCGCCCACCGCATCGTCGCTCGCCTTGAAGCCCGGGTACGCCGTGTAGGCGCTGGCGGTCCACTGCCACGCGGTGTCGTACACCTGCTCGAGGTCATGCCGCGTGCGTACCGCATGTTCCCACTCGGCCTCGGTGGGCAAGCGAGCGCCGGCCCAGCGGGCGTAGGCGTCCGCTTCGTAGTAGCTCACGTGCACCACGGCGGCATCGGGATCCACCGGCTTCCAGCCACCGGGCGTCATGTGAAACCACGTATCGTCGTCGCGCTGCCAGTACAGCGGTGCCTCCCAGCCCTCGGCCTGGCACTGTGCCCAACCGTCGGAGAGCCACAGCTCGGCACGGCGGTAACCGCCCAGGGCCATGAACGCCAGCCACTGGCCATTGGTGACCAGCCGGTCAGCAAGCTGGAACGGCTCGAGCCATGCCGTGTGCCGTGGGCCCTCGTTATCGAACGCGAAGGGCTCATCGGTCGCGCCGATACGCACCGGGCCACCCGCGACATGCCGGTAGCGGCCTGCGGGACCGGCCTCGGCCGCAGGCCACGCCGGATCGAAGGCAGGCTTGAGCGGCGATTGCGCGAACAGGTGCTGCACATCCATCACCAGCAGTTCCTGATGTTGCTCCTCGTGGGCGAACCCAAGCTGCAGCAGCGCCTCGTGCTCGGCATCGAGCCCCGAAGCGATCAGGCGGCGCATATGCGTATCCACGTGGCGGCGGTAGGCGCGCACGCCCTCGATGCCCGGACGCGTCACGAGACCACGCGTGGGGCGCGGATGCCGGGGCCCCACGGCCTCGTAGTACGAGTTGAACAGGTAGCCGTAGACCGGATCGAACACGCTGTAGCCGGGCACGTTCGGCCCCAGCAGGAAGGTTTCGAAGAACCACGTGGTATGCGCGAGGTGCCATTTGGCCGGGCTGGCATCCGGCATGGACTGCACCTGCATGTCTTCGGGCTCAAGCGCGGCCACGAGGGCGTCGGTGCGCGCGCGGACCGCGTCATAGCGCTCGGCGAGGGTCTGCGCCGGCGCGCTCGTACAGGTCGCGATGGCCGCGGCGTTATCCGCGGCCAGGGATTCAAAAATGGCTTGCATGGGCAATGAACTCCGGTGGCTTAGTCGGGCGTGTGCTCGATCGTCACGCGGTCGGGGTAGAAGGCCAGGTGGCCCTCGATGGAGGCGACGTGCTCGCTGGGCGTCTCATACGTCCAGATCGCATTGATCGCGGCTTCGCTGTTGCCAGGCAGGCTGTAATACGAGGCCTCGCCCTTGTACGGACACCAGGTGGTGTGCTCGCTGCGGCGGAGGCTGGCCATGCTGGCGTCCCCACGCGGGATGTAGAGCACCGCGGGGTAGCTGGCCTCTTTCAGGCTCAGCGCATGGCGTGTATCGGCGATCACCTGGTCGCCAAAACGCACCACCACCCGGCCCTGGGCCGGCGTGATGGTGATCGGGTGGTCGGGGCCGGGGATCCTGACGGGACGGGAGGACATGTCACTCTCCTTCGTTGCGGATGGTACAGACAGACGATCGTGGGACCGCCGGCCGCCCATGCCAAGCCAACAGGCTGGAAAAGGTGAAATGTCTCGCAGGCACAGATGGCAGGATTGGACATTCCTGTCCCATGCGTAGCCCCTTTGCCCCGGGGTTTACGGCACTGGCCGGGTGAACCGATAGTGCGCCACGAGCCACTCCTGGCCACCGGCATAGCCAAACAGCTCGGCGCAGGCCATCCAGAACATGCGCCAGCGCTGGAACCACAGGCCTGCGGCGGACCCGTAGGCCTCGGCCAGCACGGCCATCACCGCGTCGCGCTGGCTATCCTGCCGGGCCAGCCAGTGGTTCGCGGTCCGCTGGTAGTGCGTGCCATCGAGCAGCCAGCGCCGCTCGATGCGCAGATCGTCCTGGAACCATAGCAGCGTATCCGCCGCCGGCATCAGGCCGCCCGTGAAGAAGTGCCGGGCCATCCAGTCGTTGTCGCCATTGGTATCGAACGGATACATCAGGGTGCGGTGGGCGAAGATATGCACGAACAGCTTGCCGCCCGGCTTCAACCAGTGGCTGATCCGGCCCAGCAGCGTCGCGTAGTTGCGCATGTGCTCGAACATTTCCACGGACACACAGCGATCGAAGTCCCCTTCGAGCAGGGCGAGCGTGTTCACGTCGGCGGTGATGACATGGACGTTGGTGATGTTCAACGCCGCGCAACGCGCCTCGATATGCCGCCGCTGCGGCGCGGAGTTCGATACCGCCGTGATCCGGGCCCGTGGAAAGCGCTGCGCCATCCACAGCGTGAGCGAACCCCAGCCGCAGCCCAGCTCAAGGATCGATTGCCCATCGGCGAGCTCCGCGCGCTCACCGTACAGCGCAAGCATCGCCTCTTCCGCCTCGTCCAGGCTCATGCCCGGCCGCGGGTAGTAGCAACTCGAATATTTCAGGCGGCTGCCAAGACAGAGGGTGAAGAATGCCGGTGGCAGCTCGTAATGCTGGCCATTGGCCGCGTCGGTATGCAGCGCGACCTCGCTGTGGCGCAGCTCATCGATCAACGCATGGAAGCGCGTGGCGGTGACCTCACCGCCGCCACGCCGTTCGTGCGCAAGCCGTTCCGCGCACAAGCCGCGGATGCCCATGCGCAACACGGCATCCGGCAACCAGCCGCGCTCGGCGAGGCCAAGCATGCCGGTGGCCGCGGTATTTTCCCGGGCATACGTGGCGTTATCTGCGATCGTCGTCATGCGTCCTCACGAGCTTGCCTTGGGGAACCACGGGAAAAACACCGGCGTATCGCGCTGGTAGCGGCGGTACTCCTCGCCGCGAGAGCGCAATGCCTGCGCCTCGGTGAGTGGCACGCCACTCACGTAACGTACGAACAGGTACATCAACAGCGGCCCCACCAGCGCCAGCCACACCAGGGCCGAGCCCGCCGCCAGGAACACGTAGGTGAACCAGTGCAGCCACTCGAAGAAGTAGTTGGGATGGCGTGAGTAACGCCACAAGCCCTCGCGGCAGGTCTTGCCCTTGTGGGCGGGGTCCGCCCGGAAACGCGAGAGCTGCCGGTCCGCCAGCGCTTCACCGCCCACGCTGACCAACCAGGTGACGACGGCCGCGATCGCCCACGCACCGGCGCCTTCGTCATTTGCCGCCACGGCGATGAACGGCACGGCGCAAAGCGCGACGAGAAACGCCTGGAACTGGAAGAATCCGAAGAACTTGCCCTGGTGCCCGCGCCAGTGCGCACGCAACTGCTGGTAACGCCCATCCTCCGGCTCGCCGCGCACGCGGCGCCATAGATGCAGCGCCAGGCGCAAACCCCACGCCCCGCCAAGCACGGCGAGCAGCACGCGGGTCGGCACCGAGCCCTGCCCCACCAGCGCCGTGAACACGGCGGCACCGGCCAAACCCGACGCCCATAACGCATCCACGATGCCTGCATTGCGCTCGCGCCGCTGCCAGGCCCAGCCACCCGCCATCACCCATGCGGCGGCCAGCCAGATGATGAGCAAGGTGTTCAGCGTGCTCATGGCGTCGCGCCCGGCTTGGCGAACAACAAGTGCGAGACGCCGATGGAGCGTTCCAGGAACCCGCCTTCGCAGTAGGCCAGATAGAACTCCCACAAGCGCAGGAAACGTTCGTCGAAGCCTTGCGCACGCACTTCACCGCGCGCGGCGAGAAAACGTTCGCGCCACGCGTGCAGGGTGCGCGCATACGACAGCCCGAAATCCTCCTGGCGCAGCAATGCCAGGTCGGTCGCCCGGGTCTTCGCTGCGAGCATGGCGTTGACCGACGGGATGAAGCTGCCCGGGAACACGTACCGCTTGATGAAATCGACCGCCTTCAGCGCCTGCGCGTAGCGGTGGTCTTCAATGGTGATCGCCTGCACCAGCGCCCGGCCACCCGGGCGCACCAGCGCGCCCAGCTTGGCGAACCAGGTATCGAGGTATTCAGCGCCGATCGCTTCCACCATCTCAATGGACACCAGCTTGTCGTACTGACCCTGCAGGTCGCGGTAATCCTCGAGCAGCAGCGTGATGCGATCGCCCAGCCCGGCTTCCGCCACGCGGGCGCTCGCCAGCGCATGCTGTTCGCGGGAGATGGTCGTGGTGGTCACGTGGCAACCGTAGTGGCGCGCCGCATGCAGTGCGAAGCCGCCCCAACCGGTGCCGATCTCAACGACCCGGTCACCGGGGCCTAGCTCGAGCCACTGGCACACGCGATCCAGCTTGCGCCGGGAGGCCGCCTCCAGCGTATCGTCCTCGCCGTCCCATAGCGCGGACGAATACATCAGGTCATCCGACAGGAACAGCGAGAAGAAGGCATTGCCCAGGTCGTAATGCGCGGCGATGTTGCGCCGGCTACCCTCGCGCGTATTACGCCGCAAGGCTCCCCACGCCTGCATCAGCCAGCCGCCGACACGGGCCATGCCGCCTTCCATGCCGTCGAGCAGGTCGCGGTTGCGTACCAGCAGGCGAATGAGGCCCACGAGATCATCGCAGCGCCACTGGCCATCCATGAAGGCTTCCCCTGCCCCCACGCTGCCGTTCGTCGCCACGGCGCGATAGAAGGCCAGATCGTTCACCGTGACGTGCACCGCGGCGGCATGCCCGGCTTCACCAAGCTCCACTCGCCCCAGCGCATCGGCCAGCACCAGGCGGCCGTGGCGCATGCCAGCCATGCGCGCCAGCAACTGCGCACGAAGGAAACGCAGGCCCCGCGTCGCCGCGACGGCCGTGGAATCAGGAACGACGACGCTCATGAAGACCCTTTGGCAAGGTGCCGGGATGATCGTGGACGGGATTGCGCTTTAGCCACAGACGCAACGCTTCAAGATGGATCGCGCCGACGACCTTCGCGGTCATCAGCGGGTAACGCCATAGCACGCGCGCCAGCGATGCCGCCGACAGCGGAAGACGTGCCAGGGCGAGGTGCGCATCGAACTCACGCTCGCCATCGCGCAGTACGTCCATATGCACGGCAAGCCGCTCACCGGGCGAGGTGAAGCGCCAGCGGTAGGTGCGATCCATCGGCATGAAGGGCGAGACGTGGAAGGTTTTCGGGAACTGCGCGTCGACCGCATGGGTCGCCCCCTCCGCAGCCGGCACGACATACGCGTGCCGCTCGCGCCACGGCGTGTTGGTGATCTCGGCAAGCACGGCCGCCAGGGTTTCCCCATCCGCCTCGTAGCAGTAGTAAAAGCTCACCGGGTTGAACACAAACCCGGCATAACGCAGATGGGTAAGCAGGCGCACCGGCCCCGCGGGACGGCGACCTAGCGACAACGCCACGCGGTCACGCACGGCATCGGCGAGGGGCACCTCGGGTGATCCGAAATAATCGGCACGGCGGAACTCGGCGAGGTTGCGCCCCCGCGACGACCAGAGCCAGCGCCCTTCAAACACCGCATCCAGCTCGTCAAGATCCAACCACAGCTGCGCCATGCGGTAGCGAAACGCATGCGGGTGCGGCGCGTGCCGGCTGTGGGTCACGACGCCTTCGTACACCGCGCTGGCGAAGCGCTCGCTCATGCCATCACCCCGCGCCGCACGGCGACACGATCGAAGTCGGCCGCCAGTTCCACGGCACTACGCATGCCATCCTCGTGGAAACCCCAGCCCCAGTAGGCGCCAGCGAACCAGGTACGGCGCACCCCCTGGATCTCCGCCCGGCGCGCCTGCGCGGCCACCGAAGCGTGCGAATACACCGGGTGGGCGTAATGTAGGCGACGCAACACTTTCGCCGGATCGATGGCGTGCGTGCGGTTCAACGTCACCACGAACGGCTCGGGCGAGCGGATGCCCTGTAGCAGGTTCATGCAGTAACTCACCGTGCAGGCCTCGCCGGGAGCGGCCGGCACCCACGCGTTCCACGCGGCCCAGGCCTTGCGCGAGCGCGGCAGCAACGTGGCGTCGGTGTGCAAGACGGTTTCGTTCGGCTGGTATGCCATGGCGCCCAGGATCTCGCGCTCGCGCGGATGCGCATCGCCCAGCAGCGCCAGGGCCTGGTCAGCGTGGCATGCCAGTACCACCTCGTCGAAGTGTTCGACGCCGCGATGGGTGGCGACATCGACCCTGTCGCCGTGCCGGTCGACCGAGAGCACGGGGGTGCCGAAGCATTCACGCACGCGCCCCTGCCAGCGGGCGCGTAGCGCGTCGACGTAGCGCGCGGAGCCACCGGCGACCACGCGCCACTCCGGCCGACCGGAGACCTGCAGCATGTGGTGGTTGGCCATGAAGCGCACGAGGTACTTTGCCGGGAAACGCAGGATGCCGGCCGAGGCCGACGACCACAGGGCGCAAGCCATCGGTACGAGGTGCTCGTCGCGGAACATCGCACCGTAACGGCCTTCGTCGAGATACTCACCCAGCGTTGGACCCTCGCCCTGGAGCGCCAGCAACGCGGGGGCCTCGCGGTAGAAGCGAAACAGATCGCGCAACATGCCGTGGAAGCGCGGCGACAGCAGGTTGCGCCGCTGGCAGAACAGCGTATTCAGCGAGGTGGCGTTGTATTCCAGCCCGGAGGCTTCGCTGCGCACGGCGAAGCTCATGGTGGTCGGCTGCGTGGCCACTTCCAGTTCGTCGAACAACGCCGTGAGCAACGGATAGTGCACGGGGTTATGCACGATGAACCCGGTGTCCACGGAGTATTCGTGGCCTTGCAACGTGACCCGATGCGTATCGACGTGCCCGCCCGGCCGGTCCGCCGCTTCAAACAAGGTCACCTCGTGGCTACGCGACAGCAACCACGCCGAGGCCAGCCCCGCGATACCCGAACCGATGACCGCGACGCGCATGCGCTAGTGCTCCATCTTCGCCCGCACCCAGGCGGGGACGGGCTTGAGCTCACTCACCAGGCCCAACCGTGCCATGAGCCACAGGCCATAAAAGGTCAGGTCCACCTCCCACCAGCGAAAACCCTGGCGTACCGTGCCGGGGAAGAAGTGATGGTTGTTGTGCCAGCCTTCGCCAAAGGTCAGCAACGCCAGCCAGACGTTGTTACGGCTATCGTCGTGGGTGCTGAACCGGCGCCGGCCAAAGCGGTGCGCGAGCGAGTTGATTGTCACCGTGGCGTGGAACAGCACGGTGGTGGAGATGAAGAAACCCCACACCAGCATCTGCCAGCCCGTCGTGCCCAGCCCCGGCGCCACGTGTTGCAACAAGGTACCCAACCCGAACAGCGCGATGGCCAGCAGGACCGGCACGGCGGTGTCATAGCGATCCAGCCAGCGCAGTTCCGGGTACACCGCGAAATCCGGTACGCGATCGAGCTGGGTGCGGAAGCCGCGCGGCGTAAGGAACCAGCCCGCATGGCTCCAGAGGAAACCATGCACACCCGGCGAATGCGGATCGAGCGCGGTATCGGCATGACGGTGGTGGTGGCGATGGTGCGCGGCCCACCACAACGGCCCCCGTTGCACACAGGCGGCCCCGATGACGGCGAAGATGAACTGCACGGCGCGCGATGTGCGGAACGTGCGATGTGAGAAGTAGCGGTGGTAGAAGCCGGTCAACGCGAACATGCGGATCGCATACAACGCCACCGCCACGCCTACCGCGACCGCCGACGTACCCGTCCAGATCACCGCCACGCAGGCCAGGTGCATCGCGACGAAGGGTGCCGCGCGCAGCCAGTCGATCCGGTCGTCGCGCGCGGTCTCCGCTGGCGCGCCGTCGGCGGTATCGAACCAGCGGCGCAGTGCGTTTAGCCGGGCAAGGGGGGAACGCATGGCTCGGTCGGCTCCGTGGATGGTCCATGACGTATACGGGCGAACCCCGCGAACGGATGCACGGCCCCGGCACTCAGCTGGGACACTTGGTCGCCAGCGGCGCCTTCAGCGCGTCGTCCAGGGCGCTCGCGGGCAGGTCCATCGTCCGGCCCGACGGCGGGAAGTCGATACTCACATCGGAGCTCTTGCCGCTCGCGTTGCGCACCGTACCCTTGCCCTCGTAACGCAGGATGCGGTGGTCGCCCGCGCCGTACGCCATGGCGATGGTCGGCGCGGCAAAGGCGTACCAGGCATCCAGCTTCATCGCCAGGTGACGCTGGCCCTGGGTGGTCTTGCCCCCGGTGATCTTCACGTCGTAGAAGCGGAACCGGCTCGGGACGAGGTACGGCACCGAGACGCCGGCATCGAGCGCATCCCAGTGCGAGCGAATATAGGTATCGAAGCCCGCATCGATGACCGCGCCCTTCGGGACATCGATGGTACGGGCCTCTTCGGCCGCCCCCGCGCGCTTGACCCGGATCTCGATCTGGTTACCCACCGCGCGGACGCTCTCATGGAAACTTTCACGCGCGTCTTCATAGGACATATCGGGCCGCACCGGGTCACTGCCCGACTGCAGCAGCTTTCGCGCGAACGGCGTGCCATCGGGGCACTGGTAGCTCACCACCTGCCGCGGGCCGTCCACGTAATGGATCTCCCGATACAGCACGGGGCCGCCACCGCGCGGCATGGCATCGCCGGCGAAGCGTTCCGCCGCATGGGCGGCCGGCAAGCCAAGGGCCAGCATCGCAAGGGCCAGGCGTTTCGTCGTCACAGGAAAAATCCTTTGGCAGGCGTGTCGCCCAGGAAGGGTACGGGACCGAGGGTGGCCCGGCGGCGGTCGCGTTTCCGTGACGGCCAATCGTGTTATAGAACACGAACCCGCTCGTTTACGACAGGGATTCCACGGATGCCAGCTACCTCCCCCGCTGAGCGGGATGCGCTGAACGACCTGCTACGGCGCACTGGCGCGCGTGATGAGCAGGCGTTTGCTTCGTTGTACAAGGCCACGTCACCGCGCCTCTTCGGTGTGTGCATGCGCCTGGCAGGCGACCCCGCGGAAGCCGACGACATCCTGCAGGAAGCGTTCGTCACCGTCTGGCGGCGAGCGTCAACCTTCGATCCCTCCCTGTCGAGCGCGCTCACCTGGCTCGTCACCGTCGTGCGCAACAAGGCGATCGACCGCCTGCGCCAGCGCCCCTCGGCCGCACACATCAGCGATGTGGCCTGGGACGCGATCGTGGACGAGCGCCCGGGGCCGGCCGCCGAGGCGGAAGCCGGCGAGGCCTACGGCAAGCTGCACGCCTGCCTCGATGAACTCGACGCCCAACAGCGTCGTTCGATCCGTGAAGCTTTCTTCGGCGGCGCTACGTATAACGAACTGGCGGACCGCGCCAGCGTGCCGCTTGGCACCATGAAGAGCTGGATCCGTCGCGGTCTTTTGCAACTGCGGGCTTGCCTCGGCGCATGAACACTTCAACCGACAACGATAAAGACCACCTGCGCTACGCCGAGTACGTGCTCGGCCTGCTCGATGCCGACGCGCGTGCCGCCGTGGCGCGCGAGGTCGCCGAGCAGCCGGAAGCCGCGGCCGCCGTCGGCCGATGGCAAGCATGGCTGAACCCGTTAGCCGTCGAACTGCCCGCGGTGGCGCCGCCGGCGGCTGCCTGGGAGGGCATCCGTAGCCGTCTGGGGCTCGGTGCCCAGGCCCGGCCGGGCCTGTGGGAAAGCCTGGCGCTGTGGCGCTGGCTGGGCGTCGGTGCCACCGCGGTCGCGGCCTGCCTGCTCGTGCTCACGCTGACCCGCCCCGGTCTTCCGGCACCGCCGACGGCGACGACGCCCGCCGTGCTCATGGTTTCCACCATCGCGCGCGATGACGGCGTGGCCTCGTGGACGGCCACCATGGACCCCGAGCGCGGCGAGTTGTTGCTGGTGCCGGCCACCCCCGAGCCCCTGGCCTCGGGGCGCGATACCGAACTGTGGCTTATCCCCGAAGGCGCACCGCCCATCGCGGTCGGCGTCTTCCCCGCGGCGCAGGGCAAACGTTTCGCCCTGCCTCGCGCCCTGGTCGATCGCCTCGGGCCGACGGCGGCCCTGGCGGTCTCGGTTGAACCGGCTGGCGGCTCGCCCACCGGCCAGCCCACCGGCCCAGTCATCGCCAAGGGTGCGATCCGCGCCGCGTGAGCCGCCTTCACATTTGTCTAGAAAGCGTCCGTAAGATATTGAGCGGCGTGCTCAACTTTCCGGCGCGCCCGCCGATATGACCATAGCGTTGCAGGCAGGGGGATGAAGCACGCCATGAAACTCGTCATCGCCGCGGCGGCTATCGTCGCGGCCCACGCGATCGCGCTGATGGTGACGCCCGCGGGCGGCATGGCGATCTCGTACGCGTTTTTCTTTGCCGTGGCGGTGGCGGCCATGGCCAGCACGGTGCTTGCCTGGCACCGTTCCGGTACCCCGCGCGATAAGCGCTGGCTGCTCCTGCTGGGCAGCCTGATGCTGTGGACGGTCGGCATGTCGCTGTCCGCGCGGCAGAACTACGTGATGGACAACACCAACCCCGCGCCCGGCGACAGCATGTTCTTCTACATCCTGTACGTGCTGCCGGTGCTCATCGCCGTGTCGTCGGCACCGGTGGCCGCGCGCAAGAAGTGGGCGCTGGCGATCGACCTCGTGCTGGCCGCGCTGCTCGGCGTGTTGTTCTACGTGCGCACGTTCTCCATCGTGTCGCTGGAAGGCGCCATGGGCCCGCAGCAGGCCGTGGACGTGGCGCACATGCTCGATTTCGAAAATGTCTGCCTGGCCGTGGCGGCGCTGTTGCGCTTCCTCGCCACCGACCGCGCCGACGACCACTACTTCTTCCGCGCGGTCATGGCGTTCTTCGTCTGCTACGCGGTCTCCGGCTACGCCTATAACCACTACATCGCGCTCGGCGGGCATCCGGATTTCGGCGACTCGCCGTGGGATGCGCTGCTCGAAGTGCCGTTCCTGGCGCTGTGCATCGCGACACTTTCGCGCAAGCCGCAGCGCCACTGGCACCCACCCGTGTACCTCATCCGTTTCGTGCAGAGCGCCAGCCCCACCTTCCTCGCGATGAGCGTGCTGGGCTTCGGGCTCATGGTGATCCCCGGCTACCCGTCGCTCGGTATCACCGGCGCCATCGCCGCGGTGGTCGGCATTGGCCTGCGTGGCACGCTGGCCCAGGTCGATCTGGTGGAAGAAGAGTTCCGCCTGTCGCGCAGCCGCGATGAGCTCGAAGGGCTGGTCTTCGTCGACAGCCTGACCGGGCTGGCCAACCGCCGCGCCCTGGATGAGCGGCTGCTGCGTGAGTGGCACCGCCCCGGCCAGCGCGAGCCGATCGCGCTGCTGATGATCGATGTCGACTACTTCAAGGAATACAACGACCGCTACGGCCACCTGGCCGGCGATGACTGCCTGCGTGCACTCGCTGCCACGCTCATGGCCCGCGGCCTGCGCGCCGGTGATTTCCTGGCCCGCTTCGGCGGCGAGGAATTCGCGGTGGTGGCGCCGGGCACACGCATGCCCGAGGCCCTGGCGCTCGCGGACGACCTGCGCAGCCACGTCGAGGCCCAGGCCATCTCGCACCCGCGCAGCCCTTATGGCGTGCTGACCATCACCATCGGTGTGGCGGCCATCCAGCCCAGCGCGGCCAGCGGCCCGCTCGAGCTGCTGAACGCCGCCGACCGCGCCCTCTACCAGGCCAAGCACGGCGGGCGTAACCGCGTTGGCGGGCTCGGCGATGCACGGATTGAACCTGCGGCACGCGCTGGTTAACCCCGTTTGCCGGGTTGCCCCGTTTCATCTGCATGTCCCCAAGGAGGCCATGCACGATGACCACGTTACGCGCCCCACTCTCCCTGCTGTTCGCTGGCCTCGTGGCCGCCGCCGGTACCGTTGGCGCCGAGTCGCCGCCCGCGCGGCATAGCTCGCACTCACTCATGCCTGCCGACGGGCCGAACTGCACCGATGTGCAGCCCATGGTGTATGGCTACGCGCCAGCGCCGATGCCGCGCCGCCCCATGCCCATCTCGCAGCGCAAGGTCGCATCGCCACCGCCCGCGCTGCCGGCACCGCCGATGGGAATCATTGAAGAAGCCGCACCAGTAGCGGTGGCTCCCGCACCCGCACCTCCGGCCCCACCTGCGCCGCCCGCCGACGTCTCGCAGAACCGCGCCGTCCCGCAAGCGATGATGGCGCCGATGCCGGTCGGATATACCGGCGGCGTTTACCAGCAACCGGTCGATACCAGCCGCTATGCACACCGTGACACCAACCCGGTGCACGAAGCCGCGACCGATCCGGTTTCCACCTTCAGCATCGATGTGGACACCGGCTCGTACACGAACGTGCGCCACCTGTTGAACGAAGGCCAGCTGCCGCAGGCCGATGCCGTGCGCAGCGAAGAATTCATCAACTACTTCAACTACGGCTACGCCGCACCGAAGGATCGTTCACGCCCCTTCAGCGTGACCACGGAGTTCTCGCCCTCGCCGTGGAACGCGAACCGCCAGCTGCTCCTCGTCGGTATCCAGGGCTACACGGTGCCTGCCAGCGAGATCCCGGCGGCGAACCTGGTGTTCCTGGTTGATGTGTCGGGCTCCATGAACGAGCCGGCGAAACTGCCCCTGCTCAAGGCCTCGCTGAAGCAGATCGTGCCGAAGCTGCGCGCGCAGGATCGCATCTCGCTGGTGACCTACGCCGGTGCTACCTGCGTGGCATTGCCCGCCACCCCGGGCGACCAGCACGCGAAGATCAATGCCGCGATCGATGCGCTTGGCGCGGGCGGTTCTACCAACGGCGCCGCCGGTATCGACCTGGCCTATGCGCAGGCCGCAAAAGGCTTCATCAAGGGCGGCGTGAACCGCGTGATCCTGGCCACCGATGGCGACTTCAATGTTGGCACCGTCGGCGTGCAGCAGCTTAAGGACCGTATCGCCGACAAGCGCCGCAGCGGTATCGCACTCACCACGCTCGGCTTCGGCGAGGGCAACTACAACGACGAGATGGCCGTAACGCTTGCCGATTGCGGTAACGGCAGCCACCACTATATCGACAGCCTCGAGGAAGGCCGCCGCGTGCTCGTCGACGAGATGTCGGCCACGCTGATGACGATCGCGAAGGACGTGAAGATCCAGGTCGAGTTCAACCCGGGCGTCGTGGCCGAGTACCGCCTGATCGGTTACGAAAAGCGCATGCTGGCTCGCGAGGACTTCAACAACGACGCGGTCGATGCGGGTGAAATCGGTGCGGGCGCCAATGTCACGGCGCTGTACGAAATCACGCTGAAGGGTGCGAAGGGTGCCGCGGTGGACCCGCTGCGTTACGGCAGCACCGCGGATGCGTCACCGGCGAAGGGCAACGAACTCGCTTTCCTGCGCCTGCGCTACAAGGCGCCCGACGGTGGTGCGAGCCAGCTGATCGAGCAGCCGCTCGCCGCAACCGTCACGCCGGCCAGCGAACGCCTGCGCTTCGCCGCTGCCGTGGCTGCCTTCGCTGACAACCTGCGTGGCGGCAGCCATAGCGAAGGCTTCGGCTACGACAAGGTCGCCGCGCTCGCCCGCGGCGCACTGGGCAAGGATGAAGGTGGTTACCGCGCAAGCATGGCGCGCCTGGCCGATCTGGCAGGCGGCATGCAGACGCCCGTAGCCGCGGGTACGCGCTGACCCGGGCTGCCATGACGCCGCCTTATGCCGTAACCTCGTCGGCCATGGATGCTCCCCTGGCCGACGATGCCTCGCTGATGTCCGCCTGGGCGGGCGGAGACGCGGCTGCGTTCAAGGTGCTGTACGCGCGGCACAAGGGCCCGCTGTACCGGTTCCTGCTGAAGACGGCGAAGGATCGCGCCGTGGCGGATGAGCTGTTCCAGGAAACGTGGGCGCGCGTCATCGCGGCGCGCGACCGCTACCGCCCCGAGGCGAAGTTCAGCACGTGGCTACTGCAGATCGCGCACAACCTCGCGATTGATGGCTTTCGCAAGCTGAAGCCGCTGGCGAGCAGCGATGAAGCCGACGCGGTGTTCGCCATGCAGGCTGCGCCCGAGCGCGAACAGCCCGATCACGCCTTGTCCGATTTCGAAGCGCGCCGGCGCATGCAGCAGGCGATCGACAGCCTGCCCGACGACCAGCGCGAGACGTTTGTGTTGCGCATGGAGTACGAACTTTCCCTGGAGGATATCGCCGCCATCACCGGCGTCGGCCGTGAGACCGCCAAGTCACGCCTGCGCTACGCCATGGCACGCATCAAGCAGTGGTTTGCCTGACCCTATGAACCCGAACCTGCCACCACCGAGCGACGACGAACTGCCCGACGAGCGCGAGCTCGCGGCGCTGTACGCACGCTTGCCGAAGACCGAGCCCGACGCCGCGCTCGACGCCGCCGTACTGGCCGCCGCCGAGCGCGCCACGCGCAGCACGGCCACGCCCGCGCGTCGCCGTTCCCGCTGGCCCGTCGCCCTCGGCTCCGCCGCCGTCCTCGTCCTCGCGGTAGGCGTCGGCCTGCACGTCCGCGACATCCCCATCCGCGACCCGGCCGCCGAACGCGCCGCCCAGCGCACGCCCTCCGCACCCACTGACGCCGCAACGCCGACCGCCGCTCCCGCCGCGGCCGCCAAGGCAGACGCAAACGCCGCACCGAACACCGCCCCTGTAGAAGCGCGCTTGCACGCGCCCCCCGAAGACGCAACCTCCAACGCCCGCGCCGAACACACCAAACCCCCCGTAGGAGCCCACCCTGTGGGCGACGCCTCTCGCGACACCCCCCAAGGCTACGCGTCCCACCCCACGTTCCGACGCCAACAGAAACTCGCACCACCGCGAAGCGCCCCGCCGCCGAGCCCACCCATGCCGTTACCGGCACCGGCGCCGCCCGCCCCACCCGCGCCCCCGGCGCCGCCCGCCGACATCGCTGCGGCGCCCATCGAAGCCGCCCCGGTCGCACAGACGGCGCAGGAGCCCATGCGCGCACCGACGCCGATCCCGCCGGACGCGATCTACAGCAATCCCAACGCCGCGCGGCCCAGCAACGCACCGGTCACCTCCGCGGCACCCACGGTGCAGCCGGCGCCGATGGTGCAACCGGCACCCATGGCACCCGTGGCACCCGCTCCGCTGCCCGAGCAGCAGCCAGCCCCGGTCGCACCGGCGGCGCCACCCGAACAACAGCCCGCTCCGGTAGCGCCGGTGGCGCAGGGCCTGATCACGGCAAAGCCGGTACCTACGGGCTTGCCACCTGACGATCGCGTCGGCGAAATCCGCCGCCTGCTGGACAACGGCAACCGCGCCGAAGCGCTGCGCAAGCTCGCCGAACTCCGCCGCCTGTATCCTGCGTACGACGTACCGCAAGACCTCCGCGACCTGAAACCTTGAGCACGCCGTTAGCCACCCTCGCCGCTCCGTTCCGCCACGAGGAAGAGATCAAGAAGAGCCGGTTCATCGCGCAAGCCGCGCCGGTGACGGCACCCGCGGATGCCCTGGCTTTCTTCCAGTCCGTCGGCGACCCCGGCGCCACGCATAACTGCTGGGCGTACCGCATCGGCGATGCCTACCGCTTCAACGACGACGGCGAACCTGGCGGTACGGCCGGCCGCCCGATCCTCGCCGCGATCGACGGCCAGGGCTGCGATCGCGTGGCCGTGGTCGTCACGCGCTGGTACGGCGGCATCAAGCTCGGCGCGGGTGGCCTCGTGCGTGCCTACGGCGGCAGCGCCGCAGAATGCCTGCGCCTTGCGCCCCGCGTACCAATCATCGCCACCGGACAGCTCACCCTGCGCGTCGACTTCGCCGACCTGGCACTCGTCACCGCCCGTATCCGCGAACTCGACGGCACCATCGACGAAGAACATTTCCTCGCCGACGGCGCCACCCTCATCGTCTCCGCGCCAGTAGACCAACTCAACGCCATCACCGTCCGTCTCGTCGACGCGACCCGCGGCCGCACCACCCCCAAGCCTCTCGACGCCTGACATACCCGACACCTACCGCGCTCCTACAAGAGCCGGTCCAATCGCAGGCGGTCGCGGTCGTCAGTGAGGCGGCGAAGAACGAACCGCACCGAGAGAATCGAACCGAGGCCGGCACCACCCGCCAGCAACAACATCAACACGATCTGATACGTCGCTGCCTGCAACGGGTCCATCCCGGCAAGCACCTGCCCCGTCATGATCCCCGGCATCGTGATAATCCCCGCCGCACTCATCTGGTTGATCAGCGGCACCATCGCCCTGCGCACCGCGTTCCGCTCCAGCGACACCGTCGCCTCGTGGAACGTGTGCCCCAGCATTAGCCGGGCTTCGATGGCAGGCGCCTCCAGCGCAACGCCCTCGAGCACCGCCGCCATACCGATACTCACCGAGTTCAGCACGTTGCCCAGCAGGATGCCTGCAATGGGCACCACGTAGCGCGGCGAGCCGCCGGCATCTGCGGGAAGCATCGCCACGAGGGCGAAGACGCAGGTCAACAGTGCAGGCACAGCCACACTGGCAAGGCTGGTGAGGTAGTGCCCGCTGCGCAGGCGCTTTTGCGGCCGGGCCGCCGCCTCGCGCGCGGCCGCCAGGGTCATCACACACACCAGCGCGCCCGTAACCCACACGCTATCCAGTGCGAACACCGCGCGGAGAACAAAGCCCAGTACCACCAACTGCAGCAACATGCGCACCGACGCGATCGCCAGCGCGCGATGGATCTGCAGGCGCATCGCCACGGATAGCACGCCGTCCAGCAACAGCACTGTCGCGGCGATGGCGATATCCGGCGCGTTCAACGACACCGTACTCATGGCCGCGCACGCTTCATGCGGAAACAAGCCTGCCTTGCTCGAGCTGGTAGCGCTGGCTCGCCATGCGTGCCGCCTGGGCAGGGTCGTGCGTCACCAGCACGAGGCTCGTCTCCTGCTGGCCCTGCGCCTCTCTCAAGCACGCTTCCATGGCCGCCGCCGTCGCCGCGTCCAGGCCGCTGGTGGGTTCATCGAGGAGAAGCACGGCCGGCGACTGCACAAGCGCACGCACCAGCGCCAGTCGTTGCCGCTCGCCGGTCGAGAGCCCCGCCACCGGCCGCTCCAGCACGTCGCCGGGCAAGCGCATGGCCGTGCATAGGCGCGTCGCCTCCACGTTCGTGCCTGCGGCAAAATGCTCGGCAACCCGCGGCGCCCACCACCCCGACGCCGCTGGCACATAGGCCACGCGCCGCCGCCACGCCGCAGCGGGCACGGCATCGCGCGAAGCGCCATTGAGCGCCACCCGCCCTTCACCTGGATCGAGATCCGCAAGCAAGCGCAGCAGAACCGTCTTCCCCGCGCCCGACACTCCCATGACGGCCATGCACTCGCCCCTTTCCAGCGCGAACGACACCGGCCCCACCCGGGGGCTGCTCAGCTGCTCGACCTGGAAGTACGCGGGACTCATGCGGCCATCAGAATGGAGCGGGCGCCTTAGCGCAACCTTGTTGCCCCTGCCATGCTGCCTGGCGCAGGCGAAAGGGACGCGAAAGATGCACATTCCGAAACTCGCGCAACGCGACTGGCAACCTGCTGCTCGCGGGTCCACAGGGGAAATCATGAAGACAGCAAGGAATGGCGCCGCGCTCGCGGTCGCTCTGGCGCTGTGTGCGCCTGCCGCCGCCACGACGGTCTCGCTCGACCAGATCACCACTTACTGCGAAGGACGTGCGCATGCCAATGCCATGGCGTACGACGCTCGTGACAGAGGCATCCCGCTGGATTCGGTCCTGAAGCAGATCAAGGCTACGGTTGACGACCGGGCCACTCGTGCTGAAACCATCCAAATCACCCAGGATGCATACGCCGCCACGGAGTTGTCCTCGTACGTCAATTTCCATGACGTAGAAATGAAACGCTGCGTCGCACAGAAGAAGCCCGAGCTACCGATGGATGACGCGGCACCCACCGTCCTGTGGCGAACGCCCGTGCGGTTTCCCATCGGCCGGAACGGGAACCCCCACCTGGGCACGGTGACGGTGGCCGTTCATCTGGGCACCGATTCAACGGTGACGGAAGCAAAGGTCGCGCGAAGCAGCGGCTTCCAGGACCTCGACCGCGCGGCCCGCCAGCAAGCAGAGCGCTGGGAGTATCGGACACGCATCGCCGGCGGCCAGTTCTACGAGTCGGATATGCTGGTCCCGTTCACCTTTGGTGGCAGCGGCGTCAGCCAGCCCATTCCGATGGGTATCGGTGCGTCACCCTAAGGAGCCACAAAAATGGGCGACTGGAGGCCAGTCGCCCATGCTTTATCCCGCTACCTGCGTGTGCCGCGAAGCTTAGCGATTCACCCAATGGCACTGCTGCACGGTGTGGTAGTGATGGTGGTGGTCGTACACGCGATGCGGCTTACAGACCTTATGGCGCGTGACGTGGTGCGGCGGCGGCCGGTGGTTATCGGCGTTGGCGGCAAACGGCGCCATGAAGGCAGCTCCCAGCACCAGGAGGCCAAGGAGTCGGTGACGGCGATGGGTAGCGCCTTCGGCGATGTGGGTGCGCATGGTGTTCTCCTTGGTGTGGTGGGCGACAACGTCGCCTTTCCGCAACGGTGAGTCAATAGAAAATGCGAGATGCCTTCGCAAGCGTTCATCAACGTCCAGTAGACGCGAAAAACCGTAATTTCTTTCGGCAAACGCGCGTCTCGACCCACCCCGCAGATTGAATACTGCACTGCCCACCCCCACCCGTTAGCCAATATCCGGAGGCAGGACCAGGAATGAGCGGCGAACGCAGGGCGAAATCACGGAATATCAGCGCACTGCGCAACCTCTGGCCCTTCATGCGGCCCCACAAGAGCCTGGTGGTCGGCTGGCTGATCTTCCTCGGCCTGTCCTCGGGCGCGTCGCTGGCCCTGCCCCCGGCCCTGCGTCACATCATCGATCGCGGCTTCCTGGCATCGAATGTCGCGACCATCAACGGCACCTTCCTTGCCCTGTTCGGGGTGGCGGTGGTGCTGGCCGTGGCGACGGCGGGCCGCTATTACTGCATCGCGCTGCTCGGCGAACGCTCGCTGGCCGCCCTGCGCTCGGCGCTGTACCGCCATGTCATGGGCCTGGATGTGGGCTTCTACGAGAGTACCCGCGTCGGCGAGCTGACCTCGCGCCTGGGCACGGATACCGAGGTGGTGCAGACCCTCGTGGGCTCGGGTATCTCGGTGGCGCTGCGAAGCGCCGTGATGCTGATCGGCTCGGCCGTGGCCATGGCCTGGACGAGCCCGCATCTGGCTGGCCTGACCGCCCTCGTCATCCCGGCGGTGATGTTGCCCATCCTCATCTTTGGCCGACGCGTGCAGAAGCTGTCCCGGCACAGCCAGGACCGTATCGCCGATGCGGCGGCCATCGCGAACGAAACGCTGAATGCCGCGCAGGCGGTGAAGGCGTATAACCGCGAGCCGATCGAAAGCCGCCGCTACGCCGACGCTATCGCGCTGGCTCTCGCCACCGCGCGCCGCCGTATCGGCATGCGCTCGCTTCTGACCGCCGCCGTGATCGTGCTGATTTTCGGCGCGATCACCCTGGTGCTGTGGAGCGGCGCGCGTGATGTGATTGCCGGCACGCTGGAGCCGGGCGTGCTCAGCCAGTTCGTGCTCTATGCCATTTTCGCGGCTGGCTCCGTGGCTGGCTTGTCGGAAGTCTGGGGCGATGTGCTCAGCGCCGCGGGTGCCATGGAACGCATCGGCGAGCTGTTCGCCGAGCAGCCGGTCATCCGCACGCCCGAAGCCCCTGAGCCGCTGCCCGTTCCGGTCACTGGCTCGCTGCATTTCGATCACGTGGAGTTCCGTTATCCGTCGCGGCCCGACGTTGCGGCGCTTTCGGATTTCACCCTGGATATCGCGCCTGGCGAAACCGTTGCGCTCGTCGGCCCTTCGGGCGCAGGCAAGAGCACCGTGTTCGGCCTGCTGCTGCGCTTCTACGATCCTAAATCGGGCGCCATCCGTTTCGATGGCGTGGACCTGAAGGCGCTCGCCCTGCCCGACCTGCGCGGCTCGATCGCGCTGGTTCCACAGGAGACGATCATCTTTGGCGGCAGCGCGGCGAACAACATCCGCTTCGGCCGCGAAGATGCCTCGGACGACGAAGTACGCGAGGCCGCGCGCCTGGCCGAGGCCGATGGTTTCCTCTCGGCCCTGCCGGAAGGCTACGACGCGGCGCTCGGTGAACGCGGCGTGCGCCTCTCCGGTGGCCAGAAGCAGCGTATCGCCATCGCCCGGGCGATCCTGCGCGATGCGCCGCTGCTGCTGCTCGACGAAGCCACCTCAGCACTGGATGCGCAATCCGAAGCGGCGATCCAGCAGGCGCTGGAGCGGCTGGAAAAGGGTCGCACCACCCTCGTGATCGCCCATCGCCTCGCGACCGTGCAGCGCGCGGATCGTATCGTGGTGATGGAGGCCGGGCGGATCGTGGCGCAGGGTACGCATGAGGAGCTGTTGGCGCAGGGCGGCCTTTACGCTGAGTTGGCGCGGCTGCAGTTCGTGGCCTGAGGTACCGTCGGATCGCGCGCAAGCGCGCTCCTATGAGGGGCCCTTGCCACCTCCTTGACGCCCCACCGCCTAGCGTCAGGGCATGGATAGCGACCTGCTGCTACCGCGTCCCGAGGGTCTGTACTGCCCGGCGGGCGACTTCTTCATCGACCCGATGCTCCCCGTGGCACGGGCAGTGGTGACGCATGCGCATGGCGACCATGCGCGTGCGGGTAGCGCGCTGTACCACGTCGCCAGCGCGGGCGCGGGCCTTATGCGCGAACGGCTCGGCGCGACGGCGACGATCCGCGCGTACGACTACGGCGAACGCTTCACCCTCGGCGACACCACGCTAAGCCTCCACCCCTCCGGCCATGTGCTCGGCGCGGCTCAGGTGCGCATCGAAGGGCGTGGCAAGGTCGCCGTGGTGTCCGGTGATTACAAGCGCGATCCCGACCCGACTTGCGCGCCGTTCGAACCGGTGCCCTGCGACGTCTTCGTCACCGAATCCACTTTCGGCCTCCCGATCTATCGCTGGCCGCCGATGTCCTCGGTGATCGACGAGCTGATGGCATGGTGGGCCGACTGCGCGGCACGCGGCATCCCTGCCGTGCTGTTCTGCTACGCGCTGGGCAAGGCGCAGCGCATCCTGGCCGAACTCGCCACACGCACCGACCGCACGGTCTACCTCCACGGCGCCATGGTTCGCCTCGTCGAGGATTACCGCGAAGCGGGTGTGCGCATGGTGCCGACGGAGGCCGTAAGCGAGACGGCTAAGGGTCGGGACTTTGCGGGCGAGCTGATCCTCGCCCCACCCTCTGCCGCGGGCTCACCGTGGATGAAGCGATTCGCGAAAGCCTCCACCGGCTTCGCGTCCGGCTGGATGCAGGTGCGTGGCGCACGTCGCCGCCGCGGTTACGATCGCGGCTTCATCGTCTCCGACCATGCCGACTGGTCGGGCCTCGTCCGCAGCGTTGAAGATTCGCATGCGAAGCGCATCTACGTGACGCATGGCGATGGCGAAGCCCTGATCCGCTACCTTCGCGAACGCGGCCACGATGCGCGCGCCTTGCGCTCCCTTGGCGTGATGCCCGATGAGCGCGCGAGCGAGGAAGGCGACTGATGCGGCGCTTCGCGGCCCTTTACGAAACACTGGACCGCACGGCCTCGACCACGGCCAAACGCGACGCGATGGCGGCGTATTTTGCCGGCGCACCTGCGGAGGACGCCGCGTGGGCCATCTACGTGCTGGGCGGCGGCAAGCTGAAGCGCACCGCCAGCTCCACCGAACTTCGCGCTGCGCTGGCGGCCGAGACCGGCTTCGCCGAATGGCTTATCGACGATAGTTACGCGCACGTGGGCGACCTCGCCGAGACCATCGCGCTGATGCTGCCCAACCACGAAGCCCAAGGTGACGACACGCCATTGCACGTGTGGATGGAAGCACGCCTGCCCTCGCTCGCGCGCCTCGATACGCTCGAACGCGTGGCGCAGCTGCGCGAATGGTGGCGTGACCTCTCGCCAGGCCAGGTGTTCCTCGTGAACAAGCTGCTCACCGGCTCGCTGCGTGTCGGCGTATCGCACCGGCTCGTCGTGCAGGCGATCGCGCAGTGGACGGCCTTGCCGACGGACCTCATCGCGCACCGGCTCAGCGGCACCTGGAAACCTTCGGCCGAAGCCTTCCGCGCCCTGGCCGGCGAAGAACGGCCCGACGAGCACGCGGGCGAACGCCCCTACCCGTTCTTCCTCGCCTCGCCCCTGGAGCAACCGGTGGAGGCCCTCGGCGATATCAGCGAATGGCTCGCTGAATGGAAGTGGGATGGCATCCGCGCCCAGCTCATGCGCCGCGGCGAGCAGGCGATCCTGTGGTCGCGCGGTGAGGAACGGCTCGATGGGCGGTTTCCCGAACTGGAGGCGGCGGCACAGGCGTTGCCGGATGGGTGTGTCGTGGATGGGGAGATCCTGGCTTGGGGCGAGGGTGAAGCGCATCCGATGTTGTTCGCCGCGTTGCAGAAGCGGATTGGCAAGTTGAAGCCGGGGCCCAAGCTGCTCGCGGGGACGCCGGTCAGGCTCATGGCGTATGACCTGCTGGAGCTTGGGGGAAAGGATTTGCGTGAGTTGCCATTGTGGGAGCGACGGGGGGCGCTGGTGGGTCTTCTCGAAAGATGTCGCCCACAGGGTGGGCTCCTACAGGTTTCGCCGGGTGTTGAGGCGAGTGGCTGGGACGACCTTGCCAGGGTGCGCGAGGCATCGCGTGAACGGCGTACTGAAGGGTTGATGATTAAGCGGCTTGATTCGCCGTACCGGGTCGGGCGCAAGCGTGGGGACTGGTGGAAGTGGAAGGTCGACCCGTACACGATCGATGCCGTGCTGCTTTACGCGCAACCGGGACACGGGCGGCGCTCGGGACTCTTCACCGATTACACCTTTGGCGTATGGGATGGCGAGACGCTGGTACCGGTAGCGAAGGCCTACTCCGGGCTGGACGATGCCGAGATCGGGAAGCTCGACCGCTGGATCCGCGCCAACACCATCGACCGCTTCGGGCCCGTGCGCTCGGTGACACCGACCCACGTTTTTGAACTGGCCTTTGAAGCCATCCAGGCCTCCGGCCGCCACAAGGCCGGCGTGGCCGTCCGCTTTCCGCGCATCCTGCGCTGGCGTACCGACCTCGCGATCCATGATGCCGACCGCCTCGACGACCTCCGCCGCCTGGCGCCGGGCTGAAGCACGCCTGGTGGCGTGGTTCGCCGAACAGGGACGCCGGCCGGCGCCGTTCCAGCGTGCTGCGTGGAAACACTGGGCGGCCGGACACCATGGCCTCATCCACGCACCTACGGGCACCGGCAAGACCCTTGCGGCCGCGGGTGGCCCGCTGATCGATGGCGTGCTGAACCCTGGCACCGGCCTGCGCCTGCTGTGGATCACCCCGCTACGCTCGCTCGCCACCGACACCACACAACACCTCTCGGCGGCCGTCGGAGCGATGGGACTGCCATGGCGCGTCCTGCGTCGCACGGGCGACAGCGGCAGCGCCGAGCGCGCGCGGTTGCGTCGTGGCGCCTGCGAGCTACTGGTCACCACACCGGAAAGCCTGGCACTACTCCTGAGCTACCCCGATGCCCGTGAACGCTTCGCCCGGTTGAGCGGCGTGGTCGTCGACGAGTGGCATGAGCTGGTCGGCAACAAGCGCGGCACGCTGCTGCAGCTTGGCATTACACGGCTACGCCGGTGGCAGCCCTCGGCCAGGATCTGGGGGCTTTCGGCCACGCTGGGCAATCTCGATGAAGCGATGCACGCACTGGCGGGCGATGGCGTGCTGGTCGGCGCCACTTCGAAGAAGCAGACCATCATCGAGACCGCCTTGCCCGAGGGCGGCGAACGCTTCCCGTGGGCCGGCCACCTTGGCCTGACCCAGTTGCCGCGCGTACTCAAGGCGGTGATGGAGGCGCGCAGCAGCCTGGTCTTCGCCAACACGCGCTCGCAGGCGGAGCTCTGGCACGAAGCGCTCGCCGCCGTCTGGCCCGAAGCACCTGAGACACTCGCGCTGCATCACGGCTCCATCGATCCCAAACTGCGTTTCGCCACGGAAGAAAGCCTGCGGGTGGGCGCGCTTCGCTGCGTGGTTGCCACGTCGAGCCTCGACCTCGGCGTCGACTTTTCCAGCGTCGAGCGCGTTATCCAGGTCGGCAGCCCGAAGAGCGTGGCACGCCTGCTGCAACGCGCCGGCCGCAGCGGTCACCAGCCAGGCATGCCTTCGCGCATCCTGTGCGTACCGACGCACCTGCTCGAACTGGCCGAAGTAGATGCCGCGCGGCGCGCGCTGCACGAAGGCCACCTCGAACCACGCCACCCCATGCGCGGCTGCCTGGACGTGCTTGCCCAGCACCTGATGACGATGGCCCTTGGGGGAGGTTTCACGGCCGACGAGGCCTACGCGGAAATCACCTCCGCGCTGGCTTACGCGCACCTCCCGCGCGAGCGCTTCGACGCCGTGCTGGCGTACCTCTGCACCGGCGGCACGGCGCTGGCGAGCTATCCGGAATACCACAAGCTCGTGGAAACGGCCGGGCACTACAGCGTGGAAAGCAGTCGCGTGGCGCGCATGCACCGCCTATCCATCGGCACGATCACCTCGGATGGCTCGCTACAGGTGCGCTACATGAAAGGCGCACGCCTGGGCACCGTCGAAGAAAGCTTCGTCTCGCGCCTGCGGCCCGGCGACCGCTTCCTGTTCGCGGGCCGGAACCTCGAGCTGGTCCGCGTCCGCGACATGACCGCCTACGTGCGGGCCGCACCGAACCGCCGTGGCGGCGTGCCGCGCTGGATGGGCGGGCGCCTGCCCTTGTCGGGCGAACTCTCCGACGCACTACGCCACGCACTCGCAGAACCCGATCCGCGCAGCCGCGAAATGCGCGCACTCGGCCCACTGCTCGCGATCCAGCGCACGCAGTCCGCCGTGCCGGCGCTCGGCGAAACGCTGTGCGAGCGCACCCGCACACGCGAAGGCGATTACCTGTTCGTTTTCCCCTTTGCCGGGCGGCTCGCCCATGAGGGACTCGCCGCCGTACTGGCATGGCGCCTCGCCCGGATCCAGCCCGGCGACTACGGCTACGCCGTGAACGACTATGGTCTGGCGATCACGGCCGCGCGCATGCCGCCGCTGGATGCCGAAACGATGCGCATGCTGCTGCATCCAGCCGGGCTGCGCACCGATATCCGCGCCAGCGTGAATCTCTCCGAGCTGGCCCGTCGCCAGTTCCGCGAGATCGCCCGCGTGGCGGGGCTCGTGTTCAACGGCTACCCCGCACAGGCCAAGACCCTGCGCCAGCTACAGGCTTCCAGCGGCCTGCTCTTCGATGTGCTCCGCCGGCACGATCCGGGCCACCCCTTGTTATGGCAAGCCGAGCGCGAAGTACTCGACCAACAACTCGACTTCACCCGCCTGCGCGCCTGCCTGCTCCGCATCGCCCGTTCGCAACTGCTCTGGCGGGAACCCAAACGTCTCAGCCCGCTCGCCTTCCCGCTCTGGGTGGAACGCCTGCGTGGCGGCATCGCCACGGACGACTGGAAGTCGCGCGTGGAACGCATGGTCGCCAGCCTCGAGGCCGGCGCAGCATGAGCACGCACGAGGTCACCATCGCCGGCGAGCAGCTGACCTTACACCCTGAGCGCGCGGTGTACTGGGCCGCACAACGCACCCTGCTGGTGTCCGACGTGCACTTCGGCAAGGGCGCTGTCTTTCGTCGCGCCGGTATTGCCGTGCCAAGCGGCGATACCGACGATGACCTGCGCCGGCTCGATGCGTTGCTCGCGACCTACGAAGCACAGCGGCTGGTGATCCTCGGCGATCTCGTCCACGGAGCAGCAACCGCACGAAGCGCATGGGTCGACGACGTTCGTGCATGGCGTGCGCGCCATGGCGCCGTCGACATCACGCTTGTCGCAGGAAATCACGATCGGCACTTTGATGTCGCCTCATTAGGCATCGCAGTGCAGCAGGATCGGCTCGCGATGCCGCCCTTCGTGCTCGTACATCACCCGCACGCGCATGTCGATGGCTACGTGCTCGCCGGCCACGTTCACCCGGGCGTCGTCATCCGCGATGGCTGGCGCAAGCATCGGCTGCCCGCGTTTGTGTTCGATCGCGCGGTGGGCATGCTGCCGGCGTTCGGCACGCTGACCGGCTTGCATGAGGTTCGGTCCGCGAGCGGTCGTCAGGTGTACGCCGCCACACCGGCAGGTGTCATTCCTGCGAACGTTGCAACAACGTCATAACGCAGCGATGGCATACTTTGCGGACAACGTTCAACAACACCACAAGGCAGGGAGTGGCACGGATGAAGAAGCAGTGGGTAGTGGGTTTGGCCGCGGTCGCGATGACGGGGTTGGCGTTGGCGGCAGGGCCCGGCGCAGCGCGCAAGCGCGCGGAGGCCAGCATGCTGGTGACGGGCGACATCATGGTCGCGCCCGACGGCAGCGTTACGGGCTACACGCTCGATAAGCAGGAGAAAATTCCGCAGGAGGTCACCGGCCTCGTTGCGCGCGCTGCTCCCAAATGGCGTTTCGAGCCAGTCATGCAGGATGGCCACGCCGTGGCGGCGAAGGCGCACATGAACATTCGCCTCGTCGCGCAGCACTCGACGGAGGATAGCGACACCTACGTGATCCACATCGCCAGCGCGAGCTTCGGCGATTACGGCGCGGGTGGTGAATCGATGACATACGCCTCGCGCACGCCACCGTCATACCCACGCGATGCCGCGACGGCTGGCGTACAGGGCACGGTGTACCTGCTGCTGCGCGTGGGCCGCGATGGCAAGGTGGCGGATGTCGCCGTCGAACAGGTGAACCTCGGTGTCGCCGGCTCCGATAACGAGCTGAAGGCATGGCGCAAGGTACTGTCCGCACCGGCGGCGCGCGTTGCGAAGGACTGGACGTTCAACCTGCCCACCAAGGGCGCGCATATGAACGATCCGGAATACGTGACCCGCGTTCCGGTCATATTCCGGCTCAACCGCAATGAACGGCCCGATGACCTCTACGGCACGTGGCAGGGTTACGTACCGGGTCCGAAGGAATCGATCACCTGGGCAAAGGACGACGGCAAAAGTGCCGACGCCCTTCCCGATAACGGCCTTTACCTGGTCAACAGTGGCCTGAAGCTGACCACGCCGCTCGACAACGGCTAGTGCTTCGGCTGGCGTTCGGTGGTCGAGGCTTCCACCAGCTCGATCGCCGTGACGCTATGGATCCAGCGTGCCGGGCGTGCATCGTCCGGCACCACCAGGCGGTACGGGCCGTCCTTCGCATCGAGCGGCTTACCTTCGTGCTTGTCGACCAGCACCACCTTGCGGCCGCCGAAATCCGGATCCAGCTCGGCCAGGCTGAAGACCACCTGGTAACCATCCGCCGCGGTGACGCGCACGAAATCGGTCAGCGCCTTCCCGCGTAATGCCGTGCCCACCGGCGCACCCTGCGCCCGCAACACGTCGATCAGGTTCACGCCCTGCCATGCGCTGGGCGCATCACCGTGCGCGCCAGCCTTCACTTCGACGCGCGGCAAGGCTGACGTCACCAGATCGACAGCCGCCTTTCCGGGCGCCGTGTAATGCACCGCATCGGCAGCGCACGCGCCACCCGCGACGACCAACCCCACCAAGCCGATGATCCACTTCACGATAACCCCCGATGCTCTCAGTTTCCGTCACGCGTCACGCCAAAGCCGCCACCAACGCCCGTACCGTATCCACATCCGTCCGCGTCTCCCCCGCGCCCATCCCCAACGGATCGGCCGGCGCACGCAGCATGGCCGACGGCAAGCGCCGCTTGGCCGAGGCATGGAACTCCCGCGCGCGGGTCAGATCACGCAAGGCCGCGACATTGCCCGGCTCGATGCCCGCACCGGGCATCACCGAAATACGCTGACCCGCCTGCGCGACCAGCCGAGCCAGACGGCCCGCGCCCGCTACAGCACCCGGCATCCCACCCGAGGTGAGTACCCGCTCGAAACCCAGCTCGATCAGAACTTCCAGCGCCGCCGCCTGATCTTCCACAAGATCGAACGCGCGATGGAAGGTCACGCCCATGCCTTGCGCCGCGTCGAGGAAACGCTCGCAAGCGTCGACGTCGATATCACCTTCCGGCGTGAGGGCACCGACCACCACACCATCACAGCCGAGTTCACGGCAATGCATGATGTCGTCGAGCATCGCTTCGATTTCGTGGTCGTCATAGACGAAATCACCCGCACGCGGACGGATGAGGACGTACAGCGGGATCTCGAGTCCCTCGCGCGCCAGCACGAGCGTGCCGTGCGAGGGCGTGACACCGCCCTCGTCCAGGCTGGCGCACAACTCCACGCGACCCGCGCCGCCTTCCTGCGCGGCGAACGCCGAAGCGGCGGAGTTGGCGGCGACTTCCAGCAGCGCCATGCTCAGTACGTGCTCTTGCCGGGGATTAGCGTGTCCTGCTTCTTCGCATCGCACACGGCGTACGAGAAGCCCTTCTGGATCGCCCACGCACCGACGTTGCCCTTCTTGTCCATGGCGAGGAAGCCCACCTGGAGATCCTTCGCCTCGGGCTTGCGGCGCAGGATACGCTCGACCGCTTCGCGGCAGGCATCCTCCGGCGAACGCCCCTGGCGCATCAGCTCCACCACGAGGAAGCTGCCAACGTTACGGATCACTTCTTCGCCCACGCCGGTGGAGGTGGCGCCGCCGACTTCGTTATCGACGTACAGGCCCGCACCGATGATCGGGCTGTCGCCCACGCGGCCGTGCAGCTTCCACGCCATACCGCTCGTGGTGCAGGCGCCGGAAAGGTTTCCCTTCGCGTCGATGGCCAGCATGCCGATGGTGTCGTGATTGGACGCATCGCCCGGCGTACCGCCCGGGCCAGCGTTATACGTTTTGACTTCGCTGTTGGCCTGCGGCTTGTACTTCGCCGTCTTCAGCCAGGCCTGCCATGCTTCACGGCTTTCGGGCGTGAGCAGCTCCTCGCGCGGGAAGCCCTGCTCGAGCGCGAATTGCAGCGCGCCATCGCCCACCAGCAGCACGTGCGGCGTGCGCTCCATGACGCGACGGGCCACGGAAATCGGGTGGGCGATGTGCTCGATGGCGGCCACCGCTCCGCAGTTGCCGTGCTCATCCATAATGCTGGCGTCGAGCGTGACCTTGCCATCGCGATCGGGGTAGCCCGCACGGCCGACGCTGTGGTTCTTCATATCGGCTTCGGGCACACGCACACCCTGCTCAACGGCGTCGAGCGAACGGCCGCCCGTGGAGAGCACCTTCCATGCCGCCTGGTTGGCCGGTACGCCGAAATCCCACGTGGAGCAGACGCGCGGCACCATGCCTGCGCCGCTAGCTGCCGGTGTCGGCGCCGCCTTGGCTACGCCACGCGCGGTTAGCGCTACGCCGGACGCAATCGTCGCGCCCTGGAGGAAACGTCTGCGATCCATGGAACCCCTCGGAAAACGACGCGCGAGCCGCGCCATCCCCGATACTCGCATGGCCCATGCGCACAAAACCACCACGACTGTCGTCATGGATGGCACGCACCAGCTCGCGACACCAGGCATCGTTGGCCTCGCGCTGGCGGGCATCGGCGAAACGCGAGGCCTGCGCGCCGACCAGTGCCAGCAGCGCGAGCATGGCAAGGACGAAGATCAGGATGCTGCCGCGCTGGCGGCCCGCGTTCATGGCGCGACCCACGCGCTGCGCGACCGGCTGGTTCCGTCGGCTAGCCACAGCTGGAGTTCCACGTGACGGATGGCGCCGGCGACCGGATGGAAGCCCTCGACCCGGCGAATGCGTTCGCCATCATGGCGATCGACCCAGACCTGCAGCGCCGACGCCCCGGGAAGCACGAGTTCGCAGTGTGCCGCGCCGCAGACCCGCAAGCCGCCGGCGCCCATGACCCATGCGTGCCCATGGGCGAGCAGAGCGACGCCGTGACCCTGGCCGACATGGGCGGCGCACCCGCGCTCCACGCGGCACACCGACCAGCCCTTGCCAGGCGAACGATCGGCGAGCACATCGCCCACCATGGCGTCGAGGACGTCGCCCGGCCCAGCCGCCTCCCGGGCCGCTGCGATGTCCCGGCGCACATGAAGCGTGACAGCAGTGGCGCCGGTGACCGCGCCAGCGGCGACGATCGCGGCCAGGGCCAGGCCGACGACGAGTTCGACAAGGGTCATGCCACGCGCGGTCATCGGGCCACGCCCCAGTCGAGCCACCCACCCGGCCAGCGGAGCCGGACCATGCACCACCCCTCGCTGCATCGCAGGCCACCACGGGCCTCTGGGCCGAACGCCCGGGCTGCGGCCACATCGAAACGAGCCAGGTCGTCACCCGCGGCGGCGCGAGATGAGCAGCCCTCGGAGCGGCACTGAATTCGTGCCGGAATCGCGTACTGATAGTCACCTGCGCGCACCCCTTCAGGGTTCGCCCGAAGGCGCGCCTCCATGTCCGTGACAACGGCGAGTGCCTTGAGCCGGGCACCGGCCTGGGCCGAGCGAGCGGAGGATTGCGCCACCCAGCTGGCGGAGGCGGAGGCGCCGATGGCGAAGACCGCCATGGCGGTGAGGGATTCGATGAGCGTAGCCATGGGCATAGCGTGCCCGTGGCGGAGGCGGCGCACAGCCAGCGCCGCCGGCGGCCGCGCGTAGGCGCCGCCCACAAAAAAAACCCCGCGACGGGCGCGGGGTTTTCGGTGGCTTAGCGCTCGCGATCAGGCTGCGATTTCGACGCCCGACGCCTGGGCACCCTTCGGGCCCGTCGTCACTTCGAACTTCACGCGCTGACCTTCCTGCAGGCTACGGAAGCCCTTGGAGTTGATCGCAGAAAAGTGGACGAACACGTCCTCCCCACCGTCCTCGGGCGCGATAAAACCGAAACCCTTGGCGTCGTTGAACCACTTGACCGTACCGAAACGCATTTGCGGAAACCTCTGGACATGGACTGGAAGCACCCGGATGGCGAGGCTTCCCCAGATCCCCTTGGCCTGCCCCCGCGGCGCGTGCGAAGTATCATCATGTTTTAGACCAAAGCGCAACTGGGACTCTTTCCCATATGCGGCCTGGGTCAGGCCAGCATGCGGCCCAGGATGGGGGCGACGTTCGCCGTGGCGGCGGCCAGATGGGCGAAGATCTCTTCGATGCTGATCTCGGCTTCGTCGCCTGCGCCGGCGGCGAAGTTGGCCACCAGGGCGAGACAGGCGAACTCGAGGTCCAGCTCGCGGGCGAGCGCAGCCTCGGGCATGCCGGTCATGCCGACCAGGTCGCAGCCGTCGCGCTTCATCCGGGCGATCTCCGCACGGGTTTCGAGGCGCGGGCCCTGGGTCACGCCGTGGACGCCGCCGTCGATGATGGCGAGGCCTTCGGCGCGGGCGGCAACCAGGATCGCCTGGCGCAGGCTTTCGGTGTACGGCTCGCTGAAATCGATGTGGCGAACTTCAGCGCCCTCCACATCGTTGAAGCTGGTGTAGCGGCCATGGGTGTAGTCGATGACCTGGTCGGGCACCACCAGCACGCGTGGGCCCATGTCATCGCGGATACCGCCCACGGCATTCACCGCCACGACCTTGCGTGCGCCCAGCGAATGCAGGGCCCACAGGTTGGCACGGTAGTTCACACGGTGCGGCGGCACGGTGTGGCTTTCGCCGTGGCGGGCCAGGAAGGCCAGGCGCTTGCCCTTGAAGTCGCCCACGACCACATCGCCCGAGGCCGGGCCGAACGGGGTTTCCACCGCGTGGCGCTGCGGGTTTTCCAGGCCTTCGAAGGCGTACAGGCCGCTGCCGCCGATAACGGCAAGATCGATGCTCACGGGGTCAATCCTTCAATGCGTAAATAGCCGGCAGGTTGCGCGCCTGCTCGTGGTAATCCATGCCGTAGCCGAAGACATAACGGTCCGGCAGGTCGACGCCGTTGAAGTCGGCCTGGATGCCTTCGGCGCGGCGGTCGTGCAGCTTGGTGCAGAGCACGGCCAGCAGCACGCGCTTCGCGCCCATCGCTTCGCACGCGTCGCGCACGGCCTTCAGGGTGTGGCCTTCATCGAGGATGTCGTCGACGAGCACCACGGTGCGATCCTTCAGCGGTACTTCCGGACGGCGCAGCCAGTGCAGGTCGCTGCCGCTGGTGGCACCGCGGTAGCGGGTGGCGTGCACGTAATCGAACTCGAGGTCGGTCTTCATGGCCAGCGCGAGCTGGCCCGCGAAGATCAGCGCGCCGTGCATCACGGTGAGGAACACCGGACGCTCACCCGCGAGCGCGGTATCGATCTCGCGGCCCATGCGGGCGATCTCGGTGTCGAGCTGCTCACGGGTGAACAGCACATCGGAGTTTGCGAGCGCGTGCTCGAGCGAAGCGGAAGCGGTCATGGGCGGATCAGGGCTCCAGGGCGGTCACGCGAGCAATGAAGCGCTCGCGCTGGGGATTGTCGACAAGGCCTTCCCAGGTCGACCCGATGGCGCCACGCAGGGGCGCGACACGCTCGGGCGGCGGCAGCCGGCGGCCCTTGACCGCGGCGATCGCTTCGGGAACCACATCGGGGAAACAGGCCAGCACGAGGTCGCAGCCGGCGTCGAGGTTGGCGTGCACGCGCGCGGCGATACCGCCGACACTGCCGGCTGCGGCCATGCTGATGTCATCGCCGAACACGCAACCGCGGAAGCCGAGTTCGCCGCGCAGGATCTCCTCGATCCACACGTGGGAATAACCGGCGGGCTGGTCGTCGACAGCGGTGTACTTCACGTGCGCGGCCATGACGGCTTCGGCACGCGCTTCGATACCGGCGACAAACGGCAGCAGGTCGGTGCGCAGGATCTCGTCCTTGCTCCGCGTATCGACGGCGATGGATTCGTGGGTGTCTTCGCTGACCGAGCCATGGCCCGGGAAATGCTTGAGCACGGCAGCCATGCCACCCAGGTGCATGCCACGGACATAGGCCTGGGTCAGCTCGGCCGCAATCACCGGATCGGCATGAAACGCGCGATCGCCAATGGCCTTGCTGCCACGATCGATATCGGCGACCGGGGCGAAGCTGAAATCCACGCCAATGGCGCGCATTTCGCTGGCCATGATCCAGGCGTGCTCTTCGGCGCGATCCACGGCTTCGCCCGGATCGGTGTCGTAGAGCTTGCCCAGCGCACGCAACGGCGGCAGACGGGTGAACCCGTCACGGAAGCGCTGAACGCGGCCGCCTTCCTGATCCACGCAGACGAGCAGATCGTCGCCACCTATCTCGCGGGCGGCATCGATCAGCGCGGTGACCTGCTCGCGCGATTCGAAATTGCGCGAAAAAAGGATGATGCCGGCCACGCCATGCGCGGTGAGCAAGGCATGCTCATGCGGCTTCAGCACCTTGCCTTCCAGACCGATCAGCAGCATCAGGCGTTCTCCTTCCCTTCCCGCTCGGCCGGCGTCCACGTGTTGAACGGACGATCGATCAGGTTGACGTTGTAGTAGCGGACCTGGTCGCTCACCTCGGCGCCCAACCAGCTGGGTACCGGGTAAGCGGCATCGGCCGCCTCGAGTTCGATCTCGGCCACCAGCAGACCCTGGTTGGCACCCGTGAACTCGTCGATTTCGAAGTGTGCCCCATCGAGCATGACATGGTGGCGAACCTTCTCGAGCACGCCATCGGCCAGGGTATCCAGCATGTGCCGGGCATCGGCCAGCGGAATCGGGTATTCGTATTCCTGCCGCTCGATGCCGAGCGTGGCCGATTTGATGTTCAGCCAGGCCTTTTCGCCCGAGATACGCACCCTGACCGAGGACTTCGCGTGACCCGCCGCGATGGCGCCCATGGCCACCAGGTAACCCTGGGCGATGGGCTCGCTACGCTCGACGAGCGCGCGCCAGCCATCGCCAGCGAGCAGGAACTTGCGTTCGATTTCGATACCCATGCGTCTTCCTTCCTCAGTCGCGCTCGAACAGCGCGATGGATTCCACGTGGGCGGTGTGCGGGAACATATCCATCACCCCGGCCGAGACCAGGCGGAAGCCATGCTTCTCGACGAGGATACCCGCGTCGCGGGCCAGCGAGCCCGGGTGGCACGAGACGTAGACGATGCGGTTGGTGCCCTTGCGCGGCAGGTATTCCAGGACCTTGTCGGCACCGGCGCGTGGCGGATCCAGCAGGAGCTTGTCCCAGGCCTGCTTCGCCCAGGGCTCGTTGCGCTGGTCTTCAAACAGGTTGGCGACGCGGAAACTCGCATTGGCCAGGCCATTGCGAGCGGCGTTTTCCGCGGCGCGCTGGACAAGGCCATGCTCGCCTTCGACACCCACGACTTCCGCGGCATGGCGGGCGATCGGGAGGGTGAAGTTGCCGAGGCCGCAGAACAGGTCGAGCACCTTGTCGGTCGACTGCAGGTCGAGCAGCTCGAGCGTGCGCGCCAGCATGCGCTGGTTCATGCCCGCGTTGACCTGGACGAAATCCAGCGGCAGGAAATCCAGCGTGACATTGTCGGCCGCGATGGCGAACGACAGGCGCGGCGATTCGGGCCACAGCGGCGCTACGGTGCTGTGATTGCCCGGCTGCAGGTAGATGGCAAAGCCGTGCTCCTGCGCGAACGCCGTGAGCTTGGCCCGATCGCCCTCGGTCAGCGGTGACAAATGGCGGAACACGAGGGCCACCGTGTCGTCACCGGCAGCGAATTCGATCTGCGGGATGTCACGCGCGGTGTCGAGGGTCTGGATCAGCGTGGCCAGCAGGCCCACCTTGGGGCCGATGGCCGGGTGGATCACTTCACACACGTCGATATCGGCGACGAAGCGCGGGTTGGATTCCTCGCGGAACCCGACCAGCACGCGATCCTTCTTGTTGACGAAACGCACCGAGAAGCGCCCCTTGCGGCGGTAGCTCCACGGCTGATCGGTGAGCGGCGCCAGCCAGCTTTCCGGCGTGACCTTGCCGATCCGTTCGAAGTTCTCGGCGAGCACGCGCTGCTTGGCGGCGATCTGCGCCTCCGGAGCCATGTGCTGGAGCGAGCAGCCGCTGCACTGGCCGAAGTGGCGGCATTTCGGCTCGACGCGATCGGGCGAGGCCTCGATGATCGATACCACTTCAGCATCGTCATAGTTACGGTGGCGCTTGCGGTACTTCAGCAACACCCGCTCGCCCGGGAGCGCGCCGGAGACAAAGGTGGCCTTGTTATCGATACGGGCGACGCCCCGGCCATCGTGGCTGAGGTCGGTGATGGTGGCTTCGATGTCGGTCATGCGCTCAAAAACTAAAAGCCCGGACAATCACGGTCCGGGCCGGGCTGGGAGGCGCCGCGCGGTTGAACAGCGCGGCGAGCGATCCTGGCGGAATGGGCCTTACTTGCGCTTCCAGGCGCCGGAGGCGTCCTGATAATACCAGCCCGAGGGGGCACGCTCGACCCAGCCTGCAGCGAAGGTCTTGCGGATCTGCGGCTCCCATTCGGGGTGGCCATTGGCCTTGGCGATCGCAGCGTAGAGCTGGTCGCGGTCGTTGTTCTCATCACGGACGGTGTTGGTCGCCTGCGAGCGCTGGTCGAGCGGGAGCGAACCGGCATCGCGGACGGCGACCAGGCCATTGGCGGTGAAGCCGACGGCACCGCCATCCATCAGGCCCTTCAACGGACCACTGAAGCGAGCCTTCATGCGGGCACGGATCGCATCGGTTTCCGGCGAGCGCACCTGGATATCCGGGCTCTCGGCGGCCATCGCCTGCGGAATGACCAGATCGAGCAACGAGGCCGAGGGCTGCTTGCCCGGGGCGGGCTTGGGTGCCGCGTCCTTGTCGCCGCCGGCCGGGGCGACGCCACTGCTGTCGAGGACGTTGCCGATGAACTGATCGGCGGCCTTCTGGGCCGCGGCCTCGGGGAAGTAGACGTTGATGGTGACGCAGCCGACGAGAGCAACGGCGGCAGCAAAGATCAGACCAATCAGTGGTTTGCGTGACATACTTGATTCCTTTTTGATGTTACGGCTACTGGATGGTCGGGCCGCCGCCCTGGGTCGCGGCCTGGAGGCGGCGGACCAGGGTGGGCCAATCGACTTCCCGCTGGTGGCCGACCACGGTAAGCCGCGGCAGGCCACTGCCTTCGACGATAGTGTAGCCATCCTTCGTGGCACCCAATCCGCCCATGCTGCACACATCACCCTTCAGCGTGCAGCTGAGGCCGATGCGGCGATAGCCGAACGTTTTGAACAGCTTGAGTACCGTGCCCTGCAGACCACCGGCGATACCGCCGCCACCGACCGAGGTGAGGTTGTTGACGGCTTTCTGGCTGATCCGGCCACCCTGGTCGGCGACCAGGCTGGCCTTGAACGCCGAGGGCTGCCAGGCCACGAGGCGCAGGTCATCGATGCCACCGTGCAGGCGGCCGGTGATGCTGCCGAAATCGAAAACCGAGGTCATCTTGGCGAGGTCGAGGTTGCGCAAGGCGATGTTGCCGGCAAGCACCGGGGCATCGCTGAACGGCCGCGTGAGGGTCATGCCGGTGATATCGACGAACCCGTCAAACACGTTCAACGACAGGCCACCACCAAGCTCGACGCGATCATCGACATAGCGTAGCGACGGAACCGCCCCGCCTAGCGTGCCACCGAACTCCGGCCAACCGACCGCACGGCAGAATGCGGCCATGTCGATCTGGGTCAGTGCGAGCGACGTTTGCAGGCGCTCACCGGACGCCGCGGCCGGCTTCCAGCCCAGCCCAAGCACGCGGAGATCGCCATCGAGCACGGGAATGGCCATCGGCTTCTCGAGCGAGAGCGTGCCGCCCTTGCTGCGCCAGTTGCCCTCGGCGGCGCCATTCGGAATGCGGTAGACCTGCAGGCTGCGCCAGCCGAGTTTCGTGGCCGGCCTGTCTTCGCTGGCGCTCCAGTCGAGTGAGCCGCGTAAGCCATTCACACCGAGGCGGCCGTCCGCCATGGCGAGGTCGAGGCCCTCGGTCTGGAAGGCGAAGGCGGTCGGCCCCTGGGCGCCGATGGCCGCATGCCCTGCGACCTCGCCGGTAGCCTTCAGGTTGTCGATGCCCCAGGTGCGCATGAGCCCCTTGCCATAGCGCTCGTACGCGGCCGGGAAGCGGGCGTTGAAACGATCGAGCCTGAGCTGGGCGAGATCGCCCTTCGCATTGAAGCCCAGCTCGCCTTCCAGCTGGAGCGCGTCGGGATCGATCAGGCGCAGGCGGCGGATGCCAAGCGCACCCTTCTGCGAACGCGCGGAGAGCGAAAGCTGGACGGCATGGTTCGGCAGATTCGCGTACAGCGGGCCAAGCAACCACTCGCCCGCGCGCAGTGCGGCATCGAGGTCGATCGTGGTGCCGTCCGCGTTGCTATCGAGGCCGAGGCGGCCCGACCCACTGATCTTCTGCCCGGCCAGCTTGCCCCCGGGGCTGTCGAAGCCCACGCCATCGAGCGCGAACTGGCCGGCGGCCTGCAGGCCGGTATCGAGCAGATCGAGGGCCAGGTCGGCATCGACCTTGCCGCTCGTGGGCCGGCCGGACCACACCGTGGAGAGCAGACCCTGCAACCAGCCGCTGGGGAGGTTCTTCAGGGTGATCTGGGCGTGGCTGACCTGATCGATGGGCATGGCCACTTCGGCCAGGATCTTGTCCTGGGTGATCGTCACCGCCAGCGTGTTCGCGGCTTCGTCGGCCACGATGCGTACCGCGGCATCGGTGAGGGCACCGCCGGGGGCACCTCGAAGCTTGACCCGGCCATCGAAGACCCAACGACCCAGTTCATCGCGATCCAGCTGCCCTTCCAACGCAAGGCCAAGCTTGCGCCAACCCATGGCAGGCACATCGGCTTTCTTCGCGGCAAGCCGCAGCTGGACGCCCTTTCCGTCGGCCTGGGGATCGAAATCGGCTTGCATGCCATTGAGTGAAAGGCCAGGCACCGTGAGGCTATCGGCCCCCACCGAGAGCCCCGCGTGGGCAGCCGCCCCCCAGGACATCGCGACCCAGGCGAGGAGGACAAATGCGAGGTGGCGGGTTGATACGCGGCGCATGCTGCTCCATTCTGCCAAACTCAGATGAACAACATGGAACGTTGGATGGAATCGAACCGCCCTCCCCCGCTTGACCGCGACCACCTTCGTAAGGTGCTGGTCGCCGACGACGACCCGTCCACCCGGCAGTTCCTCTCTGGCGCACTGGTGTCCCTGGGCTACAACGTGGCCCTCGCCGTCGACGGCGCCGACGCGCTCCGCCAGGCTCGCGCCACGCGATTCGACGCTTTGATCCTCGATTGCCGCATGCCGCATGGCGGGGCCATGGAGGTGTGGCGCGATTTGCTGGACAGCATCGATGCCGCCTCGGCCGGCGTGCCCGCCTTTGCGACGAGCGCCGAGATCTCGCCGTTATTGCGTAGCGATCTGGAGGCCGCCGGCTTTACCGGGGCCATCGAGAAGCCGTGCAAGATCGCTTCGCTCGGCCAGGCGCTGGATGCGGCGCTCGGCGTCGATCCACGCATGGCCGTGCTTAGCGACGAAGACGGGCTGGTAGCCTCGGGCGACGCCAATGTCCTGGGGGCGCTGCGTGACCTGCTACGCATCGAGCTGGTGCAGCTGCGCAACGAACTGCATGAGCTGGAGCACGATCCCGCCAGCCTGGTCGACCGGCTGCACCGCCTTCGTTCCGCCTGCGGCTTTTGCGGCGCGACCCGGCTGGGTGCGCAGGCGAAAGCGTTGCAGGGATTGGTCGTGGAGACACGAGGCACCGCGCCAGCGGTGATGGACCGGTTCCGGCGGGAACTTGAGGCGACTATCGCAGCGCTCGCTCCGTAGGGATCGCGAAGCGAAAGGACGGTTGCTACCGCAATACCCGCCACGCCTTCAGCTCGCCGCCACCGAGGTGGAAGGTAATCACCTGCCGCATCATCCGCCGCAAAGCGGCGAGACCCGCCTGATCCGGCGGGGTATCTGCCGCCAGCGCGAGCAGATCGGAGCCGCGTAATGCACGCGGATCACCCGGGCGCCCGGGCATGGCGCCCGATTCGGGATCGTAGAAATAGGAAGCGGATGGCGTGATGGGCTCGCCGTCCAGCGCGCCAAGATCGAGCTGCAACGCGTAACCCAGCGCATCGAGCATGTCGCGCTCGAAGCGGCGCAAGGTCCAGCCCAGGGGTTCGCCCGCGGCCATGCGCCGTAGCGTACGTTCGTAGTGATCGAACAACTCAGGATTCGGATCCTGGCGGCCCGTCAAACGCACGACCAGCTCGTTGAGATAGAGGCCGGCCAGCCCGGCGTCACCCGTTAACCGCAGCGGCGCACCCACGGGTTCGGCGGAACGCAGCGTGGCCAGCTCACCCTTCAGCAGCAGATCGAACTCAAGCCGCTGGAAGGGCTCGAGCTGCGCGCGTTGCAGGCGCGCGCGTTCGTTGCGCACGCCACGCGCGACCACGCCGATGCGGCCGTAGTCACGCGAGAGACATTCCACCAGCAGTGAGGTTTCGCGATACGGCCGCGCGTGCAGAACGAACGCAGGTTGCTGTTCGACACGCATGCGCGGCTCGCCAGGTAGCGCTTATTCGTAACCGAAGCGCTTGAGCAGGTTTTCGTCGTCGGCCCAGCCTTCGCGCACCTTCACCCAGAGCTTGAGGAATACCTTGCGCTCGAACATGTGCTCCATGGCCTTGCGCGCCGAGGTGCCGATGGCCTTGAGCTGCGCGCCACCGGCGCCGATCACGATGGCCTTCTGGCCATCGCGCTCCACCCAGATGACGGCATGCACTTCGGCCACGCCATCGGGGCGGTCGGAGAAGCCTTCGATCTCGACGGTGGTCGCGTACGGCAGCTCCTGGTCGAGACGCAGCATCAACTGCTCGCGGACCATCTCGGCAGCGAGGAAACGCTCGCTACGATCGGTGATCTCGTCTTCGCCATAAATGGCTTCCTGCTCGGGCAGGCGCTTGAGGATGCCCTTTTCCAGGCCCGCCAGGCCCTTCGACTTGAGTGCGCTGACGTAGTAGACGTCGTCGAACGGATGCTTCTGCATCAGGTCGGCGACGAACGGCAGCATGGCCGTCTTGTCTTTCTGCAGGTCCACCTTGTTGATGGCGAGCAGTTTCGGCATGTCCTGCTGCTCGCACAGCGCCTGGTACATGGCGGCGTCTTCGTCGGTCCACTTGCCGGCTTCGATCACCTGCACGGCGAGATCCACCTCGGTGACCGCCGCGCGCGCGGCGCGGTTCAGGCTGCGGTTCATGGCGCGCTTGCCGCCGCGGTGCAGGCCCGGGGTATCCACGTAGAGGATCTGGCCGTTCGGCTTGGTGGAAATGCCGAGAATGCGGTGACGGGTCGTCTGCGGGCGGTGGCTGACAATGGACAGGCGTACGCCGATCAGCGCATTGAGCAGCGTGGATTTGCCGACATTGGGCCGGCCCGCCAGGGCGACATAGCCGCAGCGGAAGTCGTCATCGACGAGGGTATCGTTATCTTCGAAATCGGTATCGTTCATGGTTTCTTTTCCAGCAGGCGCTGAAGCACGGCTTCAGCCGCATCCTGCTCGGCGGCACGCCGGCTGCCCGCGCTCCCTTCGGTGCGAATGGCTTCCGGTTCTTCAATGGTGCAGCTGACGTCGAAGATCTTGGCATGATCCTCGCCGTAGCTGTCGGTCAGTTCGTAGACGGGCAACGGCAGGCCCCTGCCCTGTAGCCACTCCTGCAGGCGCGTCTTGGCGTCCTTGCTGGAGCGCTTCAGTTCTCCCACGCGGGATGTGAAGAGCCTGCGCACGACCTGGCGGCAGGCATCATAGCCGTCATCCAGGTAAACGGCGGCCAGCATGGCCTCGAAGGCATCGGCCAGGATGGACTCACGGCGGAAACCGCCGCTCTTGAGTTCCCCCGGACCAAGCCGCAGACGGTCACCCAGATCGAGCTCGCGAGCGATCACGGCCAGCGCCTGCCCGTTGACCAGCTGGGAGCGAAGCCGGGAAAGCTCGCCCTCGCTGGCGTTGGGGTGCACCTCGTAAAGCAGTTCGGCCACCATCACGCCCAGGAGGGCGTCGCCGAGGAACTCCATCCGCTCGTTATTCGGCCGCCCGGCGCTGCGGTGGGTCAGCGCCAGGGTCGCGAGACCAGGATCACGAAAACGATGCGGGAATTCCACGGAACCTCATTACCCAGCGCTGGCGCTGCGGAGCTGCACCGATTTCTCGAAATGAAGCAGGAAATCGATGTTGTACATAAAAGGAATCTTCTTGTCGTAGGACACGTTCAGCGTGGGGGCGTTGTTCTGCCGCGTCACGGTGACGTCCTTCGGCTTGATCGTCGAATCATCGACGTACTGGAAGCTCATCTTGAAGGCGAGCTGGCGGCGCGCCTGCTCCACATCTTCGTTACCGCCCTCGGTGGCCATCTGGTTCATGGCCTTCACCACGCCCATGTACTCGATGTACGACGGCACCAGTTTCATGGCCATGAAGCCGAAGAAGCCCAGCACCGCGAGGACGATGACAAAACCGATGAGCGTGATGCCCGACTGCCTGGAATTCATAGTGTAACCCCGCCGCCTGGGCGGCTCCCCTGTGTGATTCGGATACCGAAGGGGCGCCGATGCGCCCCGGTGCGGAGATTACCTTGTCCGGGCCCGGGCGTAACGCCCCGGTACGTGACCGGGGCCACCGTTCGGGTCAATGGATGACCTTGCCCATGCGGGAGAAGTCGAACATGCCGCTAATGCCGTTATCGAACCCGCGCCAGGCCATCCAGACGAAGAACGCCTTGCCGACCAGGTTCTCTTCCGGCATGCAGCCCCACCAGCGGCTGTCGGTGCTGTTCATGCGGTTATCGCCCATGACGATGTAGCAGCCCTTCGGCACCTCCGAGGGGACCACGGCATTGGGGATATCCTGCGGCATGTTGTACGCCGGGGTGAGCGCGATCGTGTGGTTCACGCTGCCCAGGTGCTCGGTGTACAGCTTGGAACCGTAGGTCATCAGCAGATGGTCTTCCGGCTGTTTCACATCGCCCTTGTACGGGCCCAGCTCATCCATGGCGACGCGCTCGCCATTGATGTAGAGCTCGCTACCACGGGTTTCGATGCGGTCGCCCGGCACGCCGATGACGCGCTTGATCCAGTTCTCGCTAGGCACCGGCATGTTCGGGTCCTGGCAGGTCAGGTCGCCGCTGCGCACGATGTGGCCATTGCCATCCGGGCAACGGTAGCCCGGGAAGCGGAACACGACGACATCGCCGCGACGCGGCTCGCCGTTATCGATCAGCTTGTTGTTGAAGGCCGGCATGCGCAGGCCGTACGTGAACTTGTTGACCAGGATGAAATCACCCACGTCCAGGGTGGGCATCATCGAACCGGAGGGAATCCGGAACGGTTCGGCCACGAACGAGCGCAGGATCAGGACCACCAGGATGACCGGAAAGAGCGACCGGGCCCAGTCGACCGGCCACGGCTCGACCACCTCGGCGCCTTCGGCCTCGGCCCGGGCGCGGCGCGCCTTGGCCAGGAACAGCCAGTCAATCAGCCAGATGACGCCGAAAAGGACTGTCACCCCGAGCAGGAATGCCGAAAAATCGAATGCCGCCATGCCATCTCCGTTAGTCGTGTGAAGGACCCGGTGGGTCCATTCCGGCGCATCCGGCGCCGGGTTTCCATGGGTAATACGTCATGCCGCCGGGGCGGACCTTACTTGTCCACCTTCAGCACGGCAAGGAAGGCCTCCTGCGGGATCTCGACCGAGCCCACCTGCTTCATGCGCTTCTTGCCTTCCTTCTGCTTCTCGAGAAGCTTCTTCTTGCGCGAGACGTCGCCGCCGTAGCACTTGGCCAGCACGTTCTTGCGCAATGCCTTGACGGTGGAACGCGCAATGACGGCGGCGCCGATCGCGGCCTGGATCGCCACGTCGAACTGCTGGCGCGGGATCAGATCCTTCATGCGCTCGACCAGCTCGCGGCCACGGCGATCAGCGTGCGAGCGGTGCACGATAAGGCTCAAGGCATCGACGCGATCGCCGTTGATCAGGATATCGACGCGCACGAACGGGCCGGCATCGAAACGATCGAGGTGGTAATCCATGGAGGCATAACCACGCGACACGGACTTCAGGCGGTCGAAGAAATCGAGGACCACCTCGGCCAGCGGCAGCTCATAGGTGATCTGGACCTGGGTCGCCAGGTACTGGATCGAACGCTGCACGCCGCGCTTTTCTTCGCACAACTTGATGACGTTGCCGACGTATTCGGCCGGCGTGAGGATGTTGGCGAGGATGATCGGCTCGCGGATCTCGGCGATCATCTGCGGCGGCGGCAGCTTGGCCGGGTTATCCATGCTGAGCACGGTACCGTCGGTCTTGGCCACCTCGTACACCACGGTGGGTGCGGTGGTGATCAGGTCGAGGTCGTACTCGCGCTCGAGGCGCTCCTGCACGATCTCCATGTGCAGCATGCCAAGGAAGCCGCAGCGGAAGCCAAAGCCCATGGCTTCGGAGCTTTCCGGCTCGAAGAACATCGCGGCATCGTTGAGGCGCAGCTTGTCGAGCGCCTCGCGCAGGGCCGGGTAATCATCGGCCGAGACCGGGAACAGGCCCGCGAACACGCGCGGCTGCATGGTCTGGAAGCCCGGCAGCGGCTCCTCCGCCGGCTTGCCGGCGAGGGTGAGCGTATCGCCCACGGGGGCGCCGTGGACATCCTTGATGGACGCGTTGATCCAGCCCACCTCGCCCGCCGAAAGCTTTTCGAGCTTCTTGCGCTTGGGGGTGAACACACCGACGTCGTCGACCAGATGGGTGCGGCCGGTGGACATGACCAGGATCTTGTCGCCCGGCTTGATCTCGCCCTGCATGACGCGCACGAGCGACACCACGCCGAGGTAGTTATCGAACCACGAGTCGATGATGAGCGCCTGGAGCTTGTCCGTATCCCCCGGCTTCGGGGCCGGGATCTTGTGGATGATGGCCTCGAGCACTTCGATGACGTTCTGGCCGGTCTTGGCGCTGACCGGGATGGCATCGGACGCATCCAGGCCGATGACGGCCTCGATCTCGGCCTTGGCCTTGTCGATATCGGCCGTGGGCAGGTCGATCTTGTTGAGGACCGGGATGACTTCCAGGCCCTGCTCGATGGCGGTGTAGCAGTTGGCCACGGACTGGGCTTCGACACCCTGGGCCGCATCGACGACGAGGAGCGCGCCTTCGCACGCGGAGAGCGAGCGGCTCACCTCGTAGCTGAAGTCGACATGCCCGGGGGTATCGATGAAGTTGAGCTGGTAGGTCTTGCCATCGCGCGCCTTGTACGGCAACGACACCGACTGGGCCTTGATGGTGATGCCACGCTCACGCTCGATCGGGTTGTTGTCGAGGACCTGCGCTTCCATTTCGCGCTCGGACAAGCCGCCGCACAACTGGATGATGCGGTCGGCCAGGGTCGACTTACCGTGGTCGATGTGGGCAATGATGGAGAAGTTGCGGATGAGTTCCATGGAGCGCCGTGGTCACGTTCACCATCGCTCGCGGCGCGAACGACGCGCACCGGCCGCCTTGGCCGGTGCGAATCCAGCATTATCGCATGGCGGGCGCGGCCGCGCTCCTACTTGTCGCTCGGCACGGTGATACCCACGAACCGGGTGGCGTCGTCGCGTCGGACGAGCAACATGGCCGTATCGCCCTGTTTCAGGCCCTTCACCGCGTCGCGGAAGGCGCTGGCGCTGCCCACCCGCTTCTGGTTCACCATGAGGATGACATCGCCCGACTGCAGGCCCACGCCTGCGGCGGCACCGCCCGTCACCTTGCTGATGACCACGCCCTCGCCCGCCTTCAGGCCGAGGTCGGCCCGAGCCTGGGCATCGATATCCTCGACGGAAAGGCCCAGCGCGGCGGCCGTGCCACCGGCTGAAGCGCCTGCCGAGGCCGCGGCCAGGGCGTTCTTGTCGCGGGGAAGTTCACCCACCTTGACGTCCACCACCTGCTTCTTGCCATCCCGGAGGATCTCGACCTTGGCCATGGAGCCCGGCCGGGTGATGCCCACGAGGGGCGGCAGGTCGACGGATTGGGTGATCGGGGTGCCGTTGAAGCCCAGGATGACATCGCCCTGCTTCAGGCCCGCCTTGTCGGCGCCACTGCCCGGGGTGACCTGGGCCACCAGGGCACCGTTGGCGTCAGGCAGGTTGAGGTTTTTCACGAACTGGTCGACCGGCTGCACGGTAACGCCGAGCATGCCGCGCGAGACGTAGCCCTTTTCCTTGATCTGCTGGACCACGTTCATCGCCACATCGATGGGGATCGAGAACGACAGGCCCTGGTAGCCACCGGAGGTGGAGTAGATCTGCGAGTTCACACCGATCACCTGGCCCTGCAGGTTGAACAGCGGGCCACCGGAGTTGCCCCGGTTGATCGGCACATCGGTCTGGATGAACGAGGTATACGGCTGGTCAGCGCTGCCGAGGTTGCGGCCGACGGCGCTGATGATGCCGTGCGTGACCGTGGCATCCAGGCCAAACGGCGAGCCAATGGCGAGGGCCCACTGGCCCCGTTTAACGCCGCGCGAATCGCCGATGGTGACGGTCGGCAGCGCGCTGGCATCGACCTTTAGGAGCGCGATGTCGTACTGCGGGTCCTTGCCGACGACTTTGGCGGTGAACGTGCGCCGATCCTGCAGGCGGATCTTCACCTCGTCGGCGTTATCGACGACATGGTCATTGGTCAGCACATAACCATCAGCGGAAATGATGAAGCCGGAACCGAGCGACATCTGCTCACGCGGCTGCATGGGGACGCCCGGCATACCGAAGAAGCGGCGCAGCAGCTCATCCTGGTCGTCGGGCGCCATCTGGCTGCCACGGCCCGCGCCCTTCGATGCGGACTTACCGGATGACTTCGCTTCCACGTGAACCACCGCGGGAGCGTTTTTCTCGACGATGCCCGTGAAATCAGGCAGGGATTGGGCTTGCGCGCCGACGCTCGCGATAACGAGCGTGCCACCGATCAGCGCGCGTGCGTGCCAGGATGCCATGGGTGTTTCTCCTTTTCTTCAGGCATGGGCGCCCGTGCGGCGGCTTGGCCGCACGGGTGGGATAACAAGGGATGGGGGAGACCGGTGCGCCTGGGACGGCGGCGCACCGGGAAGCCGTCGCTTACTGCGCGGCGGCGGACTGGGGCTGCGCGTAGCGCGTGCCGTCCGGGCGCGTCATCAGCAACTGATACGGGCCGTGATTGGCATCGCGTGCCTGGGCGGCACGTACGCGCTGGATCTGGTAAGGCGTGGAACGCGGCAGATAAGCCGTCGCCGCGTCGTCGCTCGAGCTATCGAAAGCCGCCTTCTGGGTGAACTGCGAGGCAACGTTCCCACTCAGCCACTGCGGGGCCACCGGGGCATTCGCCGGTTCCGGCGACACGTCGGCGATCTCGGCGCCCGCCGACGTATCGGCCCGGTGCGCGACCGCCGGTGCCGCACCATGGTTGCCGGCTGGCTGGGACGCCATGAGGGCGGCGACCGCGACGCTGGCGGCGATGGCACCACCGGCGGACCAGTGCAGCCAGCGGCGCCGCGGGGCAACCGTCGTTGCGACGACGGACTGCTGCGCCTCGGCCTCGATAGCCGCCATGACGCGGTCGGCAAAACCTGCCGATACCGGCGGCGGCGACTCGCGGCGCAGGCCGTCACGGCCAGCGTGGTAGCGCGACCAGGCGTTCGCCAGGGCCGAATCGGCCTCGAGGCGGCGCAACAGGAAGCGGATCTCCTCCCGTGACAGCTCTCCATCCATACCGGCGGAGAGAATTTCCCGATTGGCTTCGCTCATGGGTTCTGGTCCTCGCGGTCGGACAACAACGGCCGCAATTTTTCATCGATGGCCTCGCGGGCCCTGAAGATACGCGAACGGACTGTCCCGATCGGACAATCCATGGCAGCGGCAATTTCCTCGTAACTCTTGCCTTCCACCTCGCGCAGGGTAATCGCGACCCGAAGTTCTTCGGGCAAGGCTTGGACAGTAGAAAACACCGTTTGTTCCACCTGCTCCCGCATCATTTCACGTTCGGGAGTGGCACTTTCATGCAGGCGGGTGGCACCGGGCACGTAAACCGCGTCCTCGGCGTCGATATCGCCCGTGGGCGGTCGCCGTCCCATGGCCACCAGATGGTTCTTGGCGGTGTTCACGGCGATCTTGTAAAGCCATGTATAAAAAGCACTTTCGCCCCGGAATGAGCCCAGCGCGCGCCACGCGCGCACAAAGGCCTCCTGGGCGATGTCCTCGCACTCCGTCCAGTCGTGGACGTAGCGGGAAATCAGGGCTACGACCTTGTGCTGATACTTGCGGACAAGCAAATCGAAGGCACGCCGGTCACCTTGCTGCACACGTTCGACAAGTGCTTGATCCAGTTCGTTTTCGCCCATCCGGGCCGTCTCCTCAACATCATTCGGTCCAGTCCGGGCGCAGGTGAGACCCGCCCGTGGGGCGCAAGTTCAATCATTCACGCTCCGCTAGAAAATATGCGGTTACGCCGGTGAACCTCAAGCGACTGTCAGGGCCATGCCTTCGGCCACGATGCGCTCGCGCTCGGCCAGGAGCTTGTCGAAGGTGGGCGTGGGGAGCGGGCGGCAGAAGAGATAGCCCTGCAACTCATCGCAGCCATTGGCCTTGAGGAACTGCAGGTGCTGCTCGACTTCGACGCCCTCGGCCACGACCCCGCGCTTCAACCGGTGGGCCATGTCGATCGTGGCGCGAACGATGGCCTCGTCGTCGGGATCGACGCCGATGTTGCGGACGAAACTCTGGTCGATCTTGATTCGGTCGGCCGGAAGGCGGCGCAGGTAATCGAGCGAAGCGGCGCCCGTACCGAAATCATCGATGGCGATCCGGCAGCCCATCGCATGCAGCGCGTCGAGTGTCTCGACCAGGTGCGGCACCGTCTTCACGCTGATGCTCTCGGTGACTTCCAGCTCGAGCAACGACGGATCAAGCCCGGTATCGTCCAGCGCCCGCTTCACCACGCCTGCGAGGTTGGATTGCATGAGCTGCACGGCGGAGAGGTTCACGCCCAGGCGCAAGCCCATGCCGTAACGGTCCTGCCAGGCCTTGGCCTGGGCGCACGCGGTACGCAGCACCCACTCACCGATAGGAACGATGAGGCCACTGGCTTCCGCCAGCGGAATGAAGAACCCGGGGCTGATCATCCCGAGATCGGGGTGCTCCCAGCGCACCAGCGCTTCCATACCCACGATATCTTCGCTGCCCGCGTCGACCTGCGGCTGGTAGAACACGCGCAGTTCGTTATTGCGCTCGGCGTGGCGCAGGCGCGCCTTCAGCTCACCCTGCTGTTGCTGGGCCGCGTCCACGCTGGCGGCGTACACCTGGTAGTTGTTGCGACCCAGGCTCTTCGCGCCGTACATCGCCTCATCGGCGTGCCGCAGCAGCAACTCGCCCTCGACCGCATCGTCGGGGAAGAAAGCGATACCCACCGACACCGTGGCCTGCAACTCGGAACCGTCGTCGAGGTGCAACGGCACTTCCATCGCCTGCACGATCTTCTCGGCGATGCGCAATACATCTTCGCGCTTGATGATGTGGCGCAGTACCAGCGTGAATTCGTCACCGGCGTAGCGCGCCACCGTGTCGGAGCCGCGCACGCTGGCACGGAGACGCCGCGCCACCGCGGAAAGCACCTGGTCACCCACGGCATGGCCCAGGGTCTCGTTGATCCCCTTGAAACGATCCAGATCCACCAGCAGCACGGCGAACAGTTCGCCCGTGCGCGACGCCTCGCGGATGGTGGTGTCCAGACGGTCATGGAACAGCAGGCGGTTGGGCAAGCCGGTCAGCGTGTCGACCAGGCCACGCTCACGCCCCTGGTCGCGCGCGCGGCGCAGTTCCAGCGCGGCACTGAAGCGCGCCGATGCGGCGCGCAGGGCCAGTTCGAAAACGCGGCCGTCGTTGCCCGCACGGCGGCGGCCAGCGAGCATGGCGCCGATCGGGCTGCGCCGCTCGTCGAGCAGCGGCAGGAACACAAAGGCGGTGAGCCCCAGCGCCTCGATCAGCGGATCGGCAGGCACTTCCGCGCGGCCATCACCCAGGCGCACGAGTGCCTCACCGCTGAGGCAGAGCTTCAGCAATGGCAGGTTGGGCGCCTCGGCCCACTCCACCTGACCGGGCCCGTTCCAGATGCGCGCGATGACCTCGGGGCCCTCTTCGCTTTCCGGCAGTGCCGACCAGATGCCTACCACGTCGAGATCGAGCGCATCGGCCAGCATGGCGGCCGCCTCGCCCAGCCCCTCGTCATCACTGGGACAGGCATCGAGCACGGAGAGCAGCGACAACGCACGCGCCGCGGAATCACCCGAGCGCATATCGCGGAACGCGACAGCGATGCGATGGCCGCCTTGCCCGTCGAGAAGGTGGCGGACATCGATCTCGCCCGGGATATCCCCGCCATCCGCCCTGTGCAGGACGCAGGCAAGGCTGTCGCCATCCGGTAGCGGCCACGCACTTCCGTCGGCCAGGCTGAAGACATCGCGCAGAAGCCGCCCATGGACGGGCGCATCATCCGCGCAAAGACGGAGCATGCCGGCGCCGGCATCCACGATGCAGCCATCGGCGGCCGCTGCGACCACCCAACCGGCGCCGGCATCGAACGCGAAGCGGAAGTCCGCTTTCAGATCCGGGGCCGCTGGCGGCGTGGTATCCACGGCAACCGCCATGCGCACGCGCTGGGCCAGTTCCGCGGCGATAGCGCTTTCGCGCAGCCAGGCGGAGCCATCATCCGGCGCGACCGCCAGTGGGCCATCGGGCACGAGATAGACCACGGGAATGTCGCGGTAAGCGGCGAAACTGCGCAGCACGCGCATGCCAACGCGGACGTCGTCGCTTCCATCGCCACCCACCACGGCGACCCGCAGCGGCGGCGCATCAGCGAGCAGCGCCTCGAGCTGGAACGCATCGCGTGCACTCAGCAGGACGAAGCCGCCTTCGGTATCGAGGGCATCGAAAACCGCCCGGCGCGTATCGCGCTGGGGCGTGAAGATCAGGACACCACTAGCATCAGGGATCGACATCATGCCTCAGACCACCCAGCGGCCATCGCGGAGGCGCGGCGCCACGGCGCGCGCTCCACGATCGGCATCCACGCGGATGATGTCGTCATCGAAGGTCGCCAGCAGGCTGGCGCTGGCTCCCAGCAGCACCACGCGGCGGACATGCCCGGTCTGCGCCTTCGCAAGTTGCCGTAAAAGTGCACCATCGGTCGCGCTCGGCACGCCAGCCGGCATGTCCAGCAGGTACACACCGAAGTGCAGGCTTTGCGAGATGTAGCGGAGCGCATCACCCAGGCGGGTGCATCCCGGCACGCGCATCTGCGCATCGCGCAGGCTGGTCAGCCCCTCGCCCCCGCGCCACAGGTACACGGCCTGCCCGGTACGCCGGGCCACCAGGCGAAACTGGTCGATCAGCGTGGCCTGCTCGTCTGCCTTGAGTGCGACGAGAGGGCCGCCGGCCGATAGGATTCGGTCGAAGACATCCGTTCCTGCGATGGGATCCACTGGCATCGGCCATCTGGCTACTTGACTGGACGCGCAGTATCGGGCCATCCGGGGTCGCGGCGCCAGATGCATGCGTCACTTCGCACATCTCCATACGGCGGGGTATCTCGCAATCGTCCCGATGGGAAGGTATGGTGATGCGCTCATTCGCCACCGCACGACCGCCATGTTCGAAGGACTCCGATTCAAGCACTGGAAGACCAGCGAAGGCGACGATGGCATCGTCGTCCTCACCCTGGACCGCGAGGGCAGCAGCGCCAATGCGCTCGCCCGCGAGGTCCTGGACGAACTGGGCACCCTGGTGGAACGCCTGGCCATCGAAGGCCCGAAGGGTGTGGTGATCCACTCCGCCAAGCCGTCGGGCTTCGCGGTGGGCGCCGACATCCGGGAATTCGTGGAATACGCGCATACCGGCACCGTCCTCGAGAACATCGAGAACGGCCAGCGCATATTCGAATCCCTGGCACGCCTGCCCTTCCCCACCGTGGCCGCGATCCACGGCGCATGCATGGGCGGTGGCGCGGAACTGGCGCTCGCGTGCCGCTATCGCATCGCGGCCGACGACGACAGCACGAAGATCGGGCTGCCCGAAGTCATGCTGGGCATCCACCCGGGCTGGGGCGGCAGCGCTCGCCTGCCGCGCCTCATCGGCGCACCGGATGCGCTCCCGGCCATGCTCACCGGCAAACCGTTCAACGCACGCCGCGCCAAGGCCGTCGGCCTGGTTGATCGCGTCGCCCGCCCGGATGAACTTCTCGCCGAAGCCCGCCACCTCGCCAAGCGACCCTCTCCGCGCCCGTTCACGCAGCGCGCGAAGGCCTGGGCCACGAATACCCTGCCCGCACGCCTGATCCTTGCCCCGATGGTGCGCAAGCAGACCGCGGCCAAGGTGCGCAAAGAGCACTACCCCGCGCCCTTCGCACTGATCGATGTCTGGGCGAACGGCGGCAGCAATATTCAGCAGCGACTCAAGCTGGAAGCCCGGTCGGTCGCGAAGCTTGCGACGACGTCCACGGCACGCAACCTCATCCGCATTTTCTTCCTGCAAGAGCGCCTCAAGGGCCTCGGCGGCGGCGTCGACCACGGCATCAAGCATGTCCACGTCGTCGGTGCCGGCACCATGGGTGGCGATATCGCCGCCTGGTCGGCCCTGAAGGGCTTCGACGTAACCCTGCAGGACCGCGAACTGCGCTTCATCGAGCCGGCCATCAAGCGTGCGCGGGCCATGTTCGAGAAGAAGCTCAAGGCGCCGGCCAAGGTCGAGGCAGCCAACGCACGCCTGCGCGCCGACGTCGAAGGCAAGGGCGTGGCCGACGCCGACCTCGCCATCGAAGCTATTTACGAGAACCCCGAGGCCAAGCACGCGCTCTATGCGGCCATCGAGCCGCAGTTCCAGTCCGACGAGATCCTCGCGAGCAACACGTCGTCCATTCCGCTCGACGAACTTCGCCAGGGCCTCAGCGCGCCGCAGCGCTTCCTCGGCTTGCACTTCTTCAACCCGGTCGCGCAGATGCCGCTGGTGGAAGTGGTGCGCCACGACCAGCTCGACCCTGCCATCGAAAAGCGCGCCCTCGCCTTCTGCAAGGCGATCGGCAAGCTGCCGGTGCCGGTCAAGGGCACGCCGGGCTTCCTCGTCAACCGCATCCTCATGCCTTACCTGATGGAAGCGATGCGCCTCTACAACGAAGGGGTACCGGGCCCGGTGCTCGACCGTGAGGCCAAGAAGTTCGGCATGCCGATGGGCCCGATCGAACTGGCCGACACCGTCGGCCTCGATGTGTGCGCCTCGGTCGGCAAGGAACTCGCGCCCTTCCTCGGCCTGGAAGTGCCGGCCGGCCTGGAAGAGAAGCTTGCCGCCAACAAACGCGGCAAGAAGGATGGCGAAGGCCTGTACGTGTGGAAGGAAGGCAAGCCGGATAAGCCGGATGTCGATCCGGACTACGTGCCGCCGGGCGATCTCCAGGACCGCATGATCCTGCCCATGGTGAACGAGGCCGTGGCGTGCCTGATCGAAGGTGTGGTCGACGATGCCGACCTGCTCGACGCTGGCGTCATCTTCGGCACGGGCTTCGCCCCGTTCCGCGGCGGTCCCATCCAGTACCTGCGCACCGAAGGCGTAGCCGTGGTGCGCGAGCGCCTGGCCAAGCTGGAACAGAAGCACGGCGCGCGCTTCGCGAAGAAGGAAGGCTGGGACAACCCCGAGCTCGCCACGCCGCCGGCGTAAGCCACGGCGCGGCGTGCTTTTTCGGTGCGCCGCGCCGCATGCTGTGCCGCACCGGCGCTCGCTTCTGCGCGGCGCGCTGTACCCGCTCTTGTAGGAGCGCGCTCCTACAATGTCAGCGGGTCACCACATCAGATCGTCGGGCACGCCGTCATCGGATTCGTTCGGTGCATTCGGGTCGACCATGAGCGCGATGAACTCCGGCGCGATCTCGCGCAGGCCATCGATCACCGCCTTCTCAACCACGAGATAGCGGCCACCCTGCTGCACGACACCGAGCTCACCCGCATTGATCGCGGCAAGCTGCTTCGCATCGACGTGCACGCGGCGGATCTTCTCGCCGTACGGAAAGTGGCGAACGAGGTCAGCCTCGGCCAGGTTGAGTGACTTACCCTTAAGCAATTCCTCGACCTTGCGCTTCTTTTCCTTGCGCAAGCGAGCTACCTCAGCCGCCTCGGCCTCGGCCTTGCGACGCTCACCTGCCTCGGTCTGCGCGCGCATGGCGTAGGCCTTCGCCAGATCCATCTCGCCATCCTTGCGCGGCGGACGCTGTGCGTTGCCCTGGTTGCCGCCCTGGCCGCCGTGCGGGCGACCGCCCTGCGGCCGACCGTTGTTGCCCTGGGGACGGCCACCGCCGCCCTGACCAGGCCGATTACCGCCCTGGCTGCCCTGCCCGCCCTTGCCAGCGCCCTGGCCGGACCGATTGCCGCCTTGCGGCCGCTGGCCGTCCTTGCCGCCCTGACGCGGCGGCGCGGATTTGCGCGGCTCCTCGCGAACCTCCTTAACGAGGCCGCTCTTCAACAACTGGTCACGCAGGGACTCTGCCATGGTCAATAAGGCTCTTTAAGCTGGATCAGTAGTGCGGCGGCGGCGGTTCGATAGCCGTGTCGCCGCCGGCACCGGTGCGCATGGTGGCGAGATCGGAGCGCATTTCGCGCACGGCGCGCTCAAGCGCATCGAGTCGGCGCGATATGTCGGCGTCCGCCGATGAGAGGCCGTTTACGGTGTCATCGATGAAGGCGAGGCGTACCTCGAGCTCCATCAGGCGGTCGTCGGCGTCAGACACGGCGCGGGCTTTTCATGGGAATCCTCAGGAACACGGGCGCAAGCGCCGCAGCCGCCGATTGTAATCTCCCGCGCCCGGGGAGCAAACCGGGGTGGGCTTGCAGGTCTCTACGGCTCGCCTTCGGCTTCGCTCTGGGCGGGCTCGCCTTCGGCATCGCGTTAGCGCTCGGACGTCTCCGGAAAGAGCCCTTGGCGCCCACCCTCGCTGCTCAGACAAGTCTCCAACGTTCGACAGGGATGCCCCTCCGGGGCCATGTATCTGATTGGCCTACGGCCGCGAACCGGCGTGCGGACGGGGGTTTGAAACTCGCCTTCCCTGGCTCGGTTTCAAACGACCGGCCCTCCATGGCCGGCCCCGCCTGCGGCGGCTGTTCCCGTCCGCCCGCCTCGTCTCCGACAACTCGCCTCGAGGGTGGGCGCCAAGGGCTCTCGGACACACTGAGGCTGATCGGTGGGAAAGCCACCGCCACCAACACGGCCGACCTCGCGGCGCCCCACACCTGACAAACGGCCGTAGGAGCCCACCCTGTGGGCGACATCTTTCGCCCAAACGCTCAGGCCCTCTCGTACGGCACGATCGATCAAGGGCCAGACGCCGCAAGATCCGAAGGCTGCCGCGAACGGCGTCGCCCACAGGGTGGGCTCCTACGGGGGTGGGCGTTGGTTTGTCGGTGGGTTTGTACCTCGGGCGACAAGGCCGGCCGCCACGACCCTGTTGCCGGCTCTCCCATCACACGCCCTCAGTGCCTCGGAGAGCCCTCGGCGCCCACCCTCGAGGCGAGTTTCGCAGGCGAGGCAGTCGGGCGGGAATAGCCCCGCAGGGGGGACGCACATGGATGTGCGTTCCTTTTCGACGAGACAGGGACGTCTCGTCGAAAAGCCCCGCCTGGCTGCCGGTTCGCGGCCGTAGGCCAAATAAGTACATTTGCCGCGTTAGCGGCACTCCCTTTCGAACGACGAGGACCTGTCTGAGCAGCGAGGGTGGGCGCCGAGGGCTCTCCTGCGACCACGTCCGAGCGCTAACGCGATGGCCAAAGGCCGAGCCAGCCCAACGCGATGCCAAAGGCGAGCCGTATCGAGCGGGCAACAAAAAAGGCCGCGATTGCTCGCGGCCTTTTTTGATTGCTAGGCGTTGCGGCTTTGCCGCTTCGCCTGGCGTTTCGCGTAAGCCGCTTGCGGCTTACTTGCCGCCCGGAGCCGGGGCGCCAGCGCCCGGGCCCTGGCCAGCCGGGGTCGGGCCGGTCTTCAGCAGTTCGACGTCGAAGATGATCGTCGCATTCGGCGGGAAACCGTTTTCCGGCTTGGCGCCGTAAGCGATGTTCGACGGAATGAACAGCTTGTACTTACCGCCGGTCTGCATCAGCTGCAGGCCCTCGCGGAAGCCCGGGATCACCGCGGCGAGCGGGATCTGGGCCGGACCAGCCGGCTGGTGGTCAGCCGACGAATCGAACTTCTCGCCGTTCACGAACGTACCGGTGTAGTTGATCGTGACCGTATCATTCGGGCCCGGACGCTGGCCGGTACCGGCCTGGACGACCGTGTACTGCAGGCCCGACGCCGTGACCTTCACGCCAGCCGCCGACTTGTTCTTCGCCAGGAAGGCATCGCCTTCGGTCTTGTTCTGCGTGGCAACCTTGTTGTACTCAGCTTCGGCCTTGACCTTCAGCTGGGCCACGAAGGCTTCACGCGTGGACTTGGCTTCCGCCTCGGTCATGGTCGGCTTCTGGCCCGACAGGGCAGCCTGCAGGGCCTTGGCGACGGTCGCCGGATCCACTTCGCGCGCGACGAGCGGCGGAAGCGAGCTGGCAAGGTCCCAACCCACGACATAGCTGGCCTTCTGCTTATCGACGCCGCCCGCAGGGGCAGCTGCCGGCTTGGCAGCCTGGGCGGATGCGCCCGCGGCCGCACCCAGCGAAACCGCCAGGGCGACGGCCATCATCGTGGGACGCAAAAAGTGCTTCATTCGTTACTCCCTCTCTTTGGAGAAAATCGGCGAGGCCGCCGTGGTACCTCCGTGTGGAGGCGAATCGCCATTGTGCTGTGGTTCGCGCCCGGCTTGCAATGACGGGGGCAGAGACAAGGTTTCATACAAAAAGTTCATGGACCTTTCGTGAATTCGTCCAGTTCACTCCTCGTGACCCTGCCCCGGCTTATCCAGAGTATCCCGCAGAGCCGCCTGCAAACGGGCGTGCACCTGTACCAAAACGCGCCAAAGAAGCCATGTCAGGCCGATGCCGATCAGTATCAGCACCGCTGCGACCTCGCGCGGCGGCAGGATCGTCGAGGCCAGCGCCGCCACCAGCAGGCCAAGGATCAGCATGACCACCAGCGGAATGATCCGGCCCAGGACGGCACGGATCCGATAGGTTCGCGCCCCGAACCGGTCAGGAATGCTTAGCTCGGCCAGCAGCATGCCGAGCGCCCCCGCCTTACGGTAGGCCGCCACGATCATCGGCAGCGAGACCAGCGCCGCGGCCGACCAGGCCAGGCTGCGCCTCACCACCGAGTTGTCGCTGAAGAGATCCAGGTGCATGAAGCCGCGGCGATAGGCGAAGGCCGTGATGATGAACACGGCGATGACCAGGACCATGTTGATGATCACGTGCCAGACCAGGCGCCGGATCATCTTCATGACGATCGCGCCCTGCCCCTGCAGCCCCAGGTTACCCATCCACTCCGTATAGGCGCCGAACACGCCCGTGACCCGCGCAGGCAGCGCCCGCCCCAGGCCGGTGGCCAGCGGATCGGACAGCCGGATGAGATACGGGGTCAGGAAGGTGGTGATCGCCGAGACCGCCACCGCTACGGGATACAGGAAGTTGCTCGTTACCTTCAGGCTGAGACCCAGCGTGGCGATGACAAACGAAAATTCGCCGATCTGGGCCAGGCCCATGCCAACCCGCAACGAGGTGCGGCCGTCGTTGCCCGCCACGAAACTGCCGAAACTGCAGGTCACCACCTTGCCCACGACCACGGCGATCGTGACGATCGTGATGGGCCATGCGTACTCCGCCAGCAGCGCTGGATCGATCAACATGCCGATAGCCACGAAGAAGATGGCACTGAACATGTCGCGCACCGGCATGATGATGCGCTCGATCCGGGCGACGCTTTCCGACTCAGCGACGATCGCGCCGATCATGAAGGCGCCCAGCGCCACGCTATAGCCCAGCTCCGTCACCAGCAGGCAGAAGCCGAAACAGATGCCCAGCACCGCGATCAGCAGCACATCGTTGCGGCTGACCTTCGCGATGTAGTCGACGACGCGCGGCACCAGCAGCAGGCCCACGACGAGCGAAACCGCCATGAAAAGCCCTAGCCTGCCGACGGCGGCCAGCGCCTGGTCGGCCTCGAGGCCGCCGGTCTTCGCGATACCCGTGAGCAACGCCATCAGCACGATGGCCAGCAGGTCCTCGACGATCAGGATCCCGAACATCAGTTGCGCGAACCGCTCGCGCTTGAGATTCAGATCCTCCAGCGCCTTCATGATGATCGTGGTGGACGAGATCGAAAGCATGGCGCCCAGGAAGAGCGAATCCATGGCGGTCCAGCCAAAGAAACGGCCAATCTCATAGCCGATCCACACCATCAGCACGATTTCCGCGAACGCGGCCACCAGCGCGGCTCCACCGACGGCGCGCAGCTTCTTCAGGCTGAACTCGAGGCCGAGCGCGAAGAGCAGCAGGATCATGCCCAGCTCGGAGAGCGTGCGGATCGTGTCTTCGTCGTGGATGAAGATGAAGGGGAACGTGTGCGGGCCGATCAGCAGGCCAGCGATGATGTAGCCCAGCACGACCGGCTGGCGCAGGCGCTGGAAAAGCACCGTGGTGAGACCCGCGACCAGCATCACGGTGGCCAGGTCCTGGATGAAAACGATGCCGTGCATGCCTGTCCCTGTGATTTTGAGCTGACAGGTTAACCCGCACGAACTCGCGAAAACATCGCCGCGTCTACTCAGTGGTCAAACAGTGACCAGACCCCTGAAATCCAGATGTCACGCAAGTCCGCGTCATTCATCATTATTCTGAATTTGTCGAAAATAAATTCAAAAAAACTGTAATGAACGCTTGACGGAATCGGGGTTCGGCCCTAATCTTTGCGGCTTCCAGCAGGGGGCCATAGCTCAGCTGGGAGAGCGCCTGCATGGCATGCAGGAGGTCGCCGGTTCGATCCCGGCTGGCTCCACCAACTTCTAGTACGTCCCCATCGTCTAGAGGCCTAGGACATCACCCTTTCACGGTGGCGACCGGGGTTCGAATCCCCGTGGGGACGCCACTTTCCGGATTGCCGGATAGTGTAATGGATGTAGAAGTTGGTAGTTGTTGGAAGAGTTGGAAAACTAGTGTGGAGCGGTAGTTCAGTCGGTTAGAATGCTGGCCTGTCACGCCGGAGGTCGCGGGTTCGAGTCCCGTCCGCTCCGCCACTTTCCAAAAAGAATCCGCCATATGGCGGATTTTTTTTGCCCGGAATTTGCCGCCTCCGGTAGGAGCCCACCCTGTGGGCGACATCTTTCGCCTCAAAGCATCAGGTCCTGCGGCGTTATCGCGAACGGCGTCGCCCACAGGGTGGGCTCCTACCGAGCGCGGTCAGGTGCCTTCGACCCTCACCAATGTTCCGATCGAATGGCCCTGCTCCGCCAGGTATTCCAGCCAGCGGGTGAGGAAGCCGTTCATGCGCAGGCGATGCTGCAGCACCGTATCCGCCGGCGGAAAAGGGCCGAGCACCTGCCAGAGCTTGCGGCCAGGATGGCAATGCAGGGCCTCCGCCACATGGGCATCGGTGTACATGCGCAGCTGCGCCGAAGGCGACGGCTGCCCGGTCGCCTCATCCACGAAATCGTAGGTGAGCTCCAGCTCCAGCGTGTACGGGTGCTTCTCCTGGATTTCCAGGCGCACGTTCAATCCATCGTCGATATCGGACAGGTACACGCCCGGCGCCAGCCGCTGCGGTGCGAACAGGCGCGCGAGCCGGTGGTAGTTCTCCGAATACAGCCCCATCAGGAATTCGAAGCGTCCCGGAATGAGCGAGGCTGGGCGTTCGAGAATGGCAGTCATGGGTCGCGTCGGTCTCCGTAAACGTTCTCGTACTAATACATGTGCCGCTCGATACCGAGGTACTCGAAGATTTTGCTCGAGATTTCCTCGATCGAGGTGTGCGTTGTGTTGAGGACCGGGATGTTTTCCCGGCGCATCAGGCGATCCGCCTGCTCCAGCTCCCATCGGCACTGCTTCAGCGTGGCGTAGCGGCTACCGGGACGGCGCTGCTCACGGATCTGGGCGAGGCGGATGGGGTCGATCGTCAGGCCGAACAGCCTGCTGCGGTAAGGGCGAAGGCGCATCGGCAGCTCAAGCTTGTCGAGGTCATCGTCCGTGAGGGGGTAATTGGCGGCGCACACACCGTAATGCAAGGCCATGTACAGGCAGGTCGGTGTCTTGCCGGATCGGGACACGCCCACCAGGACCACGTCGGACTGGTTGTAGTCCACGTCCAGGCCATCGTCATGGGCCAGCGCGTAGTTCGTCGCCTCGATGCGGGCTTCGTAACGCGCCGAATCCACCAGGCCATGGGAGCGGTTCACGGCACCCGATTGCTTCACTCCCAGCTCGTGCTCGAGCGGGTCGATGAATGGCGCGAACACGTCAAGCATCAGGGCCCCGCTGCCCGCGACGATATCGCACAGGGCCTTCGAGGTCATGGTGTTCACCACGATCGGGCGCTGGCCGTCTTGGGCGTATTTGGTCTTGATCCTCAGCGCGGCCGCCTCGGCCTTGGCCGGGTTATCGATAAACGGCAGGCGATGGGTATCGAACTCCACCCCGTCAAACTGGGTGAGCATGCTGTTACCGATGGTTTCCGCGGTGATGCCGGTGGAATCGGAAATAAAGAAGACGGTGCGCCGCATCGGACGTTTCCCTGAGGTTGGTTCCATGACTCCCACCTTAAGACCAATACGCCGTCATAACCATCCACCCCCCATTATCACGAGGGAATTGATGCATCACCCCTTGTGCATCGACCATACCACCGCGACAATGCGCCGGTTTTTATACCAGCGCGGCCCGCCGCCCAACCGATGTGAGGATCTTCCTTTGAGCGACCTGGTACTTTGGCTCGACGCGCTACGCATGACCGACCTTGGCAAGGTAGGCGGCAAGAATGCCTCCCTTGGCGAAATGATCGGCAACCTGGCGAAACTGGGTGTCTCCGTCCCGGGTGGCTTTGCCACCACGGCCGATGCCTTCCAGACCTACCTTGAAAAGAGCGGCCTCGCGAAGCGGATCCAGGAGCGCCTGGCCACGCTCGACGTGGATGACGTGGATGAACTGACCCGCGGCGGCAAGGAAATCCGTGGCTGGATCGTGGATACCGCCCTGCCCGCCGACCTCGAGCAGGCCATCCGCGACGCGTACATCAAGCTCTGCAAGGATGCCGGCGCCACCGATATCGCGGTGGCCGTGCGTTCTTCCGCCACCGCCGAAGACCTGCCGGACGCCTCGTTCGCCGGCCAGCAGGAAACTTTCCTCAATGTCGTCGGCATCGACGATGTGCTGCACAAGGTGAAGGAAGTCTTCGCCTCGCTGTACAACGACCGCGCCATCGCCTATCGCGTCCACCAGGGCTTCAAGCACGAGGACGTGTTCCTCTCCGCCGGCGTGCAGCTCATGGTCCGTTCGGACGTGGGCGCCTCGGGCGTGCTGTTCACCCTCGACACCGAATCCGGCTTCCGCGATGTGGTGTTCGTCACCGGTTCGTACGGCCTTGGCGAAATGGTCGTCCAGGGTGCCGTGAACCCGGATGAGTTCTACGTGTTCAAGCCGACGCTGCGCGACGGCAAGCCGGCGGTGCTTCGCCGCAGCCTCGGCGCCAAGCAGCAGCGCATGGTCTATTCCGACCAGCCGGGCGAGCGCGTGCGTATCGAGGAAACCCCGTCCGCCCTGCGCCACCAGTTCTGCATCGTCGATGCGGACGTGGAAGAACTCTCGCGCCAGGCTCTCATCATCGAGAAGCACTACGGCCGCCCGATGGATATCGAGTGGGCGAAGGATGGCAACACCGGCAAGCTGTATATCGTGCAGGCTCGCCCGGAAACGGTGAAGTCGCGCTCGCACGCCACCACGCTCGAGCGTTTCCAGCTCAATGAAAAGGGCAAGGTGCTCACCGAAGGCCGCGCCATCGGCCAGAAGATCGGCTCGGGCAAAGCCCGCGTCATCAAGTCGCTGGCCGATATGAACAAGGTGCAGCCGGGCGACGTGCTCGTCGCCGACATGACCGACCCCGACTGGGAGCCGGTGATGAAGCGTGCCGCGGCGATCGTCACCAACCGTGGCGGCCGCACCTGCCACGCGGCGATCATCGCCCGCGAGCTGGGCGTGCCGGCCGTCGTCGGCTGCGGTAACGCGCTGCAGACCATCCCCGATGGCGCCGACGTCACCGTCTCGTGCGCCGAGGGCGATACCGGCACGATCTACGAAGGCATCCTGAAGTTCGACCGCATCACCGCCGACCTCGGTGCGATGCCCGAAGCCCCGCTCAAGATCATGATGAACGTGGCCAACCCCGAGCGCGCTTTCGATTTCGGCATGCTGCCGAACGGCGGCATCGGCCTGGCCCGCCTCGAGATGATCATCGCCAGCCACATCGGCGTGCACCCGAAGGCCTTGCTGGAATACGACAAGCAGGATCCGGAAACGAAGGCGCGCATCGATGCCCGCATCGCCGGCTACAAGGATCCGGTGTCGTTCTACACCGATCGCCTGGGTGAAGGCATCGCCACCATCGCCGCATCGGTGTACCCGAAGCCGGTGATCGTGCGCCTGTCCGACTTCAAGTCGAACGAGTACGCCGGCCTGCTCGGCGGTTCGCGCTACGAGCCGCACGAAGAAAACCCGATGATCGGCTACCGCGGCGCCAGCCGTTACGTCTCGGCGGATTTCGCCGAATCGTTCGCGCTGGAATGCAAGGCGGTGAAGTACGTGCGCGAGACCATGGGCCTCGACAACGTATGGGTCATGATCCCGTTCGTCCGTACCCTGGACGAAGGCCGCAAGGTCATCGAGGTGCTGCGCAAGAACGGCCTCGTGCAGGGCGAGAACGACCTGAAGGTCATCATGATGTGCGAGGTTCCGTCCAACGCGCTGCTGGCGGATGAGTTCCTCGATATCTTCGACGGCTTCTCGATCGGTTCGAACGACCTCACCCAGCTCACCCTGGGCCTGGATCGCGATTCGAGCATCGTGGCCAACCTGTTCGACGAGCGCGACCCGGCGGTGAAGAAGCTGCTGGCGCTGGCCATCAAAACGGCCCGCGAAAAGGGCAAGTACGTCGGCATCTGCGGCCAGGGCCCGTCCGACCACCCGGATCTTGCCGAGTGGCTGATGGAGCAAGGCATCGAATCGGTATCGCTGAACCCGGATACGGTCGTCGATACCTGGCTGCGCCTGGCAAAGAAAAAGGCGGGCTAAAGTCCAAGGCGCCGGCCCGTGCCGGCGCCTTCTTGTAGGAGCCCACCCTGTGGGCGACATCTTTCGCGATAACGCACAGGACCTGTGGCCGTGCCGCGAAAGGCGTCGCCCACAGGGTGGGCTCCTACAGGTGTACGGCTACTCCGGCGGCCTTGTATCGGGTGATCGTCATTTGATCCGTATCAGCGGGCACCACCAGGTGGGTGATCGCCGTGATCGGCACCGTGTGGTGCGTGGCCGATGCCACCAGCTTGTCGGGCGTGGCGATGGCGACGGTTTCACCGCTCGCCTCGATGATCGCCTGCTTGAACATCGTTTCTTCCTCGTCGATGGTCCACAACCCGCTACGCGGGTCGATGGCGCATACGCCGGGAAAGCAGAAATCAGCGCGGATATCCTGCGCCTGGCGCAAGGTACGCGAACCGATGGCGCCGCCGATGCGCGGATCGAGCTTGCCGCCGAGCAGCACCACATCGAAACCCGGGCGTCCCAACACGGCCAGCGCCACGTCAGGCGCGTTCGTCACCACGGTCAGGCCACGATGATCCGGCAGTGCCTTCGCCAGCGCCGTGTTGGTGGAGCCGGCATCGAGGAAGAGGATCTGCCCCTCCCCCACCAGCGATGCCGCGACGCGACCCAGGTTGCGCTTCAGTTCCACGCGTTCGTTGTGGCGCTCGCCCAGCGGCGCCACGTGCGGGGCCAGCAAGGCACCACCGTATACACGGCGGCATAAGCCCTGCGAGGCCAGGTCACGCAGGTCGCGACGGATCGAATCCTCCGAGACCTTGAACTCCTGGGCGAGATCGGCAGCCACGACCTTTCCCTCCCGCTGCAGGCGCTCAAGGATCAGCTGCTGGCGCTCACGCGGCAGCGTGGTATCCGGCAGGTTCATTTCGGCAGGAAGCCCAACGCCACCAGCTCGCTGCGCAACTGCGCCGGCGAATGGAAATGGATGCCATGGATGCCGAGGGCTTCCGCCGCATCGACGTTCGCCTTGTTGTCATCGATGAACACCGCGCGCTTCGGGTCGATGTCGTAGCGCTCGAGCAGCGTTTCGTACAACTTCGGATCCGGCTTGATCATGCCCTCGTCGCCAGAAACCACGATGCCGTCGAACCAGTTGAAGAAATCGTAGCGCGCGCGGGCGATCGGGAAGGTTTCACCCGACCAGTTGGTAAGCCCGTACAGCGGATGCCCGGCCTGCTTCAGATCGTGCAGGATGGTGATGCTGTCGTCGATCGGACCTTTCAGGGTTTCGTCCCAGCGTTCATGGAACGCGGTAATGAGATCGACCTGGCTCGGATGCGCCGCCGTGAGTTCGGCGACAGCCTCCTTCCACGGGCGCCCGGCGTCCTGGCGAAGATTCCATTCCGGGGTGGTGACCTCGGCGAGGAAACGCTCCATGCCCGCCTCGTCATCGCCGAACAGCTTGCGGTACAGATGGCGGGGGTTCCAGTCGACGATGACGCCACCGAAATCGAAGATCACCACATCACGCTTGGCATACATAAGGAAAGCTCCGGATCAGCGACGCGCGATGGAAGCGCAGAGGGAAACAACGACGAGCAGGCCGGCAACGCCGGTCAGTGCGATGGAAAGCGTGCTCAGGTGGGCGACAAAGCCGATCCCTGCCGGGCCGGCGAGCATACCGGCGTAGCCCAGCGCGGTGACGATAGCGATGCCCACACCAGGCGAGGCGCCGCCCAGCCGGCCCGCCGCACTGAACAGCACGGGCACGATGTTGGATGCGCCGATACCGACCAGGACAAAACCCAGCAACGCCGCGGGCCCCCACGGAATGAGCGTGGCGGCAAGGAAACCCGCCGCGGCGATCAGGCTGCCGCCGCGCACGATGGCGACCGGGCCGACGTGCGCGGTGATGCGATCGCCCATGAGACGGCACACCGCCATGGCGATGGAGAACGCTGCGTAGCCCAGGCCCGCCGACGATGCGTCGAACCCGCGCGAGAAACGCAGGAACACGGCGCTCCAGTCGAGCATGGAGCCCTCGGCCAGGAACACCACCATGCACAGGAAGCCCAGCAGGAAGATGGCGCCACCAGGCATGCGGAACGGTGCATGGGCTTCGGCGTGCGCGTCTTCGTGACGTACGAGGAAATGCTTCCACTGGGTTAGCACGATAACGAGCAGGCCCAGCGATACCGCGATGGCACTCCCCGTAAGCGGTGCACCCGCCTTGAGCAGTGCCGCCATGCCGGCGGAACCGACGAGGCCACCGACGCTGAAGAGGCCATGGAAGCCCGACATCATCGGCTTGCCACGCAGCTTTTCCACATCCACGGCGTGGGCATTCATGGAAACGTCGATCACGCCGAGCGATGCACCGAAGAACAGCAGCGCGCCCGCGAGTGCCCACGCATCCGGAGCCAGGGTGAGCAGCGGCAGCGCAAGGCAAACCAGCAAGCCACTGACACCAATGACATCGCGATTGCCGAAGCGATGGGTAAGAAAGCCGGCCAGCGGCATGGCCGCAGCGGCGCCACAGCCCATGCACAGCAGAATGAGGCCCAGCGTGCCGTCATCGAGCCCCAGGCGAGCCTTGGCGTACGGCACCATCGGCGCCCAGCTGGCCATGCCGATGCCGGATAAAAGAAAAATCAGCCGGGTGGCTCGCGTGGGGTTCATGCACATTCCATGGGGAGGGGGAATGAGCACCAATGTACGGAAACGTGCACAAACGTGCAAGCCATGCAGGATCGTGCATTAAATCCAGTGGAAGCCCTTGGCCATCATGCCGGCCAGACCAAGGCCAAACGTAATCAAGGTGCCGAGCAGAAACCGGAAATCGGTCCGTAGCTCGCGAATCTCCACGCGAAATTCCGCACGTAGATCCTTTAGCTCGAGCCGAAGGTTACGGATATCTTCCCGGATGAATTCCATAGCGGTTTCAAGCCTGCTGACGCGCATTTCGAGCGCGACATACTGACTGGCCGGGGTATCGGGTGCAATTTCGCTCGCCGAGTCAGGCGATGCGGGAGCATGGTGGACCGTGAAGTTCATATGGCGAGGGCCTCCCTAAGCGTTGGATGGCCTTAGGATTGCGCGTTGTCGAGCACAAGGCGATTGGCCCCAGCCCACTTTGTTGCGTAGGAAAATCCCTTCAATCTCAGCGACTTTGTAAGGCTTCTTCACCTGAGAAACCTCGTAAGCGCACAAGCCACTTGCACCCCGGCCCGGCCTTCTGTACAAATGTACACATGACGACGCCGAACCTCACCGAGCGACAGCAGAAGACCCTGGACTTCCTGCGGGAGTACCTGCAGACCCAGGGCCTGCCGCCTACCCTGCGCGAGATCGCGGATGCCCTCGGCTTCCCGAGCCACAGCTCCGCGCAGGCCTGCGTGGAGTCACTGGTGCGCAAGGGTGTGCTGGAGCGTTCGCCGCAGCATCGCGGCCTGCGCCTGCCGTCGGGTAACGCCGCCGCCATCCGTGCCGCCCTGCTCAACGAGCTGCCGCTCATCGGCCGCGTCGCCGCCGGTTCGCCCATCCTCGCCGAGGAAAACATCGAATCGCAACTGGAGATCGACCCGGCCATGTTCCACCCCCGCGCGGACTACCTCCTGCGCGTGGTGGGCATGAGCATGCGGGATGTCGGCATCCTCGATGGCGACCTGCTTGCCGTGCACCGCACGGCTACCGCCAACGATGGCCAGATCGTCGTGGCCCGCCTGGATGACGAAGTGACGGTGAAGCGCCTGAAGCATGAGCGCGATCGCCTGCTGCTGCTTCCCGAGAACCCGGACTTCAGCCCGATCGAAGTCGACCCACGCCGCCACGCCTTCGCCATCGAAGGTCGTTACGTCGGCATCATCCGCAGGACCTGAGCCATGAATGCCATCGCCTCCGCTTCGCACAATCTGGCCCAGGTCCTGGATCATCCCGGTATCTGGCGCCGTTCCGCCGACCGTCAGCCGCGTGTCCGCGCGCTGTCCACTGGCTGGACTTCGCTCGATGCCCGCCTGCCCGGTGGTGGCTGGCCGCAAGGTGCCGTCAGCGAAATCCTTTTCGAACACGATGGTCTGGGCGAGCTCGACCTGGTGATGCCTGCGCTTGCCGCGCTCACCCAGGAGCACCGCCGCGTCATCTTCGTGGCGCCGCCCTACCAGCCGTACGCGCCGGCGCTGGCCGCCGCCGGTGTCGACCTGCGTTTCCTGCATGAGATTCATGCCGGCTCCACCGAGGCAGCGTGGAGCATGGAGCAGTGCCTGCGCTCGGGTTGCTGCGGCGCTGTCGTTGGCTGGCTTCCGGATATCGACTACCGCAGCCTGCGCCGCCTGCAGCTGGCCGCCGAAAGCGGCGATGCCTGCGCCATGATCTTCCGTTCCGCCGAACACGCTGCACAAAACAGCCCGGCGGCACTCCGTCTCAAGGTCAGCAATAGCGATGAGGCCACCTACGTGGATGTCCTCAAATCACGCGGTTTGCTGACCACCACCGCTCCGCTGCTCCGCATGCGGGCCTGAGGTCTGTCCGGCATGGTGTTGTCCTCATCCGCCGCCATGCCGGACGCCTCTTTTTTGCCCCGTTATCGCAGCCATGCTTTGGGCCTGCCTCCGTTTTCCCGGCCTGGCGTTCTCCGCCGCCTTCGCCGCGATACCGGAGGCAGGCCCGTCTGCCCTCCTCGATAGCCACGCTCGCCAGCGGCTGATCGCCAGCGCCAATGATGAAGCGCGCGCCCACGGCATTCGCCGCGGGCAAAGCGTGGCTGCCGCACGGGCGTTATGCCCGGCACTGGAAGTCCGCCCGCGCGATCGCGAGGCCGAGAAGCGCCTGCTCGCCGAGTTGGCCGCCTGGTGCTACCAGTTCAGTGGCCACGTCAGCCTGGTACCGCCCAACGCCATCCTCATGGAGGTAGGTGCCAGCCTGCGCCTGTTCGAAGGCTGGCCCCCACTGGCCGAGCGGGTAAGCTCGGGCCTGCGTGAGCAGGGCCACGCGCATACGCTGGCCGCCACCCCCTTCGCCTCCGCGTCATGGGTCTTCGCCGCCACGGCGGATGGCATGGTGCTGCCCACGCGCGAAGGCGTCATACGCATGCTGGGGGCATTGCCGCTCACGCAGAGCGGCCTGCCTGGCACGGCCATCGCCGCACTGCATGCCATGGGCTTCCGCCGGCTGGACGAGATCTTCCGGCTGCCGCGCCCCGAACTCACCCGGCGTATCGGCAAGGCGGGCGTGAACTGGCTGGATCGTCTCCGCGGGCAGGCCTCGGATGCCCTCCCCGCCTGGCAACCTCCCGCCAGCTTCCAGCAAAAGATCGAATTCGATGCCGAACTGGATGGCAGCCAGCCACTCCTGTTTCCGTTGCGCCGGCTTACCCGTGCGCTGGCCAACCTGCTGGCGGCGCGCGATGGGGGCGTACAGCGCTTCACCCTCACGCTGGAACACGCCCGCGGTGAAACCACGCGCATCGTGGTGGCCATGGCCGCACCGCAACGCGATGCCGAGCGCCTGTTCGAACTGGCCCGTACACGGCTCGAACGCGCCACGCTGCCCGCCCCCGCGCGCACGCTGGAACTGCATGCCGATGAGCTCCCCATGTTCCGGCCACCGGTGCGTGATCTGTTCGAACCGATCCGCGGCGATGGCCTCGACTGGCCCACGCTGGATGAGCGCCTGCGCGCCCGCCTGGGCGATGCCGCGTTGCGCCAGCTCATGGTGGTGAACGACCACCGGCCCGAACGCGCTTCCCGCTACGGCGCACCGGCTGGCGCGGTATCGCTACCGCGTGGGCGGCGCCCGTTGTGGCTGCTGCCACGCCCCCTCCCCATGCGCCCCGATCCCGTGGCCGTACTGGCCGGCCCCGAGCGCATCGAAAGCGGCTGGTGGGATGGCGCCGATGCGCGCCGCGACTATTACATCGTACGTACGGTGCACGGCCAGCAGGCATGGGCTTACCTGCCGCCGGGCACGCTGGATGGGTGGATGCTGCATGGCTGGTTTGCCTGACCTTTCGGCGAACGACGGTGATATCGAACCTCCCGCCTACGCCGAGCTGCACGCGCTAAGTGATTTCAGCTTCCAGCGCGGAGCATCGAGCGCGCGCGAGCTTTTCGAACGCGCGAAGGAGCTGGGTTATGGCGCGCTGGCCATCACCGACGAGTGCTCGCTATCCGGCATCGTGCGTGCGCTCGAAGCTTCGCTGGAAATGGAGCTGCCACTCATCGTGGGCAGCGAATTCCGCCTTGCCGATGGCACCACCCTCGTCCTGCTGGTGGAGAACCAGGCGGGCTATACCGAATTGTGCCGGCTGATCACGCTGGGGCGTCGGCGCGCCCGCAAGGGCCATTACGAACTGCATCGCGGCGATATCGAAACCCTGGGCGAAGGCCTGTGCCTGCTGTGGGCACCCGGCCCCTGGCTGGCGGCGAGCCGCGCCACGCACGACGAACGCGCCGCCTGGGTGGCCCGGCATTTCACCGGCCGCGCCTGGCTGGCCGTGGAACTGCACCGCGGCCAGCACGACGAGGCCGAGCTGACCGAGCTTCGCGAACTGGGCGCGCGCCACGCACTCCCCTGCGTCGCCGCCGGTGATGTGCACATGCACCTGCGCCGCCGCCGCGCCCTGCAGGATGTGATGACCGCCATCCGCGTGAACCGCCCGCTCGCCGACGCGGGCGCCGCCCTGTTCCCGAATGGCGAGCGCCACCTGCGCCAGCGCGAAACCCTGGCGCGCATCTACCCACGCGACCTGCTCGATGAAACCCAGGTAGTGGCCGCACGCTGCACCGGCTTCGATATCCGCGGCATCAACTATGTCTACCCACGCGAGCTGGTACCCGAAGGCATGGACGCCGCGGCGCATCTTCGCCAGCTCACCTGGGAGGGCGCCGCCACGCGCTGGCCGGAGGGCATCGACGACGAACAGCGCGAGCGCATCGAAAAAGAGCTATCCCTCGTCGCCACCATGAAATACGAGGCGTTCTTCCTCACCGTGCACGATATCGTCCGCTTCGCACGCTCACGGCAGATCCTTTGCCAGGGGCGCGGCTCCGCGGCCAACTCGGTGGTGTGCTTCTGCCTGGGCATCACCGAGGTGAACCCGGTTCAGATCAATACCCTGTTCGAACGGTTCATTTCCGTCGAGCGCGATGAGCCGCCGGATATCGACGTGGATTTCGAACACGAACGGCGCGAGGAAGTACTGCAATACGTCTTCAACAAGTACGGCCGCGAACGCGCCGCGCTAGCCGCCACCGTCATCAGTTACCGGCGCAAGAGTGCCGCACGCGATATCGGCCGCGCACTGAGCCTTTCCGAGGACCAGCTCGATCAGCTGAGCCGCGCCTATTCGCATGCCCATGGTGAAGTGCCCATCACCGTGCGCCTGGCGGAACGGGGTTTCGATATCACTAGCCGCACCATCCGCCAGCTCGTCGTGCTGGTGGAAGAACTCAACGGCATGCCCCGGCACCTTTCCCAGCACGTGGGTGGCTTCGTCATTTCCGATACACCACTGCACCACCTGGTGCCGGTGGAGAACGCGGCCATGGATGAGCGCACCATCATCCAGTGGGACAAGGACGACCTGGAAACCATGAAGCTGCTGAAGGTGGATTGCCTGGCGCTGGGCATGCTCACCTGCATGCAAAAAGCGATGGATCTCCTGCGGGAACATGAGATCAGGGATTACCCGCGCCTGGCCGACATCCCCATGGATGACGAGGCCACGTACGCGATGATCCAGGAGGCCGATACCGTCGGCGTGTTCCAGATCGAATCGCGCGCGCAGATGTCGATGCTGCCTCGCCTGCGGCCCGCGTGTTACTACGACCTGGTGATCCAGGTAGCCATCGTGCGCCCCGGCCCGATCCAGGGCGGCATGGTGCACCCCTACCTGCAACGGCGAAAACTCCCGCCTGAAGAAATCACCTACGAACACAACGTGCGTCCGGTGCTGGAACGCACACTCGGCGTGCCGATCTTCCAGGAACAGGTGATGCATATCCTGCAGGTCGTAGCCGATTTCTCCCCTGGCGAATCCGATGAACTACGCCGCTCCATGGCGGCGTGGAAGCGCCGCGGCGGCCTGCAGAAGTTCGAACCGAAGATCCGCCGCAACATGTCGAAAAACGGCTATTCGGCCGAGTTCACCCAGCAGATCATCGACCAGATCCAGGGCTTCGGCAGCTATGGCTTCCCGGAATCGCATGCGGCGGGCTTCGCGCTCATCGCCTACGCCTCCTCTTACCTCAAGCGGCACTACCCGGAAGCGTTTACCTGCGCACTGCTCAACAGCCAGCCGATGGGTTTCTACGCCCCCGCGCAACTGGTCGCGGATGTCCGCCGGCACGGCGTGGAAGTGCGCCCACCCGATGTCACCGCCAGCGCCTGGGATTGCACGCTGGAACCCCTGGCGAACAAACCCCGCGCCCATGCCCTGAGGCTGGGCCTGCGCATGATCGGCGGCCTGTCGGCTGACCTGGGCGCACGCATCCGCGCCGCTCGCGAACAGGCGCCGTTACGTGACCTCGCCGACCTTGCCGCGCGTGCGCACCTCAACAGGTTTGAACGCGAGCGCCTTGCCGATGCCGGCGCCTTGCGCACGCTCAGCGGCCATCGCCATCGTGCGCGATGGGAGAGCGCGGGCATCGAACGCTCACTCCCCTTGCTCGATGCCGTGACGGAAGAGCGCACGACGTTGCGACCACCCACGCAGGCAGAAAACGTTTTCGCCGATTACGCGACGCACGGGTTATCGCTAAGCGGCCATCCACTCTCGCTGGTTCGCAAGAACTTGCTATCGCGCCGCGTACGGCGCGCACGCGATCTTGCCTCTGTCCGAAACGGTGCATGGCTACGCCATGCGGGTCTGGTTACCGTGCGCCAGCGCCCGCAAACCGCCAGCGGTATCACCTTCGTCACACTGGAAGACGAAACCGGCCAGGTCAACGTCATCGTGCGCCCCAAGGTGGCCGAAGCCTGCCGCCAGGCCTTGCTCGATGCCGTGTTATTAGCCGTGGATGGGCAGTGGCAATCCATTGATGGCGTACGCCATCTGGTGGCGCACCGGCTACTCGATTTCAGTGACCTGCTTCCGGCTTTTGGATCGGTATCGCGCGATTTCCAGTAGGCCATGCACCCCATCACTTAACGAGTTGTAATTTCCACCTGAACGAATGCCTAGGAACCGCAGAAGCAGATTCACTTTATTCATGCAAAAAGGAATAGCTTCTGCACCGACCGCACCATTCCGGTCTGAAGCGAGCCACGCCGCCGCGCCCGGCGTTGCCGCCAAGAAGCCCAAGGCGCTCACTAAAGTTCCAAGGAGAGATTCGTCATGCGCAACACGAAACTGATCCTCGCCCTGCTCGCCGGCTGCACCATCATGAGCGGCGCCGCCTTCGCGCAGGATGCTGCTTCGAAGAGCTCGGCTGACCCGGCCGCCGCATCGACGTCGGCCAGCAAGGCGGGCAGCGAGAACGGCTCGATGAAGTCGACCCACAAGAAGCACAAGGCCAAGAAGAGCACCGAGACCTCGGGTACCGAGACGGCTCCGGCCAAGTCCTCCTCCGCCGGCGGCATGTAATCGCCAGCGCATGAACGAAAAAAGCCGGTGCCGCGAGGCACCGGCTTTTTCTTTGCCCGAAGGGCGGCGGGTTCAGACGACGCGGATCACTTCATCGTCGATGGACACCACCTGCCCCGCGCGGATCTTGCAGGTCTTGCGCAGCTCCACCACGCCATCCACGCTCACCAGGCCGTCGGCCACCAGATGCTTGCCTTCGCCACCACTGGCGGCGATGCCGGCAAGCTTCAGCAGCTGGTTGAGTTCAACGTACTCGCCTTCGAGTTCAAACGTTTGCGCGGGCATGGGCGGGGTATTCACGAACGAGGGGCGCACATTAAAGCGCAATCCGGCCGCCGATGTTCAAAAGCATGAATTCATCGGCCGACATGCCATGCTCCGCCAGCGCCTCGCCGAGCAGCCGCGGCGGCTCGTCCAGCTGGTCGTCGGCCAGTTCGAAGACGCCCCAGTGGATGGCAATCGAACGGCGCACGCCGATCTCCCGATGCAACTGCACCGCCTGGGCCGGGTCCACATGCTGGCCATGCATGAACCAGCGCGGCGCATAAGCACCGATGGGCACCGCCGCCAGATCGATCGGCCCCGCCCGGCGGCCGATCTCGGCCAGCTTCTCCGAGTAGCCGGTATCGCCCGCGAACCAGAACCGGTAGCCCTGCTGATCCATGACCCAGCCGCCCCACAGGGAACGGTTGCGATCCCATAGCGTGCGCGCACTCCAGTGCCGCGCCGGGACAAAGGTAAACACCGAGCCACCCACTTCCGTGGAAGCCCACCAGTCGAGTTCACGCACGTTGCCGATGCGTTCCTTGTCAAACCAGCGCTTCAGCCCCAGCGGCACCAGGAACACCGCCTTGGGAAAGCGGCGTGCGATCGCGTGCACGCTGGCGCTGTCCAGGTGGTCGTAATGGTTATGCGAGATCACCACCACATCGATATGCGGCAGCGCGGCTACCTCAGCCGGCGTGGGCGTGCGCCGTAGCGGCCCGGCAAAGGAGAGGGGCGAAGCGCGCTTGCCCAGCACCGGATCGGTAATGACGGTAAGGCCGCGGCGGCGCACGAGTACCGTGGCATGGCCCAGCCACCAGGCGGCGTCATCGCTGCCGGCAAAGTCGGCCGGCTGCCACCAGCGGCGGGCGAATGCTTCGTAGCCTTCGGTGGGTGGACGAGGGAGTTGTTGTTCCTTGCGCTCGCGTCGCCAGCGCTTCAGGCCGCCGGGTTCGCGTGTTTCGGGCTCGAGGTTGCGGAAGCCCTCGGGCGCGTGGTGAGCCTTCGTGGCGTCGAAATACGGGTTGGTCCAGGCCATGCCTTGCCTTGGTGGTGGGGGTCACGGGAAGACCTGCGGCCCCACCACCTCCGGTTCAAGGTCAGTCGACGTCGATACGACGCACCTGGGCCAGCCAGTCCTCGAGGTTGTAGTAGTTGCTGACGCGGGTGATCTTGCCACCGGCCACGTCGAAGAAGGCACCGCCCGGCAGCACGTAGGTCTGGCCCTGGGCCAGCGGCAGGCCGTCGTCGGTGGCTTTGTATTCGCCGTGCACGACGTACTCGGCCGCCGCGCGGTCACCCTTCTCGTTCGCCATGATCACGATGTTCTTCAGCTGCTCGCTGTAGCTCACGTTCATGCGATCCAGGAAGGCGGCGAAGCGGGCACGGCCGGTTTCGCGGCCGCCCTGGTTCACGTCGTGGGCCACATGCTCATCCAGCAGGTCGAGCATGCCGGCCCAGTCGCCGCGGTTGAAGGCGTCGTAGTAACGGCGGATCAGGTCGATCGTTTCGTTCATCGGGGCACTCAGTAGAGAATGACGGAACGGATGGCCTTGCCTTCGTGCATCAGGTCGAAGGCGCGATTGATGTCATCCAGCCCCATCGTATACGTGATCATGGGGTCGATCTTGATTTCTCCACCCATGTAGCGGTCGACGTAACCCGGCAATTCCGTGCGGCCCTTCACACCACCGAATGCCGAACCGCGCCAGACGCGACCGGTCACCAGCTGGAAGGGACGCGTGCGGATCTCCTGGCCGGCACCGGCCACGCCAATGATGATCGACTCGCCCCAGCCCTTGTGGCAGCACTCCAGCGCCGAACGCATCACATCGACGTTGCCGATGCATTCGAAGGAATAATCGACACCGCCATCGGTCAGGTCGACGATGACCTGCTGGATCGGCGTATCCGGGTAATCACGCGGGTTCACGAAATCCGTGGCGCCCAGCATCTTCGCCATCTCGAACTTGGCCGGGTTGGTATCCACGCAGATGATGCGGCTGGCCCTGGCCATTACCGCACCCTGCACGACCGACAGACCGATACCGCCCATGCCGAAGACCGCGACGGTCGCGCCCGGCTCCACCTTGGCCGTGTTCAGCACCGCACCGATGCCGGTAGTGACGCCACAACCGAGCAGGCACACCTTGTCCAGCGGCGCATCCTTGTTGATCTTGGCCAGCGAGATCTCCGGCAGCACGGTGTATTCGCTGAAGGTGCTGGTGCCCATGTAATGCAGCAGCGACTTGCCGCCCATCGAGAAGCGCGAGGTGCCGTCCGGCATCACGCCCTTGCCCTGGGTGACACGGATCTTCTGGCAGAGGTTGGTCTTGCCCGAGCGGCAGAACGAACACTCGCCACATTCCGGCGTGTACAGCGGAATGACGTGGTCGCCGACCTTGAGCGAGGTCACGCCCTCGCCCACTTCCTCGACGATGCCGCCGCCTTCGTGGCCAAGGATCACCGGGAACGCACCTTCCGGGTCCGCGCCCGAGAGGGTGAAGGCGTCGGTATGGCAAACGCCCGTGGCGACGATGCGCACGAGCACTTCGCCCGCCTTCGGGCCCTGGACGTCGATTTCTTCGATGGACAGGGGCTTTCCTGCTTCCCAGGCAACAGCGGCGCGCGACTTCATGCTCGGTCATTCCTCTTACAATGGCGATCGATACCGGCCCAGGGCCGGGTGGATCGTGGATTCTAGCCAGCCTTGCCGTCGCCGATTAGTCACGCGTACCGACAAGCATCTTTTACCGGGAGCAATAATCGATGCGCGCATGGGACGGGATGGACGCCTTCGTCGAGGTGGTCCGGCTGGGGAGCTTCTCCGCGGCGGCCCGCCATCTTGGGCTTTCCACCGCCTTCGTCAGCCGTGCGGTCAGCAGCCTCGAGCAGCGCCTCGGCACCCAGCTCCTGCACCGGACCACCCGCAAGCTGGGCCTGACCGATGCCGGCCGCCTTTACTACGAGCACGCTCGCCACCTGCTCGAAGGCTTCGATGCCGCCGAGCAGGCCATCGCCGATTTCCAGGAAGGCCTGCAGGGCAGCCTGCGGATCAGCATGGCGACCACCTATGGTGAACGCTACGTCGCACCGCTTATCAATGAGTTCCTGGCCATGCACCCGCAGCTGGGCGTGGACATGGATTTCTCCAACCGCACGGTGGACCTGATCGAGGAAGGCTACGACCTGACCGTGCGCACCGGCCTGCTGGCCGATTCCAACCTGGTGGCCCGCCGCCTGGGCGAGCGCCGGCTGTTCGTAGTGGCCTCCCCAGCCTACCTGGCCGGCCGGACGGCACCTCGCACGCCGGAGGAGCTGGTCGACCACCAGCTCCTGCTGGGCTCGGCCAACCACTGGATCTTCCTCGAGGACGGGCAACCGCGGCAGCGCCCCGTCCGCGGCCGTTACCGGGCCAGTTCGGGGCAGGCGCTCCTGGACGCGGCCCTGCGCGGGCTGGGCATGGCCCAACTGCCCGACTTCTACGTGGAGGCCGATCTGGCGGCTGGCCGACTGGTCTCCCTGCTGGACGCCTGGCGCGATGAGAACGGCGCCGTCTGGCTCGTGTACCCACGCAGCCGGCACTTGTCTCCCAAGGTCCGCCAGCTCGCGGACTTCTTATATGAACGGTTGCAAACACCGCCGTGGCAGTTACCTGCCGGTTGAGTTAAACTATGGTTAACGGATCGGCTCACTCAGGTGAACGAAAGCCGGATGAAGGTCCCAGGCAGGCAACGCCTCTGAGACTTTTCGGAAAAAAAGATTGAACCTTTTCCTTACATCCGCGGTCCAAGTTTTTAATCATTGCAGCCCTTGAAAGGGCTCGATGGGCCCCTACTAAGGGAATACGAAACTCAGCGGTTCAGTAATGTGGTACAATCACCTCATTACGAAAGCCTAACGAGTCGATTGTTCACCAAACGATACGTATTCCCCACCACGCAAGAGACCGGCGGCGTGGCTTGATGGAACCAACCGGTCACACAAGAAGACTGGGAGACACAACCATGAACGAACTTCGCAACGATTACGGCATTACCACTTTCGAATACACCGCCGGCCGCATGTCGGATGGCAACGGTCTCGACCTCTTCGGCGGCGAGATGGATGGCTACGACTGGCTGGGCGAAGTCGCCAGCCGCCTCAGCGCTGACGCCTGATCCGCGCCTCGCCGTAGGGGCGCACCTGGGCGCGGCCGCATCGGGCGGCTAACCACCCAGTCCACGCTTCCCCAAGGCTGCGGCCCTCCGTCCGCTCCTACTTCGAGATAGCGCCACAGAAAAGGCCCGCGATCGCGGGCCTTTTTGTTGTTCACGCATTCCGGGTTCGCCCGCTGTACCACGCACCGCGATCGGTTCATTCGCGGTCGCGAATGCATGTGTTGAGCGGCTTGCGCCGCCTTAGGCTGGATGTCCTCGGCGGTCGGAGGCGGTCAGGCCCTGGGGGCCGCCAGTCGCGGACCTTCGGACCGGGCCGTAGCTCCCTTGCCGCAAAACGCATGGCGCTCGGCGGCCCTCCGCTCATGTCGGCCCCCAGGGCCTGACCGCCTCCGAGTCCATACGTCCCGTTGCGTGTCGCACAAGCCGGGCCGCCGATGCCTCGCTCTTGTAGGAGCGCGCTTGCGCGCGATCACTGCGGGGCACTGAGCCGTGTCGGTCGCAAAGACCATGCGCCGGATCGCGCGAAGAAGATGAAGGTCTGCCGCATCACCGCTTCGTAGGCTGATCGCGCGCAAGCGCGCTCCTACAACCCACCTCACCGCTGGTTGCCGGGTGGGCAGGCCCTTGGGGCCGACATGAGCGGAGGGCCGCCCGGCGCAACGCTTTTCGCGAAGAGGCGCTACGGCCCGGTCCGAAGGTCCGCGACTGGCGGCCCCAAGGGCCTGCCCACCCGGCGTCTCCTCGACCCACCAAGGGCACGGCGGCGAATGCCGCTAGATACACGCATTCGCGCAAGCGAATGAACCGCCTGCACGGCACGGTGCAGCGGCTCCCGGAAAGGCGCGAAGACCTTTTTCGTCAGGCCAGCCCAACCACCTGCGCGACCAGCCACGCATTGGCGGCGGAGATCGCCACGAACAGGGCCCACGCGCTGACCGATACCAGTCGGCTGTTGGCGAACGCCCCCATCAGGCCGCGATCATCGGTAAACCGGATCAGCGGATACATGGCAAACGGAAGCTGCACGCTCAACACGACCTGGCTGGCCACCAGCAGCGTGCCGATCGCCCGGTCTCCCATGACGCAGACGCCAATGAATGCCGGGATGATGGCCAACCCACGCGTGATCAGCCGCCGCTGCCAGCACGGGATCTTCATCTGCAGGAAGCCATCCATGATCACCTGCCCCGCGATGGTGCCGGTGAACGTGGAGCTCTGGCCGGACGCGAACAGGCCGATGGCGAACGCGATCGATGCCACCGTCGTACCCGCGATCGGCGCCAGCAACTGGTAGGCATCGCCGATGTCGGCGACATCGCGCCGGCCGCTCGCGTGGAACGCGCCAGCGGCTACGATGAGGATCGCGGCATTGATGAGCAGGGCCAGGCTCAGCGAGCAGATCGTATCCACCCGGGTAAGCCGGATCGCCGACCACTTGCCCTGCTCGCCGGCGACGGCGCGCGTCTGCACGATGGACGAGTGCAGATAGAGGTTGTGCGGCATGATCGTCGCACCGAGGATGCCGATCGCCAGATACAGCGGCTCGCGGCTATCCAGCGCGTGCAGCGACGGGACAAAGCCCGCGGCCACGGCATGCCAGTCCGGTCCCACCAGGAAAAGCTGCACCACGAAGCAGATACCGATGGTGCCGACCAGGCCCAGGATGATCGACTCCACGCGGCGGAAGCCCTGGCCCTGCAAGCCCAGCACGATGAAGGTATCGAGCGCGGTCAGCGCCACGCCCACGGGTAACGACACCCCGAACAGCAATTTGAACGCAAGCGCGCTGCCCAGCACCTCGGCCAGGTCGCAGGAAATGATGGAAATTTCCGCCAGCACCCACTGTGCACGCCCCAGTGCTTTCGGATAGCGCTGGCTGGAGAGCTGCGCAAGATCCTGGCGCGTGGCGATGCCTAGGCGTGCCGCAAGGCATTGCAACAACATGGCCGCCAGGCTGGAGAGCAACACGACGAACAGCAGCTGGTAGCCGAAGCGTGAGCCTGCTTCGATATCCGTGGCCCAGTTGCCCGGATCCATGTAACCCACGGAAACCAGCAGGCCCGGGCCCGCGAAGCGCAGGGCTTTCTTCCACCAGGGCAAGGCCTCGGCCACGACGATGGAGCCGGCGACTTCGGAAGGGCAGAACGGCGCCGTGGCCGTCTTCGGTAACGGAAAGAACATGCGGCCATCGTACCGCCTGGCGGGGCCATGGTGAACGCTGCCTCGCATGCGCTTCACGCACCTGTAATGCCAGAAAACGGTACACCGTGTGCGCTGCGAATGGCGCAGAGCGACGAGGGATCCACCATGGACAAGAACCGTACCGAAGGCATGAAACACGAGGTAAAGGGTGCCATGAAGGAAGCCGCCGGCAAGCTCACCGGCAACCACGCCAAACAAGCCGCCGGCAACATCGAGAAAAACGCGGGCAAGGTGCAGAAGGAAGTAGGCAAGGCCGCTGACCAGATGCGCGATCGCGACCGTCACCATTAAGCAAGGATGGGCGGGGCCCCCTGGGGCTCCGCCCCTTTGGCATGCGCTTTCGACGCTGGTTCGAACTGACGAAAACATCGGTCGTTACCGCGACCAACGGCTTCAGCGATGACGAGCTGATGACCCGCGCTGCCGCCCTGTCGTTCTACTCCGCGCTGTCTTTCGCACCACTGCTGGTGCTCCTGCTATGGATACTTTCCGCGCTGGGCGACCAGTGGCAGGCGCAGTTGGTGGAGAGCCTTACCAACGTGATCGGCCAGCAAGGCGCGGCGGCGGTGAAGCTGGTGATCGACAACGCGCAGCAACGGCCCAAGTTGGGCAACGTGGTCGGCATCATCGGCCTGTGCGTGACGATCTTCAGCGCGTCGGCCGTCTTCGCCCAACTCCAGTCCACGATCAACCGCGTCTGGAAGATCCGCGCCAAGCCAGGCGAGGCTGTCGCCGGCTGGCTCAGCACGCGGGCACGGGCGTTCGGCCTGCTTATCGGCATCGCCTTCCTGCTGATCATCTCGTTCGTGGTGAGCAGCCTGATCCAGGCGCTGATTCCCGGCGACACCGTCACGTGGCAAGTCGTCGAGGCGGTCATTTCATTCGGCGTGTTCGTCATCGCCTTCGGCGCGATGTACCGGATCCTGCCGGATGCCGAGATCGCCTGGCGCGATGCCGCGCGCGGCGGGATCCTCACCGCCCTGCTCTTCGTCGCCGGCAAATTCCTGATCAGCCTGTACATCGACCGCGCCAGCATCGGCGGAGCCTACGGGCCCGCCGGCGCGATCGTGGTCCTGCTCACCTGGGTCTACTACGCATCGATCATCGTCCTGCTCGGCGCGGAACTCACCCACGGCCTGGCCGTGGCGCGCGGCGCGAAGATCCGCCCTGCCGAGCACGCCGAGAGCTTCGCGGAAGCGGTACCCGCTACGCCGCAGGCGCCGTCGCGGAAGCAGGCCTGAGCAAACGCCGGCGCAACGCGCGGTTGGCGGGCTCGGAAAAATACACCGACACCAGATGCCCCAGCGCCCACGCAAGCAACACGGCCGGTGCATACCACAGCCACCCCCATGCCTTGTCCGTCGCGGTCATGCGGGCGATGCCGACCAGCGTAAACACCACGAACATATGCGTGAGGTAGATCTCGTAGCTGGCTCGGCCCATCGCTTGCAGCCATCCCGTATAAGGCACCGCGCGGCCATCTTCGGGCGATGCGACGACCAGGGCCACGGCCGCGCCGATCAGGATCAGCATGTAGCCCTCGTGGACCGCCCGCCATAGCCAGCCGCCGGAAAACATCACCAGCACGAGGCCGGCGATGCCTGCCGCCGCGAGCGCCCAGCGGGCACCGCGGCAAGGGACACCGGACCGTGCACGCGCCAGCGCCGCCAGCACGCCTGCGGCGATCGCGCCCATGCCCGGCAGATAGGCCTTCTCCTGCCAGATCTCGTTATCTGTGATCGCTGCGCGCGTGAACGGTACCGACAGCACCAGCAGTGCCAGCGCAGGCACCAGCCAGCGGGTGCGCCCCAGGGTCAGGCAGACCAGGGGAAACGCGAGGTAGAACACCTCCTCCACCGACAGCGACCACAGCACGTCCCAGCCACCCGGGAGCCAATCGGTGCGCCCCTCGTACACGTTGAGCGTGAAGGTAAGCGCGGAAACGGTCGCGCCCAGCGGCGATTGCCCGGGCTTGTCGATCACGTAGTTCGGCACGCCCATCGCGTGGCAGGCCAGCAACACCCCGATAAGGCCAAGCAGGCAGGGCGCGATGCGCGCGACGCGGCGTTTGTAAAACGCGCGCCAGTCCACCGTCGGAAGCGCGCCATCGCGCTCGAGCACGTGCCGGGTAATCAGGAACCCGGATATCACGAAGAAAAGAAAAACGGCCTCGTAGCCGTTGTAGATGAACCCTTTGAGCAGGAACACCGGCAGCCAGAGCGCGGCATCCGTCTTGTGCAAGGGCAGACGCAGGCCAAGGTGGTGGACCACCACGAGGAGGATGCTGGCGCCACGCAGCAGGTCGATGCCAGGGCTGCGCGGGAGGGTGCTATGCGACACGGGGCGGCTTCCATCCGGGAAGCCGCCAGCTTAGCCGCCTCAGGTACAGCCGCGCACCAGCGCGATGAGGATAAGCACGGGGATCGGTACGCCCAGGATCCACAGCAGTACGTAACCGATGCCGCCCTTCTGCTTATCCGCGACCGGGGTCTTCTGTTCGTCCATCGCACACCTCCGCACCTGTGGGTGTGACCAGCGTCCGGTGCCCGGCGTGCAGCAGGCGTGACAATGGCGCCAGTAACGCATTCGCAACCACATGCCCTTCGCGGATCGTGCATTATCCGTAACGGGCTACCCGACGCTTTAAAGGATGTCCCCATGGCTTTCCACCGACCGCTGCTCCTCGCCACCGCCCTGCTCGCCGCCGCGACGGGGGCCCAGGCCGCCACCGTCATCCGCGGGGCCCGGGTGATCGATGGCACGGGCGCGCCGCCACGGGATGACGTGACCCTCGTGGTCGATGGCGACCACTTCTCGATCGTGGGTCCCGGCCTGCGGGTGAAGATGCCGGACGGCACCCGGGTCGTCGACTACACCGGCAAGACGATCATCCCGGGCCTCGTTTCCGACCACGGCCACATCGGCCTCGTCGATGGCACGAAGAGTGGCCAGCCTGCCCTCTATAACCGCGACAACGCGCTGCGCCAGCTTCGCCAGTGGCGCGCGTACGGGGTCACCACGGTGACGTCCCTGGGGCTGAACAACGCCGATGTGTTCTACCCGCTGCGCACCGACCTGCATGCCGGCAAGGCCGAGGGCGCCGATCTGTTCGGGGCGGACCACGGCATCGGCGTCCCCAACGGCGCCCCGCCGGCGAAAATGATGCAGGCCGGTACCAACCAGCTCGACCGCCCCGCCACGCCCGACGAAGCGCGCGCCGCCGTGGATGCCGCCGCGGCCCGCGGCACCGATCTCATCAAGGTATGGGTGGACGACTTCAATGGCAGCCTGCCGGTGAAGATGAAGCCGGAGATCTGGCGCGCGGTCATCGCCGAGGCACACTCGAAGCACCTGCGTGTCGCCGCCCACATCTACTACCTCGCCGACGCGCGCCAGCTCGTGGACGATGGCGTCGATATCCTGGCCCATGGCGTACGCGACAAGCCCGTGGACCAGGGCTTCATCGACGCGATGAAGCAGCACGGCACCTGGTACATCGCAACGCTGGATCTCAACGAGGCCGCCTTCATCTATGCCCGGCACCCGGCCTGGATGGACCAGCCGTTCTTCGCCCATGCGGTGCAGCCCGCGCTGGCTACGCAGTTCGCCGACGGCGCATGGCGCGACAAGGTGCAGAACGATGGCTCCACGCCGGTCAACGAGGCGGCACTGAAGACCAACGAACAGAACCTCAAGGCGCTCTACGACGCGGGCGTGAAGATCGGCTTCGGCACCGACGCCGGCGCCACGCCGCTCCGCATCCCGGGCTTCGCGGAGCATCGCGAACTGGCGCTCATGGTGGACGCCGGGCTTACCCCGCTGCAGTCGATCCAGGTAGCCACCCAGCGCGCGGCCGAACTGCTCGGCCTGGAGGATCGCGGCGTCATCGCCAACGGCAAGCGCGCGGATTTCATCGTGCTCGACGGCGACCCGTCCAGGGACATCGAAGCGACCACGCATATCCGGGCTGTCTGGCAACGCGGTGTGCAGGTATCCGGTAGCGTGGACACCTTCACGCCCTGAGCCGCCCATGACCGCCCACGCCGATCGCTACGCATTCCTGCCGGACGGTTCGCAAACCGCCGCGGAAATCCGCGCGTTCGACTGGACCCGCACCGCGCTGGGGCCGGTTGAAGATTGGCCACGCGCGCTCAAGGTCATGCTCGCCACCATGCTCGATACGCCGCGGCCGATGTTCCTCGCCGTGGCTTCGACAAAGCTGTTCTTCTTCAACGACCTTTACCGCGACATGCTCGGCCGGCGCGTGCAGGGCGCCATCGGCAAGACCTTCCCCGAACTGTGGCCGGAGGTCTGGGATGACGTGGTCGCCACCGTCGAGCGCGCGCTCGCCGGTGAAGGCACGCTGCACGTCGACATGCCACTGCGGATGACCCGGCACGGTTTCGATGAAGAAACCTGGTGGACCTTCTCGTATGCCCCGCTGCGCGACGAGCACGGCGAGGTGTACGGCATGTATGCCATCACCAACGAGACGACGCGAGCCGTGCGCACCACGCAAGCCCTGCGCGAGCTCAATGCGTCGCTGGAAGTGGAAATCGACCAGCGTACCCGCGAACGCGACCAGGTCTGGGCCATCGCTCGCGACCTGTATGTCGTGATGACCCGCGATGGCCACTACCGCGATCTCAACCCGGCGTGGCGTACGGAGCTGGGTTATGAGCCGAACGAACTGGTTGGCGTGGGCTTCGAAGAGCTCATCCACCCCGAGGACCTCGACCGCGCACGCGATGCCGTCAGCCAGATGGTCGAGGGCGAAGTGGTGGAAGACCTCGAGCTGCGCCTGCGCGGCAAGGATGGCAGCTACCGCTGGTTCGCCTGGACCGGCGTGCCCGATGGCGACGTGATCTACGGCATGGGCCGCGATACGCAGCGGCGCCGGCACATGGACGATCAGTTGCGCCACGCGCAGAAGCTCGAAGCACTCGGCCGCCTCACCGGCGGCATCGCCCACGATTTCAACAATATCCTGGGCGGCATCGGCGGCGCGATCGAAGTGGTGACCGAGCGGATCGAACAAGGCCGTGTGGAAGGCTCGCGGCGCCTGCTCGATGCCGCGAGCGGCGCCGTGCAGCGCGCCGCGGGGCTCACCCACCGCCTGCTCGCCTACTCGCGCCAGCAAGCGCTCTCGCTTTCGGACGTCGATGCGAACGCCATCGTCCACGGGCTCGACCTGCTGCTGCGACCGCTACTCGGCGAACAGGTACGCCTCGATGTGCGGATGATGGACGGCTTGTGGCGCACGCTATCGGATGCCAGCCAGCTGGAAAGCGCCATCCTCAATCTTGCGATCAATGGCCGCGATGCCATGCCGCACGGGGGCAACCTCACCATCGCCACGCGCAACGCCGCCCGCACCGACATCGGCAAGGGCCCGGCGGATTACGTCGTCGTCGAGGTCACCGATACGGGCACGGGGATGTCCGCCGCCGTGGTCGAGAAAGCGTTCGATCCCTTCTTCACAACCAAAGCAATCGGCCAGGGCACCGGCCTTGGCTTGTCCATGGTGGATGGCTTCGCCCGGCAGACCGGGGGGCGCGCCATCATCACCTCGGCCCCGGGGCGCGGCACCACCGTAAGCCTGTGGTTGCCCCGCCATGTGGGTGCACCGGCCGCACGGCATTCGCATATCGAAAACCCGGCGCGACGCGGCGGCGGCGAGCACGTGCTGCTGGTGGAAGACGAAGACATGCTGCGCTCGCTGACCCGCGAAGTGCTCGAAGAGGCCGGCTATACCGTCAGCGATTGCGCCGAGGGCGACGAGGCGCTCCTGTTGCTGGCAGCCGACGACCGGCCCGACGTGCTCGTCACCGACGTGGGCTTGCCAGGCATGGATGGCCGGCGTCTCGCGCAGGCTGCGCGCGAGCGCCAGCCCGGCTTGCCGGTGCTGTTCATTACCGGCTACGCGTGGGAGGCGTTTTCGGATAGCCCGGTGCTACCCGAAGGCTGCGCGATCCTCAGCAAGCCGTTTTCGGTGCATGCGCTGGTGGATGCCGTGGCCGATCTGCTGGACGGCACGCCGGCGTAACGCGCGCATTCCATTTCCTTGACCCGCGCGCGCGGACACTGCGCGCATGAAGACCGAAGAGCCCATGAAGCGCACGCGCTATTACGCCCTCATCGCGTTGATCGTGGCGATGCTCGCGATCTTCGTCATCGGCGCCATCCGCAAGGGCGGCCCGGCGGGCGACGTACCCGACGACGGCCGCGCACCCGCGACACAGCCCGCCGCTCGCTAGCCAGTCGGCCGCCTTCTCGGCTTACCGCGCATTTTTCGGTCATCCCCTGCACCACGCCCGGTGATCGGTTCATTCGCTATTGCGAATGCGTGTGGCGAGCGGCTTGCGCCGCCTTAGGCTGGATGTCCTCGGCGGTCGGAGACGGTCAGGCCCTGGGGGCCGCCAGTCGCGGACCTTCGGACCGGGCCGTAGCTCCCTTGTCGCGATTAGCGCTGCGTTCGGCGGCCCTCCGCTCATGTCGGCCCCCAGGGCCTGACCGCCTCCGAGCCCACACGTCCCGTTGCGTGTCGCACAAGCCCGCACGCCGATGCCCCGCTCTTGTAGGAGCGTGCTTGCGCGCGATCAGCCGACGAAGAACGGAAGCCGTGTCGGTTGGGTGTAAAGACCACGCGCCCGACCCGCGCGAGCAAAATGGTCTGCCGCATCACCGCTTCGTGGGCTGATCGCGCGCAAGCGCGCTCCTACAGGTGGGCCGAACCTCACCGCTGGTTGCCGGGTGGGCAGGCCCTTGGGGCCGACATGAGCGGAGGGCCGCCAAGCGCCACGATTTTCGCGAAGGGGTGCTACGGCCCGGTCCGAAGGTCCGCGACTGGCGGCCCCAAGGGACTGCCCACCCGGCGTCCCCTCGGCCCACCAAGGACAAGGCGGCGAACGCCGCTGGATACACGCATTCGCGCAAGCGAATGAACCGCCTGCACGACACGGTGCAGCGGTTCCCGAAAATGATGCGAGGAGAACCTCTAAGTCAGGCCGGTTCGGCTTCTTCCGCGGCGCGCGTGTTGGCCTTCGGGCCGGCGGCGCGCTGCATGGCGACTAGGAAATCCACGCCATAGCGCATCACGAACGGTGCGACATGCCCTGGCATACAGCCATCCGGCAGTGCCTGAGCGTGGGTGGTATCAAGGTGATCGGACAGCGACGAACGACTTGCCATGGCCTTGGCGGCCCCCTTTACTGGTATTCCCCCGCTGCCTTGTTAGCGGAAATCCAACAATTCGTCAATACAGCCCGCCCCTGCGGCATTTGGGCGCACCCACCTGACCGTCCCGATGGCGCAGATACCTGCGACCTAAAATAGGGCCTGCGCGCCCGAAGCGGGCGGGAGGTTCATCCGTGTTGCATTACGCCCCCGATGTCGCCCTGCCCCCGCCGGCCCTGCGCCGTGGCGCGGCCTGCTGCAATGATTCGTGCCGGCACGCCCACGCCTGCCAGGCCACCCGCGGCGGCGCTGCGGAACTGCTGGCCATGCGCGATATCGTCGAGCGCGTCGGGCCGTTCTCCGATGGCGACCGCCTGGTGCAACCCGATGCGCCACACCTTGCTTCGTATGCCGTGCTTTCCGGCCTGGCCATGACCGTGGCTGGCGGCCGCGTGCTTGCTTTCCACCTGCCCGGCGAACTGTTCGCGCTGGATACCAACCGCCAGGGACAGCACACCGCCTCGGTCGTCGCAGTGGGCAAGACGTGGTTCTGCCGCTTCCCGCGCGCGGCCACGGACGCCTTGTGCGAGCACGACGACGCCATCGCAAACCACCTGCGCGGCCTGCGTCGGCAGGAACGCCGCGCGGCCACGCCGGGCGGTGATGCGCCTGCCCTTGCCCGCGTCGCATCCTTCCTGGCCGAACTGCTCACGCGGCGCCGCCAGGTCGAACCCGATACCACCTTCCTGCCCCTGCCGATGTCGCGCGATGACATCGGCTCGTACCTGGGCATGAGCGCGGCCACGGTGACGCGCATGCTGGCCCGCCTGCGCGCCGATGGCTGCCTGGCGGTAAGGAACGACGGCGTCGAAGTCACCGACGCCGCCGCCCTCGCCGCGCACGGCCTTACAGCTTGACCTTGACGCCCACGGTGAAGAAGCGCCCCACCACGCCCGCCTGCGACCAGGTCGGGTTGTAGTTGAACGAGGCGTAGTTAAGCGGATCGAACGGCGCCTTGCGGTCGAACGCATTCAACACCGACGCCGTGATAGCCACCTTGTCGTTGATGTCGTAACGCCCGGTGAAATCCACCTGCGTATACGACGACATGCGGCAGGATGCGGGGAAATCTGCCCCCGTCAGCGTGTTGGTGGACTGGCACCCCGGCCCGACATCCGGCTCGGTCAGCTTCAGCCCGCTGGTGTAGTAGATGGTGCTGGTGATGTTGAGCTTGCCCATCTGCAGGCTGTTCGCCCACGAGCCACGGTAGCGCGGCGTGCCCGCGCCCGACGACACGCCATACGGCCCATGCGTGCCGACGAACTCCTCGTTCGTACCATCCTGCAGGGTGAGCACCCACGAGATGATCTTCGTGAGGTTGATCTCGCTCGTGAACCGCGTGTTCTCGGTGAGGTTGAAGCCACCCTTCACGTCGAGATCGATACCCTTCGTCTCCAGCGCGTTCTGGTTCACGTACGGCGCTACGACCACAAGGGGACGGGCCAGCGCACCGGGCGCTGCCGGGTCAGGTACGTCCGCCACGATGCTCGATGCCTGCGGCAGCGGCTCGCCCGCGTAGTACGCGGCCAGCACCGCCGCCGGGTCCTGCTGGCTGATCACGCCCGTCTTCTTGATCCGGTAGTAATCCAGCGTGGCGCTGATGTCCTGGGTGGGCTGGAACAGGATGCCGAACGTCCAGCTCTTCGAGCGCTCCGGCTTCACCTTCGGATTGGCTGCGGTGAGGTAGGCGATCGGGTACGGCTGTACATAGCCGCTGTTGTTATGCGCCGCCTGGAAATCCGCAGGGGGCGTATACGTCGCAAACCCTTCCGACTCGCTCGAACCATTCTCCGAGAAGCTCGGCGCACGGAACCCTTTCGAGAACGTGCCACGGAACGCCAGCTCATCGATGGGTTTCCACTTCAGGCCGATCTTCGGCGAGAAGCTCTTGCCGAAATCCGAGTAGTGGTCGTAGCGGCCAGACACATCCGCTTCCAGCGATTCAAGGAACGGCGCATCGAGTTCGACGTACGCGCCGGTCACGGTGCGATTACCCCGCGTATGTGCGACACCCAGACCCTGCGCCGCGAGGTTCGGATTGAGATCCGGGTCATACTGCTCTTCGTGGCGCACGTCGATACCTGTGGCGAGACCCAGCGAACCACCAGGCAGATCCATCAGCGGGCGGCTCACCCTGAAATCCAAGGATTGAAGATCACTGGTCGAGGTCTTCTTCAGCGTGGGCCCGAGCGCACGGATCAGCTCCGGCGAATTCGCCGACGGATTGAGGAAGTTGTACGTGCCATTGGTGACCGCCGCGATCAGCGCATCGTAGTTGAGCAGGCCAGGGATGCTCACATCCAGCGAGTCGTGGCTGAAAACGAGCGCCGTGTCATACGACCAATCGCCCCACGTGCCGGTGACGCCGCCCGTGATCCGCAGGTTGTGGTTCTTGTTGTCGCCGCCGCCCGGAATGCCGGGGAACGTGTAGTTGATCAGGGCCGCCTTGCCTTCCGCCGCGAACGGGTTGTTCGGGTTGAGCGAACCATCGGGCAAGGTCGCCGGCAGCGCGATCGCATTGGTGTTGTTCGGCGTGCTCGCCTGGATCTGCGGAGGTGGCCCGCGGAACTCCGTGCGCACCTGGTAGTAGCTCGCGTCGATATAGGCCGTCGCGCTATCGCTTATCTTGAGGTTGAAGCGGCCATAGAGGCCCTGCCGCTCCATCAGCGGCGCGATGTCGAAGTAACGCGTGCGGTTGAACGCGCAATAGCTGCCTGGATTGCTCGGGTCGTTGGTCACCAGCGAACTGCCGGCCCCGCACGAACTGAGCGGCTGCGACAGTGCACCTGCGTCGGCGACGCCCGAGGTCACGTCACCCGGACGGCTCAGGGTGCCCGGCGTGACATTACCGTACGGCGAGCCGGAGTTCTGCGAAGGCTGGCCACCGATCAGGTTATTGCCGCCGCTGCGCGTGGTGTCGGTGGTGTTGTACGGATAGCCGCGGTCGCCCACCTTGATCCGCTCATCCTTCTGGTACTCCGCACTGAAGTACGCGTTCCAGCCATCTTTCTTCAGATCGCCACCACCGAACAACACCGTAGCGCGCTTCGTCGTGCCGCCGCCGTGCTGCGACGTACCCAGGTCGGCACTGAGTTCGGTGCCCTGGTAGCTCGGCCGCAGGATGATGTTGACGACACCAGCGATCGCATCCGCACCGTACAGCGACGATGCGCCATCCTTCAGCACTTCGATACGCTCAATCGCGTTCGACGGAATGGTGTTGAGATCGACGAACGCGCGCTGACCGTCATCCGCCAACGGATAGTTGGCCGCGCGCCGGCCGTTGATCAGCACCAGGGTCGAATTGACCGTGAGGCCGCGCAGCGCCACGCCCGAGGAACCGGCGGCGAAACCACCGGTGAATGCGGGCGGGATGGAACCACTGTTATCGGCCGACACGGCGCGAATCACGTCGGACACGGTGGTGAGGCCGCTCTTCTGGATCTGCTCCGCCGTGATAGTCGTTACGGGCGACGGCGTCTCCACATCGATGCGCGGCAAGGCCGAACCGGTGACGGTGATCGCCGCAAGTTCCGTGGTGCCCTTCTGGTCACCCTGGGCGGGAGGCGGTGGTGGAGGCGCGCCCTGCGCCGGTTGCGGCGGGGCGTTCTGCGCGTGGAGGGTGCCGCAGGCGCAAGCGAGTGCGGCGGCGATGGACAAAGCGAGCCCGTGGCGCCTAAGCGCCCTGTGTGCGTGCGTTCTCATTGTGAGTCTCCGAAGCCTTTAGGGGAGTGGGGCTGGGACTGGCGGCAGGGAGAACATGCGAAAAACGCAACATTCACGGGGCCGCAATGAAAACCTACGCCGTGTAAACGGCGGGCACCATCGGCCATTCGGAATAGTTTGCGCCGCGTTGCGCGGCGCTTTGTGGCACGAGCTATGCAGCGCCGGGCGGGGAGCTACTCATCTTCACCCGGGTCAAACCCTTCGCGCTCTTTCATCAACTGGCGCGCGGCGGCGATACCGAGGCGCATGCCTTCGGCGCACGCATCCTCTTCATTATCGTGCAGGGTGACGCACAGCTTTTCCTTCAGCTCGTCGCCGTCTTCGCTGATGACATATTTGCCGCGCCAACGGCCGGGCTTGGCCACGTAGCACGAGCCTTCGACGTCGAAATAACCGATTTTGCGATGTGCCATAGTCGGGTGGATCCTCCTCGATCCTCCCCATCGTATGCATCGCGCATCAACGCTATGTGGAGCGCCTACTGAAGGCTTTGCACCGGGCGCTTGGCGTTCGACTCGAATTCACGCCAGACACCATCCGCGCCTTCGACGGAAACCAGCACCTGGACCTGACCCTGCCCCTGCGTGCCCAGCAGCTTCGATTGCTGCACCGCATAAGCGATAGCCGCCACGCGGGAATCGAAATTTTCCGTCGGCACACCGTTCAACTGGACGTGCCACAGGCCGGCCAGGTCGGGATTGAACGGGATGTCGTAGATCACCAGGGCCATGGGGACGCGAATGCTCCAGCGCGCGTGTTATGCCGCCGGCCCCATGTCGTTGGGTTCTTACGGTCGGACGGCAAAGCTTAGCGTTCCCGCAACGGCTCCACAACGGAAGAACGCTTGTCAAAACCTTCACGGCGCGTCGACGTGAATGCGAGGCGAGTAGGGTTCCTTGCGGTCATCATCCCTCCCCCTGCGCTCGGCTAGACTTCGCGCATGACCCGACGCCTACGCCTCCCCCTGCTGGCCTTCGCTTCCGCCCTGATCATCGCCCCTGCCCTCGCCTTTGGCGGCACGAGCGCCGATCCCCAGGTTCCACCGCCGGCGACGAGCATCCCCACGCTCGATGCGGTGACGGTCAGCGGCGTGCAACCCGGCCCCGGCCTGTGGAAGGCAACCCGTGGCGACCATGTGCTGCTGATCCTCGGCACGCTCTCGCCCATTCCCGGCAACATCACCTGGAAAACGGACGACCTCGACGACGCGCTCGCCCATGCCGGGGCGCTTATCCTGCCGCCGCACACGGAGATCAAACCCAACGTCGGCTTCTTCGGCAAGCTCGCGTTGCTGCCCTCGCTCATTGGCGTGCGCAATTCGCCCGATGGCAAGACGCTCGAGGAAAGCGTGCCGCCGGATGTCTACGCACGCTGGCTCGTAGTGAAAGCGCGCTACATCGGCGACGAACGCAAGGTAGAAAAATACCGCCCCATCTTCGCGGCCATCGAACTTTACAAACAGGCGGTGAAGAAATCGGGCCTGCGCAAATCGGGCTACATCACCGATACCGTCGTGGCGATGGCCAAGGCACACAACGTGAAGCAGGTGCCGGTGGAATACACGCTGATGGTGGACGATCCCCGCTCGGTGGTGAAGGAGTTCAAGCGCTCGACGCTGGATGATCTCTCGTGCTTCACACAAAGCGTCGACAACATCGAGCCGCAGCTGGCGGCCATGCGGGAACGCGCCAACGCATGGGCTACCGGCGATGTCGCCGCCCTGCGTGACGAGCGCCGTGCGAAGCAGATTTCCACCTGCCTGGATGCCGCCACCGAAAGTGGCCTCGCCCAGCGCATTGGCCTCACCGACGTGCCCGCGCAGGTACGCACGCGCTGGCTCGCCGCCGTCGATACCGAGGTAGCCGCCAATCCGCAGACCGTGGCGATCGTGCCGCTGGATGACCTGTTAGGCGCCCAGGGCTATCTGTCGGCGCTCGCGGCGAAGGGTTTCAAGGTGGAATCCCCGGATGACGGCGATGCCTCCGATGGCGGCGCGTCCGGCAACAGCACCGCCGGTGGCACACCCTGACGGATCACCGCGGAGAAATCGTCGCCCGGCTGGCTTGCCCGGGCGCGGTCGGTGATACGCCCCAGCCGGCGCCATTCGTCCACGGGCATGCGGTTATCCAGCGCACCGTTATCCATGAGGTATTCGGGCAGGTAGCCGGTGAGCAGCAGGCGGATATCCATCGGTAGGCCGGTATCGATGCGGCGCGCCATGCGGTACACGATCGTGGTGCAGTTCGAGGTAATCGTGTTGTAGAAGCGCGGTTCGTCGACCAGCCGGTTGGCGGCCTGCACGTACGACACGAACAGCGAACGCATCGCCTCGGGCGGCATGCGCAGCGGGAACAGGTAATCGTCTTCGCCGCGGACATTGGTCCGTACGCGGATGATGTCGCGCTCGTCGGCGGCGATCAGCACGAGTTCGAATTGCTTGAAGAAACCGCCCACCTCGGAAAACGCCTCACCCTTCTCGCGGCGGATCTCCATCGAGAACACCACGTGCCGTCCGTCCGCAAAGCCAAACGAGAGCATGGCGTGCGCAATCGCCTCGCTCGACCAATACGAAAGCACGGCGTCGGCCGAAACAAGCTGGCTCAGGTCGTACTCACGGGTTTCCCAGTGCGCATCGGCGTCGTCATCGGTGCGCCAGGTGAAGTCGCGCACGTTGTGCAGGGTGACCCGGTCGCCATGGATCTCACCCGAAAGCAGGCGGGCCACGTCGGGCGCCCAGACCCGGTCGTTGCGCGGCTGGATGGTGGTCCACCATGCGATCAACACGCCAAGCATGGCGACGAGAACCATGGGCGCCCACGCCACGCGCCAGCCAAGGAAGGCCACGAGTAGCGCGAGATACACCGCCGACCACACCACCGCGCCCGTCACCCGGACACCCGGCGGCCCCGGCAACTGGTAACTGAGTGCCAGGGCACCCCATGCCCCCGAAAGGAACAGCAGCAGGCCGGCAGCACCACCAGCCAGGGTACGGGCAAGCATCCGACGTTTTCTCATCATTCCCCTAGCGTGGACGGACACCGCCCCGCTTGCAATCCATGCCCGCCAGCGGCTGGCCTAACAGGGCCGCCCGGCGCTGGCCTCGCGAATCGCCTGCTCAAGCTGTTGCGCGCTGTACGGCTTGCGCACCATGGGTGCCCGGTACCGGCTGGGGATATCCATGGGCCAGGTGCCCGTGGCGATCACATAGGGGATACCGCGCCGCTGCAGCTCATCCAGTGCGGGGTACGCCATCACCCCCTGCAGATCCAGGTCCACGACCGCCACGTCACAACGCTCGACGTGCGCGACGCGCAAGGCTTCTTCGATACAACCCGCACACGCCGCCACGTCGTAACCCAGCCGCGCCTGCAGCAGGTCGGCCAATGCGGACGCCAGCCCGCCGTGGTCTTCAAAAACGATGGCTCGCGGAGCGATGGAAGTTGTGGCCATAGCCAAGCTCACGTCAGTGGTTTCGGACTCCCCGCGGCCGAAACTACTACCGAATTTGCATGGTTGCCATATCCCAACAGGCCGATGGCAAGCCTTTACGCCTGCGTAGTTTCACGCAGGTGAAAGGCCGCTCATGGGTGGTCATCCGGCTCGACGATGAAAGGCGGCGCGCCACCATCGCCCTTGCTGCGCGTACCGACGTCATCGGCCACGCGCGAGAGGCGCTGGGCGATGCGCGCGCTGTCACGACGCAAGGCATCACCGGGCTTGCCGGCCTCAGCGCTGGCGATCATGGCAGCCTGCGCCTGCTTGAGCCTGACGACGCCCAGGTTGTACTGCGCTTGCGCATAGCCGGGCCGCACCTGGATCGCGCGGCCATACGCCACCACGGCTTCGTCCGGCTTCTGCAGGCGGAAGCGCGCATTGCCGAGGTGGAACCACGCATCGGCGTTGTCGGGCTCGGCATCGACAATGGCCTCGTACAACCCGGCGGCGTGCTCCATGTCCCCCTTCGCGTAGGCTTGCCGCGCCTCCTGGGTGTCGCGGGCCACATCGATCGTGGGTTTGGGCGGTGGGAGGGTGCCGTGGCCGGCGCAGCCGGCGAGCATCGCCACCGCCACACCCAGGGACCAACCGGACATCACACGCTGCATAGGACGCACTCCTCGGGTGCAGGTTCATTCCACCGACATTGCCCGCCTCGAAGCCCCTCGTCAAATATCACAAAAGGTCGAAGTCCTTCAGGGCATTGCGCAAACGGCTTGAGACGAGGTCGAGAAGTTTGCGGCGCAGGTAGAAACGCCACGCCAGCCACGTGGCAAAGCGGCCGCCGAACGTCGCGGTAGCCGCCTTGTAGAGTCGCTGCATCCGGCTCTCCACCTGCGGCATGAGCGATTCCACCGCGAACGTGCCGCGAGGCCACGCCGGCACAGGCTCGTGCAACGCCTGGCACCCACCGACGAGCGGGATCACCGGGGCGAAAAGCTCGCCATCGATCTCGCGCACGTAGTCTTTCAGGGCCGGATCATCGATCCACCCCGCAAAGATCGGGTTGGCCGCGGGCACCAGCAGGCGCTCCGCGAGAAAGCGCTGGCAGTTGCGCCGCCCCAGCAGGAAGTCATGGTGGCGGTAGGCCTCGGCGAGGAAGCCGGAAAAGCCGCCCAGCGCACCGGCCGCGAGGGCACGACCACCAATCCAGCGCGGCCCGTTATCCACCCCGGGACGACTGGGCGCGATCATGAAGCGGCTGTACACCGTGGTATCCAGCGCCAGGGCGACTTCTTCGGGCTTGAAGCGCGCCTGCTGCTTCCATGCACCAAACAGCGAGGCCATCGATTCGATCAGGTTGGTCGTGGCCGCCTCGGCAGGCCCTGGCGCCTCCGCTTCGGGGAACGGATCCAGCATGATCACGATGCGATTCACCTTGCCGCCTTCGCGCGGGTTCCGGCCCAACGTGCCTGCCAGCTCCGTGCGCGCCAGTTCAAACGGCTCGTTGTCCATGGCCCCGCCATCCACGGCCACGAAGCGGTAATCGCCCTGCTCGCCGTCGCCCTCCGCCCAGGCCGGCGGCAGCGGCACCGGCGTCGCCATGCCGTCCTTGCCGGGCACGATCACGACGCGCTGGTCGTAGTCCGTCCATGGCCGGGCTACCTCGCGAAAACGCAGGCCAGCGGGAAACGCCGACGAGGCGAGCGCGCCTTCCATGAAGGCCTGCCAGGCCGGACCGCCGGCATGGCTGGGGCCGGCGACGACGCGCTCATCGGGAAACATCCACTCGCCGTCGCGATCACCCTGCCCCGAATCCACCGCGAAGCGCAGCCAGTCGGCGTGCGCCATCATGCCGTGGCCCGGAATCTCCGGGTTGCCCTTGAACTGCACCATGTAGGGCACGCCACGCAGGTTGGTGACGGTGAACACGCACTTCAGCGGGTTGGCCACATAGGGGCGAGTCGCCGGTGCCCCCGTGAACCCAAGCATGTCCTTCGCGATCGTATCCAGGCAGGTGGAATCGAGCAGCGAAGCGATCGGTTGCGCCGGGTCGGCCAGGTCGGCGCTGCCCAGCAATTCGCGCACATCGATGCGCTTCACCCACGCGTCGTAGAACGGGTTACCCGTGACCTGCGCCGGTGGTGGGCCCGCGTGCACATGGGGAAAGTGGTACGGCAAGGCGATGCCGGACAGCACGCCGTTGATACTGCCCGCCGAGGCGCCGGAGATGACCCGAAGCAACACATCGTGTCGCGGCACGGGCAGGCCTTTCGCCCTGGCGTCGTACCAGTGGTCCAGCGCTTCGTAGAGGAAATCGAGCACGCCAGCGGCATACGCGCCGCCCGATACGGCACCGGCCAGGGCCAGGCCCAGTTCGAAAGTGGCAGGACGGCACGCAGGGGTCTCCCTTGGCCGCGCCAGGGGCAACTCGTTATCAGCCATCAATGGATCCCGTCAGGTCGCAGGACCGCGCCGCCCCCTCGGCACGTCTCGTGGAACGTTGCGACCTTACCGTGCCATCCATTGCGCGACGAAGGCAAGCGCAGCGGGCAAGGCCTGCACATAGAGGATCCGGCGGCTAGCGGTGAAACCACCCCAGAGCCCGGCCACCACCACGCAACCCAACCCATAGAAGAGGAAGGCCGTGGCATACGGCTCGGCCATCAGCAGGCCAAGCAGCAAGGCCACGACCAGAAAGCCGTTGTACAGGCCCTGGTTCGAGGCGAGCGCCGCGCTTTCCTGCGCGAAGGCCGGTGTGATGCCAAACACCTTCGGCCCGCGCGAGCGCCACAACACCATCTCGAGCACCACGATATAGACATGGATCAGCAAGACGATGGCGGTCAGTACGGTAGCAAGCAGGCTCATGGCGGTCCTTCGTTAGTGGGCGTCTCGCGCAGCATAGCGACGGACGGCCAAATGTGAAGAGCCGTGGGTTTACGTAGGCCGATAGGTGGATTGCGCGGGCGCGCCCAGCCGGGTCTTATCATGCGATGCGTAATGTCATGGCAGCCCAGGAGATATCGCTGGAGGCCCTCGGGCTTCTCCAGGCGCTGCTGCACCACGATTATGACGAGGCGCACTTTCGGGCCGGCCATGTCGCGCGGCACGCCACGCTGCACGAGCACCTCCCCGTCGCTGACGCCGCCGAACGCATCGAATCCCTGCTACAGACCGGCACGCCCGATACCGACGCCTTGCACGTCGCGCTGCGCACCCTTGCACATTCGGTCGATCGTATGCAGCTGGTTGCCCTCCGTCGCGCCGGCATGCTGTTCTGAGGATGGTGCTCGGGTAGGATCGGGAGAGACCTCCCGGAGCCACGCCCCATGAGCCATTCGTCCGAATTCATCAACCCCGCCGTGCCGCCCAGTGGCGCCGGCTGTGCGGAGTGCACGGCTAGCGGCGACTGGTGGTTTCACCTGCGCCGCTGCGCCCAGTGCGGGCACGTCGGGTGTTGTGACGATTCACTCAACCGCCACGCCCGCAAGCATTACGAAGAGACCGGCCACGAAATCATCCAGAGCTTCGAGCCTGGCGAAGGCTGGTTCTACGATTACCGCACCGATGAAGAAATCCGCGGCGCTCCCCGCCTCGCCGATCCCCAGGCCCATCCGCACGATCAGCCCGTCCCCGGACCGAGGGGTGTTGTTCCGCGCAACTGGCAGGCGATACTGATGGCACGAAATGAGCGGGAACAGCTGGAACGCAATGACCGAACTGATTGAGTGGGATGACTTCACCAAGGTGGTGATGGTGGCCGGCACGGTGACCCGCGCCGAAGCCTTTCCCGAGGCAAAGCGCCCGGCCTACCGCATCTGGGTGGACTTTGGCCCGCTGGGCGAGCGTAAGACCAGCGCAAAGGTCACCGGCGTCTACGCGCCCGAAGATCTCGTGGGCAAGCAGATCATCGGCGTCGTCAATTTCCCCGAGAAACAGATCGGCCCCGTCCGTTCGCAGTTCCTGCTGACCGGCTTCCACACCGACGAGGGCGTCGTCATCGCCACGACGGAACGCACCGTGCCCAACGGCACGCGGCTGGCGTGAGGCACTAAGGCATGAATATCTGGGTCGATGCCGACGCCTGCCCCAACGTCATCAAGGACATCCTGTTCCGCGCCGCGGAGCGCGAACAGGTCGAGGTCACCCTGGTCGCGAACCAGTGGATCCGCACGCCTGCCTCGAAGTTCATCCGCTCCATCCAGGTGCCGGGGGGCTTCGACGTCGCCGATGATGAAATCGTCCGGCGCGTGCAGCCGGGCGACCTCGTGGTCACGCAGGACATCCCGCTGGCCTCGTTCGCGATCGAGAAAGGCGCCCTCGCCCTGCACCCTCGCGGCGAGCTGTTCACCCGCGACACCATCGCGGCGCGGCTTTCCATGCGCAACTTTATGGAAGAACTGCGCGGCGCGGGCGTGGACACCGGTGGCCCGGCGGCCATGCATCCGCGCGACCGGCAGAACTTCGCCAACGAGCTCGATAAGTGGCTGGCGCGGCGGCGCAGCCAGGCCGGTAGCCGGTAGCCGGTAGCCGGTCAGGCTGCCGTGGGCAACGTCGGCACTGGCGGCACCGTGCGCGGCAGCTCGGCGGCCGACACAGGGCTACCGAGCAGGAAGCCCTGCAAGGCATTGCAGCCGAGCCGGGTCAGCAGCTCTTGCTGCTCGACGGTTTCGACACCCTCGGCGACGATCTTCAGGCCCAGCGTTTTGCCGAGCGCGATGATCGCGGCGACGATCGCTTCGTCATCGTTGCCCTGGGCGAGTTCGGTCACGAAACCGCGATCGATCTTGAGCTCATCCGCCGGCAGCTGCTTCAGGTAAAGCAGGCTGGAGTACCCGGTACCGAAATCGTCGATCGAAATACCCACGCCCAGCGCGGCCACCTGGTTGAGGATGGCGAGGCTCGTCTCCGCATCGCGCATGGCGGTGGATTCGGTGACTTCCACGGTGAGATGGCGCGGCTCCACGCCGTGCCGGGCGAGCGCATCGCGCAGCGTATCCACCAGGCCGGCGTGGTTGAGCTGGGCGGTCGAGACGTTCACGGCCACCGTCCATTCGTCATGCCCGGCATCGCGCCATGCACGCATCTGCCGGCAAGCCTCGTCGATCACCCAGTTACCGATGGGCACGATCAAACCGGTGCGTTCGGCCACCGGCAGGAACTGATCCGGGGGCACCAGGCCTTCGCCCGGCTTGTTCCAGCGCAGCAGCGCCTCGACACCGACCATCGGGCCGTTCGGCGAGACCAGCTTGGGCTGGTAATGCAGGATGAATTCGTCACGATCGAGCGCGCGGCGCAGGTCCTGCTGCAGCTTCAGCTGCTGGTGGACGTTTGCGTTCATCGCGGTTTCAAAGAAGCGGAAGCCACGACGGCCCTGCTCCTTCGCGTGATACATGGCCGCATCGGCATTGATCATCAGATCGTGGCGGCTGCGGCCATTTTCGGGATACAGCGCAATGCCGACGCTCGCCGAGACATGCGCCGTCACACCGTTGATCAGGTACGGCTCGCTGAGCAGGTCGACCAGTTCTTCGGCCAGCATGGCCGCATCTTCCGGGCCATGGATATCGACCACTACGACGAACTCATCGCCACCGAGACGGGCCACCGTCTCATCATCCCGTTTGCATGCGAGGATGCGGCGCGACACATCACGCAGCAATTCGTCGCCGACATGGTGGCCGTAAACATCGTTGACCGCCTTGAAACCATCCAGATCGAGGAACAGCACGGCGAAGCGACGGCCGCTTTTCGACGCGTTGTGGATGGATTGGTCGAGACGATCCTCGAGCAGGACGCGATTGGGCAAGCGGGTAAGGTTGTCGTGCATCGCCAGCTGGAGGAGTTCGCTATTCGCGCGATCCAACGAATTCGCCAGCATGCTCGCGCGGGCATCCAGCATGGCCACCGCGAGGGCAATCGCGAACACGGACAGGGTCACGACGATCACCACGACGGCGAGGTATTTCACGTCGATCCCGCCGGCAACGGCCGCGCCACACCAGCTACCTTCGGGGAAATTCGCCGCGGCCATGCCGGTGTAATGCATGCCCACGATGGCGCAGCCCATGACCAGCGACGCGCCGAAACGGGCCACCCACACCCGGCTGGTATCGCGACGCAGGCGGAAGGCAATCCACAATGCCGCGCCGGAGGCGAGCACCGCGAACACAATGGAAAGCGAAAAGAGCAGCGGATCGTAGACAACGCCCGGCATCATCCGCATCGCGGCCATGCCGGTGTAATGCATGGCGGAAATGCCCGCCCCCATCAGCAGCGCGCCCACCGCGAGGCGCCGCCGCGGCAGTTCGTTCTGGCAGACCAGCCATAGCGCGAATGCCGAAGAGCCCACGGCAATCACCAGCGACAGGATGGTCAGGTCGATGTCGTAGCCCAGCGTGATCGGCAGGCTGAAAGCCAGCATGCCCACGAAGTGCATGGCCCAGATACCCAGGCCCATGGCGAACGAGCCGCCCACCAGCCACAGCAACGAAGCCCGCCCCCGCGTACCCGCGACGCGACCAGCCATGTTCAGCGCCGTATACGAGGCCAGGATAGCCACGACGAACGAGAACACGACGAGGACATTGCTGTAACTGCTTACAAGCATTGAAAAACCACCTACAGAAGAGGAGCAGGCCGGGGATGCCCACACGGCAGCCCAACCCCTGACGACGAGCGGTTCGCCGCATCATATGAAACGGTTTCGGTATTTTCGTCGATTTCTTAAGCCGTCTGGCCGGATCTGCTTCAGCTACGTTTCATCCGGGCGATACGACAGGCACAAAAAAACCCGCTTTCGCGGGTTCCTTTGCGATCCGGTTGAGGTTGTCCGGATCTATGTTGGTGCCCAAGGGGGGACTCGAACCCCCACGACCTAAGCCGCTACCACCTCAAGGTAGTGCGTCTACCAATTCCGCCACCTGGGCATAACTTTGAAAACTAGGGTGTTGCTCTTACTTCTTGGCCGTCGAAGCGGGTGCCGGGTTGGCTGCCTGCTGCGGGGCCGGAACTTCGTTGTTTGCCGCCGGAGCCGTGGCTGCCGGGACATCGGTGGCCGGAGCCGCCGTATTGGCCGCCGGCGTTGCCGGAGCCGTGGCGCCTGACATCACGCCGAGATCTGCCGCTGGCTGGGGATTACCCGTACGGCCCAGGTAGATACCCATGCCGAGGCTCAACAGGAAGAACAACGTGGCGAGGACCGCCGTCGCACGGGTCATGAAGCTCGACGAACCGCGTGCACCAAACACGGTAGCGGACGCGCCACCACCGAAGCCGGAACCTGCCTCCGCACCTGCACCGCGCTGCATAAGAATCAGCACGATCATCGCTGCGGCGATCAGGATATAGAAAACGCTGAAGAGAATGAACATATCTTCTTGTTTTTGCCGTGTCGCGAATTATCGACGCGCCGCGGCGCATATATCCAGGAAATCGGATGCCACGAGAGCCGCGCCACCGATCAGTCCCCCGTCTACATCCGGCTGGGCGAAAAGTTCGGCTGCATTAGCCGGCTTGACGCTCCCGCCGTAAAGCACCCGGGTCAGGAGCGAGATATTAGCATCCTTTTTTGCCAATTGGCTACGGATGAATGAATGAATTTTTTGGACCTTGTCTGGCGTGGCCGTCAGGCCGGTGCCAATCGCCCAAACGGGCTCATACGCAATGACTGCTTCGCGAAAGGCCTCGATCCCGTTGTGGTCGAGGACAGCGGCCAGCTGGCGGCCGATCACCGCTTCGGCCTGCCCGGCTTCGTGCTCTTCCTTCGTTTCGCCAACGCACAGGATCGGGGTAAGCCCGGCCTGGCGGGCCGATTCGAACTTCTTCGCCAGCAGCGCGTCGGTTTCATGCTGGTACTGGCGGCGCTCGGAATGACCGACCAGCACCCAGGTGGCACCCACGTCGCGCAGCATGGCGCCCGAGATTTCGCCGGTAAACGCGCCCTGCACGTGGTGTTCGGAAAGGTTCTGCGCGCCGAAACCCAGCCCGCGATCGCCATAGCGCTCGGCGAGCTCGCCCAGATAGACATCCGGGGGGAATACCAGCACGTCCGTGCCGTCCGGCAGGTCTTCCACGATGTCGCGGACGAGCTTGTCGGCCATGGCACGCGAGCCATGCATTTTCCAGTTTCCGGCGACGAGCTTCTTGCGCATGGCGGGCTTCCAGGCGGTAGTAACGGGGCGGCAGGATAACGGCGGGCTGGTGAAGGGCAAAGCTGCAATGCCGCATCGTGGCCGCCGCATGCGGCGTTCACCGAGGGTAACGCATGCTACGGGCCATCGAGCTTGTCGGTTCCGACCTATCATTGCCCCATGCGCATACTGAGAATCCTCTTAATCTCCCTGCTCCTCGTGGCCACGGGCACCGCCTTCGGCCAGGACGGGGACGCCGCCGCCACGCCGGCCCAACAGCTGGACGATCTGCGAGGCCAGCTCGATAGCGTCGAGAAGGCCATGAAGGCTGCGGACGTCACCGACGGCCAGATCGACGACCTGCGTGCCCAGGCCAACGACGTCGGCAGCAAATCCCAGAAAGTCTCCAGCTCGCTGCAGAGCGGCCGCGACGCCGCCAAGGCCCGTGTCGACCAGCTTGGCCCCGTGCCCACCGGCGGCGCGAAGGAGCCGCCGGAGGTCGTTCAGGCCCGCAAGGACGCGCAGAAGGCCTTTGATGCCGTCGATGGCCAGATCAAGCAAGCCGACGCCATGGCCCTCGAAGCCACGCAAACGGCCAACGCGCTATCCGACCTGCGCCGCACGCGCTTCCAGGAACGGATCTCCCGTCAGAGCTATTCGCCACTGTCCCGCCCCTTCTGGTCGGAACCCGCCAAGGCGTTTCCGCGCGACTCGGCCAACGTGCGCGATTTCGCCAGCCAGGCCCAGGCGGATATCGCGAACAGCTGGACGAACGGCAACCGTGCGGCACTGATCAGCTGCATCCTCGTCGGCCTGCTGCTGATGACCGCGGTGCGCTACTGGATCGAGTCGCGCGTACGCAGCCTTACAGCGAACCGCATGCCGCCCGGGCGCCTGCGTCGTTCGGCGCTCATTGTCGGCATCACGCTCACGTCGGCGCTCACCACCGGCATTGGCACACAGTTGTTCTATGTGGGCCTGAACTGGCGAGACACCTTCAGCGATGAAACCAACGAGGTGGCGAAGGCCATCGTGCACCTGGTGTTCTTCGGCGCGTTCATCGCCGGGCTCGGCCGCGCGCTGATTTCGGCAAAGCGGCCTTCGTGGCGCTTGCCGGCGATCTCTGACGAAACCGCACTGAGCCTGCGCCGCTTCCCCATGCTGTTCTCGCTGGCGGTGGTGGTCTTCTACTTCCTGCGCGTGCTTAACCGCGTCATCGGTACCAGCCTGGCTGCGGAAGTACTGACCAGCAGCCTGCAGGCCGTCGTACTCACCTTGCTCACCGCCCTCGCCCTCATCCGTCTCAGCCGCACGCACGAAGCGCCGGAGGAAGGCAGCACCGAACCGCCGCGCCCGGTGTGGGCCAGCCTGTTCATTGCCGCCGCATGGGTTGCCATCGTCGCCTCGTGGATCGGCCTGCTCAGCGGGTTCATCGCGTTCGCCTCGTGGATGGCCGGCCAGGTCGTATGGACCCTGATCGTGATCTCCGCGACGTATCTCGCCATGCGTCTGGTGGACGATCTCTTCGAGACCCTGCTTTCGGAAAAGGGCCCGATGAGCGCGCGGGCGCAAGCCCTCTTCGGCACCCATCCCAAGCTGCTCGACCAGGCCGGCGTGCTGTTGTCCGGCGTGTCGCGTCTGGCGTTGTTCCTGTTCGGCCTGACCGCCGTCATTTCCGGATTCGGCGCCGGCACCTCGGACATCATCGATCTCGCCAGCAAGGTGCAGCAGCTGAAGATCGCGGGCGTCACGCTGCAGCCGGCACAGATCCTCGGCGGCATCGGCGTGTTCTTCGCCGGCCTGCTCGCGGTGCGCATCGTGAAGAGCTGGATGGCCGAGCAATACCTGCCGCGCACCAGCCTCGACCCGGGCATGCGCACCTCGCTTACCACGCTGCTCGGCTACGTCGGCATCGTCATCGTGGTGTCCATCGCCCTGCTCTCGCTGGGCCTGTCACTGCAGAACATCGCGTGGGTCGCGTCCGCCCTCTCCGTGGGTATCGGTTTCGGTTTGCAGGCGATCGTGCAGAACTTCATCTCCGGCCTGATCCTGCTCGCGGAGCGGCCGGTGAAGGTGGGCGACTGGGTGGTGCTAGACGATGCGGAGGGTGATATCCGCCGGATCAACGTGCGCGCCACGGAAATCCAGGTGGCCGACCGCTCCACGATCATCGTGCCGAACTCGTCGTTCATCACGAAGCCCGTGCGCAACATGACCATGGCCAACCCGCAGGGCCGCGTGCTGATCAAGCTGCCGATGCCGCTGGATTCGGACCCGGTAGCCATTCGCGACCATGTCCTCGATGCGATGAGAGAGCACCAGGGCGTGGCAGAGACGCCTGCGCCTTCCGTCACGCTCGATAGCATCGACCGCGCGGCCATGACGTTCTCGATCACCTGTTACGTGGGCAGCCCACGTGATGTGGGCGGCGTGAAGAGTGACCTGCTGTTCGAGATCATCGCCCGCCTGCGTGGCGCGGATATTCCGCTGCTGCGGCCGCAGGATCTGGTGCTGCGTTCGGGCGGGAACATGGGGGACCTGATCGGGCCGACCGGGGCCGGGGCGCCCAAGGCGTCGACGGATCCCGAGAGCTGAGGCAAAGCCTGCCCCGGTAGGAGCCCACCCTGTGGGCGACGCCGTTCGCGATAGAGCCGCAGGGTCTGTGGCGCTTTCGCGAAAGATGTCGCCCACAGGGTGGGCTCCTACGCTGGGGGTCTCTTAGTTCTTGACCGGCGCCAGGCGCAGGTCCTGGAAGTCGAAGCTGAAATCGGTGAGCGGCGAGACCGGCTCCATGCGCACTTCGCGCACCTTGCCATCCGGATCCAGCGCGAAGTTCACGAACGCATCGCCATTGAGCGAGCGGTCATTCCAGTGCGCGATGAACGTATCGTGCTGCCACGGCTCGAGCGTGCCGGTGAGCTGCGCGGTCTTCGAAAAGCTCATCACCAGCTTGCCACCCTGCTTCGCCACCTTGACGTCGCCGTACCAGGGATCGCGATACGTGCCGACGTAGCCGTCCAGCGGCAACGACGGCTTCGCGCCCTTCATGCGATCGGCCTCGTGCTTCTTCATGCTGTCGTCGGCATTGCCTTCAGCCTTCTTCACCGACGCGGCGTAAGCGGCGATCCAGTCCGTCTTCGGCGCATCCATGAAGGCATCGAGCGCGCGCATGGTCACAGCCTGAAACGCGGCACCGCTCTCCTGGTTGGTCAGCACCACGATACCCAGGTGCAGATCGGGCACCATCGTCAGGCGCGAGACCATGCCCGGCCAGCCGCCGGTGTGCCACACGAGCTTGTGCCCGCGGTAATCGGAGACGAACCAGCCCTCGCCGTAGCCGGAGAAGTTCGGCACGGCCGCCTTCAACTCGGGCACGCTCGGCTCGCCGATACGGATGGGCGTGATCAGCGACCACATCTCTTTCTGCCGCGCGGACGAGAACAGGCGCTGCTCCTTGCCGCTCGCATCGGTGTACACGCCACCGGCAAGCTGCATGTTCATCCACTTGGAAAGGTCATGCACGCTGGAGTAGATACCGCCCGCGGACGGGTTGTTATTCCAGGACATCGGCTCGACCGGCTTCAGGTCCTTGAAGTCGAACTTGGCGTGGCCGATCGCCGTGTCGTCGCCCGGGTTGATATGGTCGGGCGCGCTGGTGATCGATTCACTCATGCCCAGCGGCTGGAAGATGCGATCGCGAACGAAGTCGGCCCAGGGCTTCCCGGAGACCTGCTCGATGACCAGGCCGGCCACGGCGAACAGGATGTTGTCGTAGTTGTACTCGGCGCGGAAGCTGTTGGTCAGCGGCACGTAACGCAGGCGCTCGACCACTTCCTTCGTGGTGTAGGTGGTGGCCGGCCAGTACAGCAGGTCACCCGCGCCCAGGCTCAGGCCGCTGCGATGGGCCAGCAGGTCGCGCACGCGCATTTCGCGGGTCACGTAGGGGTCCGACATCTGGAACCACGGAAGGCGGTCAACCACGCGGTCGTTCATGTCGAGCTTCTTCTCGTCCGCCAGGATGGCGAGCGAGGCAGCAGTGAACGCCTTGGTGTTCGAGGCAATAGCGAAGCGCGTATGCGCATCGACCTTGGCGGGATCGCCCAGCTTGCGCACGCCCGAGCCCATCTCGAGCACGATCTTGCCGTCCTTCACGATAGCCACCGCGATACCCGGCACATCGAACTGCTTGCGGGTGGCGTCGACGTAAGCGTCGAAATCGGCCAGTGCGACCGGGCGCGCTTCGGCGCTGGTGGCGCCCGGGGCGGGCGTAGCATCCTGCGCCTGCGCGGCGAGCGCAAACACGAACGAAGTGACCCCGAAAGCGAGGAGAGGACGAAGGCGCGACATGGGAAACCCCTGCTGGAAAAACGGTGTTCCAGACTATGCCGCGCCCGGGGCGCAGAAGGAAGGGACCGCTTAGGCCTTGCTTTTCTGGCTGAAGATGACGCTGCCCAGGATGATCGCGCCCGCCAGCGCCATGGTCGGGGTGAGCGGCTCACCCAGGAACATCCACGCCCAGGCCACGCCGAATAGGGGGACGAGGTAGGTGGAAGTGGCCGCACGGGGTGCGCCGATCTTCTGGATCAGGCGGAAGTAGAACGCATAGGCCAGGCCCGTCGACAGCACGCCCAGCGCGATCACGCAGGCCCACGACTTCGCCGGGATCGCCGCTTCCGGCCAGGTAGCCCATGCGAGCGGCGCGGTGAGCACCGTGGCGCCGAGCAAGCATCCTGCAGCCACCGCGGTAGGCGCGATGTCCGAGAGGAATTTCTTGATGAGGTTGGCTGCCAGGCCATAGCAGAACGAAGCCGTGGCACCGGCCAGCGCCGCCAGGCCTACGTTCTCGCCAGCCGTCTTGCCGCTGGCCAGGATCACCACGCCAACAAAGCCGGCGACGAGGGCGATCGCCTTGCGCGTGCCGATCTTCTCGCCGAAGCCCACGAAGGCCACCAGCGCAGCGAACAGCACGGTCATGCTGTTGGCGATGGCGCCGATACCTGCGGGCGCGCGTTCCGCACCCCAGGCGAACAGCGTGAACGGGATAGCCGCGCTCAGGCCGCCGAGCAGGAGCATCTTCCACAGGTGTGAGAAGCGGATCGTGGCGCGGGCGCGCCATAGCAGGGGCAACAGGATCAGCGAGCCAAACGCGAGCCGCGTGCCCACCAGCGGGAACGGACCAAAGTCCTTCGCCGCGATGCGCATGAAGAGGAACGAGCCACCCCAGACGGCGCCCAGTGCCACCAGTTCGGCGCCGGTGCGCCAGTCGCGCTCCGTGGCAGGGGCGATGGGATCGATGGGGGCATCGGCAGCGGCGGACATAGGAACCTCTCGGGGCTGTGGCTCCCTATTGTCGCCGGAACCTCGCCGCCCACAAGCGCAATGTTTACACCCTAGCCTACAAAATCCTTCAACCCAGCCACCGTAGGAGCCCACCCTGTGGGCGACATCTTTCGCGATAACGCTACAGGCCCTGTGGCGTCATCGCGAACGGCGTCGCCCACAGGGTGGGCTCCTACAGGGGGGGACGGAGTCAGTCGACGCCGACGAAGCCGCCGGTCTGGTGCGCCCAGAGGCGGGCGTAGAGGCCTCCGTGGGCGATCAGCTCGGCATGGGTGCCGGTTTCCACGATGGCGCCCTTCTCCATCACCACCAGGCGATCCATGCGGGCGATGGTCGAGAGGCGGTGGGCGATAGCGATGACCGTCTTGCCCTGCATCAGGGTTTCCAGGCTTTCCTGGATCGCGGCTTCCGCTTCGGAATCCAGCGCCGAGGTCGCCTCGTCCATGATCAGGATGGGCGCATCCTTCAGCAGCACCCGCGCGATGGCGATGCGCTGGCGCTGGCCACCCGAGAGCTTCACGCCACGCTCGCCGGCGTGCGCGTCGTAACCCGTGCGCCCTTCCCCATCGGAAAGCAGCGGAATGAACTCGTCCGCACGCGCCTTGCGTACGGCCTCGGCCATCTCCGCCTCGGTGGCGTCCGGCCGACCGTAAAGGAGGTTGTCGCGGATCGAGCGATGCAGCAGCGACGTATCCTGCGTGACCACCCCGATATGCGAACGCAGGGACTCCTGGGTGACCCGCGCAATGTCCTGGCCGTCGATCGAAATGTGGCCCTCTTCGAGGTCGTACAGGCGTAGCAGCACGTTCACCAGCGTGGACTTGCCTGCACCCGACGGGCCAACCAGGCCAATTTTTTCGCCCGGCCGCACGATCAGATCGAGCCCGCTGATGATGCCGCCGGCCTTGCCGTAGTGGAAATGGATGTCGTCGAAGCGCACCTCGCCGCGTGTCACACGCAGCGGCAACGCATCGGCGCGATCGACCACCGTGCGCTCCTGCGAGATGGTGGTGATGCCATCCTGCACGGTACCCACGTTATCGAAGATGCCGTTCACCACCCACATGATCCAGCCGGACATGTTGTTGATGCGGATGACCAGGCCCACGGCCAGCGCCACCTGGCCGGTGGAAACGCTGCCGCGCGTCCACAGCAGCAGCGCCAGCGCACTGGTACCGGCGATCAGGAGACCGTTGATCGAGGTAATGGAGAAATCCATGGCCGTGACCATGCGGTTCTGCGCGCGCAGCTTGTCGGTCTGCTCGTTCAGCGCTTCCTTCGCATAGAGTTCTTCGCGGTTGGTATGGGCGAAGAGCTTCAGGGTCATGATGTTGCTATAGCCGTCGACGATACGGCCCATGAGCTTGGAGCGTGCCTCGGAGGCATGCCACGAACGGTCTTTCACCCGCGGCACGAAGTACACGAGCATGCCGATATACGCGGCGATCCACAGGACCAGCGGCAACGCCAGCAACAGGTCCGCCTTGGCGAACAGGTACACCGACGTGCCCGCGTAAACGGTCACGTACCACATGGCGTCCGCCACCTGCATGGCGGATTCGCGCAACGATGGCGCGGTGGTCATGATGCGGTTCGCCACGCGGCCGGCGAAATCGTTCTGGAAGAACGACAGGCTCTGCTTAAGCACGTAACGATGATGCTGCCAGCGCATCATGGCGGTCATGCCGGGGTTGATCGCCTGGTTCACCAGCAGATCGTGCAAGCCCAGGAACAACGGGCGCAGGATGACCACCACAAAGGCCATCCACAGCAGTGTCTGCCAGTGGGTCTGGAAGAACACCGCCGCCGGCGTCTTCTGCGCCATGTCGACGACGCGGCCGAGGAAATCGAACAGCGCGACCTCGATCAGCGCCACGATCAGGCCCACGAGCAGCGCCACCACGAATAGCTTCCACACCTGACGCAGGTAGTAGATGTAAAAGCGCGTAACAGTCTTCGGCGGCGCGCTGTCAGGCGCGTCGCGGAAGATATCGATAAGGGATTCGAACCAGCGGAAGATCATGCGGGAAGTGTACTCCCTGCCGCGAAGGGATCACGCAGTAGGAGCCCACCCTGTGGGCGACATCTTTCGCCTCATGGCCACAGGCCCTGCAGCGTTGTCGCGAACGGCGTCGCCCACAGGGTGGGCTCCTACGCCAGGCGGCGGTCTATCGCGACGTAAATCAGGCCGAGGATCAGGAACAAACCACCGACGATGCCGGTATTGAGCAGCACCTGGCCGTAGCCGAGGTGATCCACATTCATGAAGAGATACGGGTATTCATGGACCACCGCCCCGCGCAGGAACGTCCAGGCGGCGAACAGGCCAGGAAAAACGAGCCAGCGGAGGGCGTCGGACCAGCGCAACTCCCCGTGTGGCAGCAGGGCCAGCCACCAGAACACATACAACGCCGGCACGACGTAATGCACCGCGCGGTCGGCGATCAACTGCGGGCCCTGGGGGTGCCATTGGCCCTGCAGCACCGTGGCGTAGACCAGGCAGGTCACCGTGATCGAAAGCGCCGCCAGCCCACGGATGCGCGGGCTGCGCCATAAGCGCAGGAAACGCCAGTTACCGCCCGTGGCCGCCGAACCGGCGACCAGGGCGACAAGCAGGTTGGACAGGATGGTGAAGAAGCTGAGGAACCGGACCGTGGCCCAGAGCGCCGGCCCGGACCACAGGATCAGCCAGTACTGCAGCAACAGCCCCGACCAGGCGACGGCCGCCACGATCACGGCGAACAGGTTGGCAAGGGCGGCACGCGAAGGCATGCCGCGCAGTATCAACGAGGCCAGCTGTTATTGGAACGGTCGCGATCGGGCACCTTGTGGTCCGGATCGATCACCGCCGCCACCACCTTGTGGCTACCCGGCACGGTCACGTCAAAGCTCTTGTGCTGTTGCCAGGTTTCCACCGGGATGCGGATGTCCTTCGTGGATTTGTCATCCAGCGTGACCCGCAGCGTCGCCGGCATCACCAGCTGGTCACGGTTTTCGATCGTAACGACCTGGCCATTCACCTTGGTCACCGCCAGGTCCAGCTGCCAGTTGTTGGCGTACCAGCCGCGCCAGAACCAGCCGAGATCCTCACCCGACTCGCTTTCCATCAGGCGGAAGAAATCCGACGGCGACGGGTGCTTATAGGCCCACGTGGCGATGTACTTGCGGAACGCCGGGTCGAAACGCTCCGGCCCGATGATCTCCTCACGCAGCAGTACCAGACCCAGTGCCGCCTTGTAATAGGTCGCGGGGTGGCGGTACTTCTCCTTCACCATGTCCGCACCGATCAGCAGGTTCGGTGCGTCCGGATCGGCCAGCAGCGGCAGGATGCCATCCACCGGGTTGCCACCCTTCGGCGCGTACTCACCATCGCGCTTCGGGCCGAACTCACCGTGATTGAACGCGTCCATTTCGTAAACGTCGATGAAGGTATTGAAGCCCTCATCCATCCACGCGTTGCGCCGTTCATCGCTGCCCACGATCATCGGGAACCAGGTGTGGCCGATCTCGTGCGCGGTCACCATGTGCAGCGGCTTGGCCGGTGCTTCCGCCGGGTCGAAGACGATGCCCGGGTATTCCATGCCGCTCGCGGCGCTACCACCCTCATTGATCGCCACCGGGTACGGGTACGGGTACCACTTGGTCGAGAAGTACTCGACCGACGCCTTCATGAACTCCGTGGAGCGACCCCACAGCTTCGCCGTGGCGCTTTCCACCGGGTACACCGACATGGCCAGGGCCTTCTTGCCCTCCGGCAGATTGATCCGCGCGGCATCCCACACGTACGCCGTCGACGCGCCGAAGGCCACGTCGCGCGTGTTATGCATGCGGAACTTCCAGGTCAGCGTACCGCCCTGCTTCGGCCGGCTCGCCGGGTCCGTCACCTCTTCCGGGGTGCGGATCATCACCGTGGTATCGCTCTCGCGCGCCTTGGCCAGGCGCTGCTGCTGGGTCTTCGTGAGCACGTCTTCCGGGTTCACCAGTTCACCGGAGCCCGCCACGATCATGTTGGAGGGCACGGTGATCGCGTAGTTGAAATCGCCGTACTCGAGGTAGAACTCGCTATTGAGGTACGGCGCGGTATCCCAGCCGCGCTGGTCGTCGTACACGCACATGCGCGGGTACCACTGGGCCATCTCGTAGATGTTGCCGTTCTTCGACGGATCGAAACCGGTGCGGCCGCCGAAATCACCCGGCAGGTCGTAGGAATATTCGATCGTGACATCGACCTTGCCACCCTTGGCAGCCAGCGTCTCCGGCAGGCGCACCTGCATGCGGGTATCGGCCACGACATACTGCGCCTTCTGCGCCTTGCCGCCCTGGCTCACCGTGACCGATGCGATCCGGTAACCGTCCGTGTGCTGCTTCGGCATCTTGTCGCCGGTGAAGTTGCCACGAGCGTCCTCCGTGAAGCGGTTCTCGTCCATCTGCACCCACAGCACGTCCAGCGCGTCAGGGCTGTTATTCGTGTAGTGGATGGTGGCCTTGCCCACCATGGTGTTCTTCACCGGGTCGAGCGTCGCGGCCAGGTCGTAATCGGCGCGGTTCTGCCAGAACAACGGGCCCGGCATGCCGCTGCCCGATCGGTAGCCGTTCACCGGCTGCGGGTAGGTAAACGGGGCGAAGGTCTCGCGGGGGTCGAAGGTGCCGGCGGCGGCACCCAGCGTGGTGGCCATGGCAAGGCCAGCCAGGGTAAGGCGGATCGTGGGGTTCATGGAAACGCTCGTGGGACGACCCATGGAGACTACCCGTGGGCGCCACATGCCCCCAACCGTGCCGAAAGTCAGGGGTACGGCCCCTCACATGACGAAATCTTCCCACCTGCCCCGGCATCATGGGCGGATATCCGGAACAAGCCTTCCATGGTCGATCGTTTACAATAAAACGAGCCATCCCCGCGGGATCATCGGTGTCATCCGTTTGTATACCTTGCATCCCGCCCGGGCAGCCGCATATTCCCCACGTTGTTTTTCCACGAGGACCCCACGCATGAAAATCGGTTTGATCGGTCTGGGCCGCATGGGCGGCAATATCGCCCGCCGCCTGATGAGGGATGGTCACGAAACGGTCGTGTTCGACGTCAGCGCCGACGCCCGTGCCACCCTGGCAAAGGATGGCTCGCAGGCCGTCGATTCCGTCGAAGCCCTGGTCCAGGCCCTGCCTTCGCCGAAGGCTGTGTGGGTGATGCTGCCCGCCGGTGAGATCACTGAAGCCACCATCCAGCAGCTGGCTGGCCTGATGGGTAAGGACGACATCATCATCGACGGCGGCAACACGTTCTATAAGGACGATGCGCGCCGCGGTAAGGAACTGGCCCAGAAGGGTATCCACTACGTGGACGTCGGCACCTCCGGCGGCGTGTGGGGCCTCGATCGCGGCTACTGCATGATGATCGGTGGCGACAAGCCCACGGTCGACCACCTCGATCCGATCTTCAAGACCCTCGCCCCGGGCGCCGGTGATATCCCGCGTACCGAAGACCGCGAAGGCCGCGATCCGCGCGTCGAGAACGGCTACATGCATGCCGGCCCCGCCGGTGCCGGCCACTTCGTCAAGATGATCCACAACGGCATCGAGTACGGCATGATGCAGTCGTTCGCGGAAGGCTTCGATATCCTGAAGAACCGCAACGCTTCGTTCCTGCCGGAACACGAGCGCTACGACCTCGACATGGCCGATATCGCCGAAGTCTGGCGCCGTGGCAGCGTCGTGTCGTCGTGGCTGCTCGACCTCACGGCCAGCGCGCTGGCGAAGGGTTCGGAGCTGGATAACTACTCCGGCTACGTCAACGATTCGGGCGAAGGCCGCTGGACGGTCAACGCGGCGATCGAAGAGGCCGTGCCGGCCGAGGTGCTCACCTCCGCCCTGTTCGCCCGCTTCCGCTCGCGCCAGGACCACACCTACGCCGAGCGCCTGCTCTCGGCGATGCGCATGGGCTTCGGCGGCCACATCGAAGGCCGCGGTACCCCGCCCAAAGAAGGCGAGCACTCGTAAGCAACACAAAAAACGCCCCGAACAACGGGGCGTTTTTTTGCCCCCGTAGGAGCCCACCCTGTGGGCGACGCCGTTCGCGAAAACGCCACAGGACCTGCCACGTCATCGCGAAGAGATGTCGCCCACAGGGTGGGCTCCTACGAGGCCGGCGTCAGAGTGTCTGCCAGTCGCCACTATCCAGGCGATTCTCGCGATCCTTCCACTGCTCGGGCGTCTGCGGCTTGACGAACAGCGCCACGATCGGCAGCTCTGCATCGCGTGTCGCGGCTTCCATGCGGCGCACGCACTCCTCGATCTGCACGGTCGTCAGGCCGTCCTCGAACTCCGTGGACAGCGCCGCCATCACCTGGTCCGGCCCGAGCTGCAGCGTCAGCACGCCGTTGACCTTGCGTACGCCCGGCACCGTCGCGGTGATCCGGCACACCTTGTCGAGCAGATGCGGGGTGGCCGATTCGCCAATGAGCAACGCCTTGCTCTCACGCGCCAGCAAGGCCGAGGCCAGCGCCAGTACTACCGCAATGCCGATCGAAGCCCAGCCGTCCATGCGCGGATCGTTCAAGGCATGCGAGAGGTAGATCCCGAGCCCGGCAATCGCCAGGCCCAGCAGCGCCGCACTATCTTCGAACAGCACGGTGAACGTCGTCGGATCCTTGGAGCCGCGGAAGGCTTCGAAGTAACCCATGCGCCCCTTTCGGCGTTGCACGCTCTTGAGTGAGAGGTACCACGAGCTGCCTTCGAACAAAGCAGCGATGCCAAGGACGAGATAACTGGCCTTCGCGTCGCGCAACGGCTCGGGTTGCAGGATGTGGTTCACGCCTTCGTACAGCGAGAAGCCGGCACCCAACGCCAGCACGAGCAGCGCGACGATGAAACTCCAGAAATACAGCTCGCGTCCGTAGCCCAGCGGATGCTCGCGATCGGGCGGCTTACGCGAGCGGCGCAGCCCGTAGAGAAGAAGGATTTCGTTGACGCTATCGACGAGGGAGTGAACACCCTCGGAGAGCATCGCGGCGCTGCCGGTCAGGGCGGCGGCGATGAACTTGGCCACGGCGATGCCGACATTGGCGGCCAGCGCGGCGTAGACGATGAGCTTGTTATCGGTGGCCATAAGGGATGCTGGCCAGCATGGCGTGTGCGCCATGTAAAAACTTGCACGAACCCATTCCCCGGGCGACACCCGTAGGAACCCACCTGTGGGCGACACCCGTAGGAGCCCACCCTGTGGGCGACATCTTTCGCGAAAGAACAACAAGACAGGACCCCACCCCGTGAGCGACACCGCTAACAGTAGGAGCCCACCCTGTGGGCGACATCATTCGCGAAGAAGCAACAGGAATAAGAGCCCACCCCGTGCAGCAACATCTCCCGCGAAAGAGCAACAGAACCTGTTGCCCCAACGCAAAAAGATGTCGCCCACAGGGTGGGCTCCTACGAACGCCTTACTTGGCGAACAGGTGCTCGACGCCGGCGCGCTCTTCGCGCAGTTCCTTTTCGGTCGCGTCGATGCGCGCCTGCGAGAACGCGTTGATCGCCAGGCCCCGGACGATGGCGTACTTGCCATCCTTCACGGTGACCGGGTAGCCGAAGATCACGCCCGGCTCGACGCCGTACGAACCATCCGACGGGATCGCCATGGAGACCCAGTCGCCTTCGGCGGTGCCGAGGGTCCAGTCACGCATGTGGTCGATGGCGGCCGAGGCAGCCGAAGCAGCCGAGGAAGCGCCGCGCGCCTTGATGATCGCCGCGCCGCGCTGCTGCACGGTCGGGATGAAGTCGGCTTCGTACCAGGCCTGGTCGACCTGCTCCAGCGCCGGCTTGCCCTTCACCGTGGTGGTGTGCAGGTCCGGGTACTGGGTGGAGCTGTGGTTGCCCCAGATGGTGAGCTTCTTGATGTCGGTCGAGTGCGAACCGGTCTTCTCGGCCAGCTGCGACAGGGCGCGGTTGTGGTCCAGGCGCACCATGGCGGTGAAGCACTTCGGATCGAGGTCCGGAGCGTTCTGCTGCGCGATCAGCGCATTGGTGTTGGCCGGGTTACCGACGACCAGGACGCGCACGTCGCGCTTGGCGTGATCGTTCAGGGCCTTGCCCTGCGGGCCGAAGATGGCGCCGTTGGCTTCGAGCAGGTCCTTGCGCTCCATGCCCGGGCCACGCGGACGCGCGCCGACGAGCAGGGCGTAATCGACGTCCTTGAAGGCGACGTTGAGGTCATCGGTGGCGACCACGCCCGCGAGGGTCGGGAACGCGCAATCGTTGAGCTCCATCACCACACCCTGCAGGGCCGGGAGGGCCGGGGTGATTTCGAGGAGGTGCAGGATCACCGGCTGGTCCGGGCCCAGCATGTCGCCAGCGGCGATACGGAACAGGAGGGCATAGCCGATCTGGCCGGCTGCGCCGGTCACGGCAACGCGAACGGGTGCTTTCATCTTTCGACTCCTCAGGAATACTGCTTGGAACGGACGATTACTTCAGCTCGGCAAAGAACTCGACGATGCGGGCCATGCCCTTGTCGAGTGCTTCATCCGGGCACGAATAAGAGATGCGCAGCGCACGCGGCTCGCCGAACGCCGAGCCCGGCACGCAGGCCACGCCCTTCGCTTCGAGCAGCACGGCGCAGAAGCTGACGTCGTCGGTGATGGCGACGCCGTTATGCGATTTGCCAAAGGCCACCGAGATATCCGGGAACGCGTAGAACGCGCCCTGCGGACGGGGGCAGACCACGCCGGGGATCGAGACCAGCGCGTTGTAGACACGGTCGCGCTTGGCGGCGAACTCCACGCACTTCTGTTCCGGCACATCCTGCGGGCCGCTGAGCGCGGCGACGGCAGCGGCGGTGACCACTTCCGGCAGGCTGGTGATGTGGTTCGAGTTGAGCGTGGTGACGGCCTTGGCCACCACTTCCGGCGCGGCGATGAAGCCCACGCGCCAGCCGGGCATGCCGTACGTCTTCGACAGCGAATCGACGAAGATCACGCGGTCCTTCAGCTCCGGACGCACGTGCACGAAGTTGTGGTAACCCACGCCGTCGAACACCATGGTGTTGTAGATGTCGTCGGTGATGACCCAGGTTTCCGGGTACTTCACGATGACATCGGCCAGCGCAGCGATTTCATCGCGCGTGTAGACCATGCCGGTGGGGTTCGAGGGGTTGTTGAAGAGGAACACGCGCGGCTTGCGCTTAAGGGCCTCTTCGAGCTGTGCCGGGGTGAGCTTGTAGTGCTGCTCGGGCGGGCACGGCAGGATGTTGATCTTCGCGCCGACGATCTCGGCGATATCGAGGTAGCTGGTCCAGTACGGGGCCGGGAAAGCGATTTCATCGCCTTCATCCAGCAGGGCCTCGGCCAGGTTGTACAAGATCTGCTTTGCACCGACGCCCGTGCTGACGTTCTCCGGCTTGTAGCCGGTGAGGCCGAGGGCTTCAATGTGCTTGAGGAAGGCATTGACCAGCGCATCGGCGCCGCGATTGCTGCCGTACTGGCCCGAGTCCTTCGCCAGCGCCTCGCGGGCGGCGGCGTAGACGTGCTCGCCGGGGAGGAAGTTGGGAACGCCGATCGAGAAGCTGACGATGTCGCGCCCCTCGGCTTTCAGACGCTTGGCCTTCTCGGCAATGACCATGATCGCACTGGGCTTGGCGCGACCCATACGCGTAGCGAGCTGCGGCATCGTTTCCTCGTCTCGGGGACAGAACAAAGGCCGCCATTCTACCACGCCAAATCGGAGCCCACCCGCCGTAGGAGGCCACCCTGTGGGCGGCACCTTTCGCCTCACCGCTACAGGCCCTGTGGCGTTATCGCGAACGGCGTCGCCCACAGGGTGGGCTCCTACGCAAAAGAAAACCCCGCCCCGGAGGGCGGCGTTTTCGGCATCGAGGCTAGTCCGCAGGAATTAGCGGGCGTCGAGCACTTCGTTCCATTCCTTGACCTTGGCGGCCTGCTTCTCGAGCAGCGCGTCCACGTCGCCGGAGACTTCCACCTTCTCGATGGTGTCGTCCTGGCGGACGGCGTCGACCACGGCCTGGTCGGCCGGGCCCACGATCTCACCGAAGACGCTGTGCTTGCCGTCCAGCCACGGGGTCGGGCCGTGGGTGATGAAGAACTGCGAGCCGTTGGTGCCCGGGCCGGCATTGGCCATGGACAGGATGCCCGGCTTGTCGTGCTTCAGGCTGCTGTCGAACTCGTCGCCAAAACGGTAGCCCGGGCCGCCACGACCCGAACCTTCCGGGCAGCCGCCCTGGACCATGAAATCGGCGATGACGCGGTGGAACGACAGACCGTCGTAGTAACCACGCTTGGCCAGGTTCACGAAGTTGGCCACCGTCATCGGGGTCTTGTCGTCGTGCAGGCGCAGGTGGATGTCGCCCTTGTTGGTCTTCATGGTGACGTTAATGGTCATCGTTTTTCCTGTAACTCGTTGATAGTCTGGGCTAAACGCTCAATGCGCCCAACCCGGGGGGATGCAAAGGCTAACGAAGATGGCGCCCGCGGCCCAATAACTCAAGCGGCACTGCGTGATGAAAGGATTAGCCCGGCGGCAAGGCCAGTGTCTTGGCGGTGAGCGCCCCGGGGCCACGGGGCTGGGTATCGCGGACCAATGCATCTTCGGGCAATGGCCGGCCGGAGGCGATATGGGCCCACGCCCGGTCCAGCGCCGCGTAGCCAAAAGGCAGCAGTGGCACGTGGCGGTCGCCGAAATCCGGGAAGGCCAGGAAGGCATCGAAGTGCTGGGCGTGCGGCACTTTCCAGAACACCGGCGAGCGGCCGGAAGCGCGCAGCCACGCCACGTAGGGCTCGGAACTGAAGGCGGCCGGGATCAGGCCATCCTCCGCGCCATGGACTACGAAGACCGGAAGGCCCTCCCGAGGAAGCGCCGCCGCCGTTGCCGCAATGCCCTCACGCAGCCGCGCGTTGTCCGTACCTTCGTCGTTATCGCCCTGCGTCCAGAGATCCCGTAACGACAGGCACCCCGGCAGGGTCGGGTCCAGCGAGAGATCGATCCCACCCTCCAGGGCGATACCAGCATGCGGCGGCACGCCCGAGCCGTCGGCCCACCAGGCGGCACGGAGCACAGCATCGACCGGCGCGGGCACGCCGGCGGGGTGCTGGATCCGGTACGAGAACCCACAGGGCATGTGCCCCGCCTCGCGACGGAGGTAGGCCGAGGCGTAGGCCACCGAAACGGTGCGCCAGAGGTCGAGCGAGGTGGACGATGCGGCGACCTTCAACGCCTCGTCGCGCCAGCCACCCGCACGGAGCATGGCCAACGCCTCAGCGGCCTGCGCCTGCGGCGTGTTGCCGGAGAGCTTGCCGTGCGCGCGCAGCGACGCGCCGCGCAGCACCCAGGCAGGCGGCGCCGCGATGCCGACACGGGCGAAGGGGACGCCATCGAACTCAGGGGCAGCGAGTGCGGCGGGCAGCAGGAGCGCCGCCTCGGTCGCATAGTCGAAGAAGGGCCTGCCGTGGCCTTCCACGTGGATATTGGGTTCGAGGGCAACGACCGCATCGAGGATGCCATCGACGTCATCGCCGGCCGCGCGCAGCACCGCGCCGCCGCCGTTGGAAATGCCGGTCGCGATGATGCGCGTGTTCTGCGCGGTGAACGGTGCTTCGTCCGGGAACGCGCGATCAAGCATCGCGAGGCCGAAGCGCGCAGCCTGCAAAACGTGCCTTCCCCAATCGGCTTCAGGGTTATCACCAGAGTGCGCGTGCTTCGTGGCGATGCCTGCATCGGCGCGCACACCCCTGGGCCCGAATTCGAGCAGCGCATCGCCCACCTTCGCACGCGAGCCATCAAGCGCGACACCCGTACCATCCGCCGTATCGAAGTACCCTGCCCCCGTGCCTTTATCGGTGTATGCAACAGCGCAACCGCGAGACAGGCCCCACGCCCCCGCCAGCGCGATCGAGCCATAAATCCCACGCGAACCGGAAGACGCCGTTACAACGAGGCAGCGCTTCGTGCGATCGAATGTATCCGGCACCTGCGCAAGCACGCGATGCGGCTGCCGTGCACCGGGCAGCCACGCGAACGTGGTGAACTCACGCCCCGGCACATCGGGCACATCGCCATACACCGTGCCGTAGCCGCCACGCGGCCCGAGATCGGCGATACCACGCCAGCTGCTCTGGATCGCACGCCGGCGCAACTCGGATGTCGTCGGTGCCGCGGGATTCACGAACTTCGCCGGCGCACCCGCAAGCGCACGCAAGCCAAGACCCGCACTCAGCAGGTCATCGCCCTCGCGATGCTCCGTCACCCGCACGTCGCCAAACGTATCCATAGCCCTCAAACCCGAATCCGCGATGCCCCACCATAACCCGCAGACCGCTCCTACAGGGTGCTGTTACTCGCCGAAGGCGCAGAGATCGACGCAATCGGTGCCCATGAAGGCCCGGTCGATCTTCTGGAGTGTTCCCTGGTCTTCCGGCGCCGCCAGCACGCGCGCCTGGAATGCCTGCCGCCAGACCTCCTTACGTTCCGTGGTCGTCAGCGAACCTGCGATGACCGGCGCCGCATCGACGGCGGCGTGCAGGATGGCCTGACGGGCCTTTTCGTCGGCACCCTCCACGGGCCAGGTCATGCCGAACACTTCCGAGAGCAACCTGATCGCGCCACTGCGGATGGTGCGCACCACGGGCATCTTCGCCGCGCGCTGATCCTGCGGGACCGTTTCCAGCAACGTCGTGAAGCCGGCAACACTTCGCGCCATCGTTGTTAGCGAGAAGGCAAACAATGGGCCGGACACGCCGTGATACTTGTTTCCGTTAGCGACAGCCCTGGCCATGATATTCGCCGGCGGAGGCGTGGCTGCCGGTGGTGGCAGATAGCCGCCGAGCACCTCCGCCGTCTTGGTAGCGACATCGGCCACACGGATCACATCTTCGCCCGACAACGACTTGCTATCAGCGATCGATGAACGGCCAAACACTTTGCGATCCGACGCCATGGCGACCAGCGCCTGCACGCGCGGATCCGACTCAGGTAACGGCGCGCCCGCCTCGTTCCGTGCAGCAATGACCACATCCACAAGGCGCAGGTACTCGTCGACGCCAGGCAATTCGCCCGCGGCGGCACACCCGGGTGCGCTGACGATCGCCAGCGCGCCCAGGAAAAGATTTCGTGTGAAACGCATGAACATCCCCTGTAGTGCGACCGCAAACTATACGGCAATGGCGTCGGCGCTCGAGCGGATGCCCCCTGTAGGAGCGCGCTTGCGCGCAAGCGCGCTCCTGCAGGGTGTTTTGCACCACAGCGCGCGCTGCGCACGCTATGCTCCGGTTCCCCGGCAGGAGCCGGACGAACCCAGGGGATACCGAGCAATGATTGCCCGTCGTACCGTGCTGCTTTCCGCAGCCATTTCCGCCGCGCTGGGCCTGGCGGCCTGCCACAAGAGTGATGAAGCGCCCAAGGCCGATCCGCAGGCCGTGGCCGCAGCGCAGACCGCGCTTTCGGCACCGGCGTGGCTGCGCCAGCACCTCCCGGCGCAGACCGTCGCCTACGTTCGCATCCCCTCGCCCTGGGGCATGCTCAATGCAGTGCCGAATGGCCGCCCGCTCGATGCCGCGCTCTCGGCCAAGGCCCACCTTGATGCGATCGCCAAGGTTCGCGATGCCATCGCCAAGGACAAGCTGCTGGCCGACCTGAAGGCGGCCCCGCTGCTCAACCTGCTGCTGGGCGACCTGCGCTCCACCGTGGAAGTGGCCGTGGTCGACCCCCTGGGCATCCCTTCGCCCGCTTCGCACGGGTTGATCACCGCCGTACTCGATTTCCCGAGCATCGCGGCTTTCAACGCGCGCCTTGCGTCGCTGTCGCCGGATGAACCGCTGCTCGCTGCACCGCTGGATGCCCAGGGCAACGGCCGCACCGCGAACGGCATGGGCGTCGTCCACTACGACCTTGCCCAGCACCGCCTGTGGATCGCCCTGTCCATCGGCAAGGCGCCCATGGATAACGCGGCCCTTGCCGCCCAGGTCGCCGATATCGCAAAGGCCACCGCTGCCACGGCGCCGCCCCTGCTGGCGCCGCTCGAAGCGCGCATCGACACCACCGGCGAAGGCCTGTTCGGCTGGATCGCCATGCGCGGCGTGGGCGCGGTAGCCGCCGCGCAGGCGGGCGATTCCCCGTTGGGCAAGCTGCCGGCCGATTTTGCCTCGAAGGCCGACGCCATCGCCTTCGGCGCCGGCACGGTCAACGGCCGCGGCCAGTTCCAGATCCTGGTGCACGCCCCGCAGGCCCGCGCGCTGCAGTACCTCGCACCCACCTCGTTCGCCCCGAACATCAAGACCGTGGGCGAGCCGCACTGGGCCTTCACCCTGGCCCTGCCGACCGATGCCGCCTGGAAGACCTTCGAAGGCAACCTCAACCTGGATTTCGGGCCCGATGGCGCTCGCAAGTACCAGGAAGGCATGGCATCGATCCAGAAGAAGTTCCATTTCGACCCGCGCCAGTACATGGCATGGTTTGGCCCGGAGTCGATCGCGTTCGCCGACGATGCCGGCCTGTACTTCGCCATCCGCATGCGCGACCTCAAGGCCTGGCACGCTTACATCGAGCAAAACAAGGTCAACGGCTGGAAGGCCGGCACGGCCACGGTCGATGGCACCGAGGTGCACTGGCTGCAGATCCCGGGGCAATCGGCCAAGGACCTGCCGGCCGACACCACGCCGGCCATGCGGTCGTTCATGCAGGTCGTGGACCGCTTCGGCGGCCGTACCTGGTGGACCGAGGAAGGCGATTGGGTGGTCACGGCCAAGGTGCCGCAGGCGCTCTCCGACCGCGCGGCCGCTGGCCCGGATACCTCGCTGGATGAATGGCTGAAGGCCCGTTCGTACCCGGGCCAGCGCACCTTCGCCGGGTTCACCGCCACCACCCACGGCGCCCAGCGCGACGCGTACTACTTCTACCTTTCCATGCTGCAGTTCATCGCCGGGGCAGCCGGCTCGGATGCCGACATCAGCACCCTGCCCTCGGCCCACACCCTGGGCCTGCCGGACAAGGGCGTGGTCGGCGCCGCGCTGGAGATGGATACGGAAACGGTCGGCCTCTCGCTCACCTACGAGCAATCGCCGATGGAGCTGATCAGCCAGGGCAGCGGCGCCTCGGTCATGGCGGTGACGGCGATCCTTGCAGCCATCGCCGTGCCCCAGTACCAGGAATACACGATCCGCTCGCAGGTCAGCGCCGCTGAAACCGAGATGGAGGGGGTGAAGACCGCCGTGGCCGAGCACCGCCTCACCACCGGCAAGTTCCCGGCCACCAACGCCGCCGCCGGCCTGGACGAGCCCGAGACCCTGGGCGGTGATTACCTGAATAGCATCGCCATCGGCCCGGGCGGCCAGATCGTTGGCTCGTTCAGCCAGATCCCGCCACACAAGGCCAATGTGAAGCTCGATGGCGGCCAGCTGATCCTCACACCGGTGGTCGATGGCAAGCAGATCACCTGGCGCTGCTCGGCCGAGGCGATCGAGCCGAAGTACCTGCCAGTGGCCTGCCGGGACGAGCCAATCGGCCCCTGAACGGGCGGTCGCGCCGGGGCCCGAGACCGGGCCCCGGCGCCGTCATGCGAAAGTTTGAAAAAGTCTTTATAATCGGCGGCTTCCCATCCCAAAGAGGCCGCCCGGCTAAAAAGCCGGTGCACGACGCATGTCCATCGAATTCCTGCGCAATATCGCCATCGTCGCCCACGTCGACCATGGCAAGACCACCCTCGTCGACCAGCTGCTGAAGCAGTCGGGCACGCTCAACGAGCGTACCGTGCTCGCCGACCGCGTCATGGATTCGAATGACCAGGAAAAGGAGCGTGGCATCACGATCCTGGCCAAGAACACGGCCATCACCTGGGAAGACAAGAAGAAGGGCGTCAAGAACCGCATCAACATCGTCGACACCCCGGGGCATGCTGACTTCGGTGGCGAAGTCGAGCGCGTGCTGTCGATGGTCGACACCGTGCTGATCCTCGTCGACGCGATGGACGGCCCGATGCCGCAGACCCGCTTCGTCACCCAGAAGGCCTTCGCCATGGGCTTCAAGCCCATCGTCGTGGTCAACAAGGTTGACCGTCCGGGTGCGCGTCCGGAGTGGGTTGTCGAGCAGGTGTGGGATCTCTTCGCCAAGCTCGGCGCCACCGATGAGCAGATGGATTTCCCGATCGTTTACGCCTCGGCGCTGAACGGTTACGCCTCGCTGGACGAGAACGCCCGCGAAGGCGACATGACCCCGCTGTACGAAGCGATCATGCAGCACGCGCCGAAGCCGGACGTGGATCCGGAAGGTGCCTTCCAGATGCGCATCAGCCAGCTCGACTACAACAACTTCGTCGGCGTCATCGGCATCGGCCGCATCCAGCGCGGCACCCTGAAGAAGGGCATGCCGGTCGCCGTGATCGACCGCGAAGGCAAGAAGCGCCAGGGCAAGGTCGTGCAGGTGCTCGGCTTCCTGGGCCTCGAGCGCATCGAGCAGGATTCGGCCGAAGCCGGCGACATCGTCGCTATCTCGGGCATCCCCGAGCTGACCATTTCGGATACCGTCACCGCGCTGGATTCGCCGGAAGCACTGCCGGCGCTGAGCGTCGACGAGCCGATGATCAGCATGACCTTCCAGGTCAACAACTCGCCGTTCGTCGGCAACAAGGATCTCTCGGGCGGCAAGTTCCTCACCAGCCGCCAGCTGCGTGAGCGCCTCGATCGCGAAAAGGTCCACAACGTGGCCCTGCGCGTGGAAGACGGTTCCGACGCCGACAAGTTCCTGGTCTCGGGCCGCGGCGAACTGCACCTCTCGGTGCTGATCGAAAACATGCGTCGCGAAGGCTACGAGCTGGCCGTGTCGCGTCCGGAAGTCATCATCAAGGAAATCGACGGCCAGAAGATGGAGCCGATCGAAGAGCTGGTGATCGACGTGGAAGAAATCCACCAGGGCGGCGTCATGGAGCGTCTGGGCATCCGTAAGGGTGACCTGAAGAACATGGTGTCCGACGGCAACGGCCGCGTGCGCCTCGAGTATGAAATCCCGGCGCGTGGCCTCATCGGCTTCCAGAACCAGTTCAAGACCCTCACCCAGGGTTCGGGCCTGCTGTTCCACGTGTTCAAGCACTACGGTCCGTACACCCCGGCTCCGATCGCCAAGCGCCAGAACGGCGTGATGATCGCGAACGCGGGCGGCACCACCCCGGCTTACTCGCTTGGGCCGCTCCAGGAGCGTGGCAAGCTGTTCGCCGCCGAAGGTGATTCGGTGTACGAAGGCCAGCTGATCGGTATCCACGCGAAGGACAACGACCTGACCGTGAACGCGATCAAGCCGAAGCCGCTGACCAACATGCGCGCTTCCGGTAAGGACGACGCGATCCAGCTGACCCCGGCGACGAAGTTCACCCTGGAGCAGGCGCTGGACTTCATCGACGATGACGAGCTGGTCGAAGTCACGCCGAAGGAAATCCGCATGCGCAAGAAGCACCTGACGGAACAGGACCGCAAGAAGGCTTCTCGCGGTTAAGTAATCCAGAAAAAACCCGGCGAAAGCCGGGTTTTTTTTTGCACCTGAAAAACCCGTCAATCGCCCCGCTCGCGCACGAGCTTCAACAGCAGATCAATCTGCTCCTGCTGTTTCATCAGCATGAGCTGCAGCTGGTCATTGCGCATCTGGTCCAGCTTCTCATGCAGGCCCATGATCTCGATCTCGGCTTTCAGGTTCACCTTGTAATCGTTCGTCGCATCCATCCGATCCTTCTCCGCCTGGCGGTTCTGGCTCATCATGATCACCGGCGCCTGGATCGCTGCCAGCATCGACAGCAGCAGGTTGAGGAAGATGTACGGGTACGGATCGAACGGCCGGTGCAGCAGGAATGAATTCAGCAGCGTCCACGCCACCAGTACACCGATGAACACCAGGATGAAGGTCCACGAGCCACCGAAGCGCGAGACCTTGTCGGCCAGGCGCTCGCCAAAGCTCATGTCCTCGACGTAAACCTCGTTCACATCCTTAGCCACCACCTTGCGCTGCATCAGGTGGTCGATGAGGTGACGCTCCGTGTGGCTCAGGTTATCGAAGGGTTTTTCGAACCAGCGGTGGGCGGCTTGTTCGGGGCTGGGCATGTCATGGGCCATGGCGTGGTTCCGGGCAGTCGATCTTGTCGCGAAACTATCACGCCAAACGCCCCGCCCGCTCTTGTAGGAACCGGGTAGCCCTACCTCGCGGCGCGGCGGGCGGTGAAGGGGACGGGGGCGTCTTCGACGCCGCGCAGCTGGTTTTCCAGGTCGCCGCGCAGGCGTGGCAGGTAGGCAGGGTATTCGCGCTTGACGAAGGCGATCAGGCCTTCGCGGACCTTGCAGCGCAGATCGAACGACTTGCCGGAGTTCGACGAGCTCATCAGCGCGCGGACCTGCATCGCCTTGTCGTTGCTGTCGACGACCTGCATCACCATCACCCGGCTATCCCACTCAGGCGCTGCCTTGCAGATGCGCTCCATCTCGGCGCGCAGCGGCTCCAGCGGCAGACCGTAATCAAACCACAGCAGCACCGAACCCAGGATCTGCGAAGAGGTCCGCGTCCAGTTCTGGAACGGGGTTTCGATGAAGTACTGCAGCGGCACGATCATCCGCCGCTCGTCCCAGATCTTCACCACCACGTAGGTGCTGGTGATCTCTTCCACCCTGCCCCATTCGCCCTCGATGATCACGACGTCATCGATACGGATGGGCTGGGTCAGTGCGATCTGGATGCCGGCGATGAGGTTGCCAAGGACGGGCTTGGCCGCGAGGCCCACGGCAATGCCGGCGATGCCGGCCGAAGCCAGCAGGCTCGCGCCGAACTGGCGTACCGCCGGAAAGGTCATCAGCGCCACGCCAATACCGAGCACCACGGTGACGACCATGCCGGTGCGCGCGAGCACCCGCGATTGCGTCTGCAGGCGGCGGGCACGCAGGTTGTCTTCCAGGTCGATCGGGTTGAAGCGCGATACCGTGGCTTCGACGGCGCCGATGCAGCGCACGAGGAACCACGTGCAGGCGCCGATCAGGCAGACGCCCAGCAAGTGCTCCAGTCCATCGATCAGTCGCGCCGGCTCGTCCGGCGCGACACGGAAGGCGAGCAGCACCATCGCCAGTGGCACGATCGCCTCGAGCGGCGTATTCGCCCTGGCAACGATGCTCGCGCCCATGGGGTGGCGAATCGCGAAGCGGCGCAGAAACACATCCGCCGCGCGGTGGACGATACCCGCGACGGCCAGCGCGATGATGATCACCAGCGCAAAACGCGTCCACGGATGCGTGATATCGGGCATCCAGTCAGAGGAGTTCATGGGCGCCTACCTTAAGACCCCGGATGTCGATACTTCGTTGTGGCCTCCCTTGTAGGAGCGCAGCGGTAAACTGGCTGCATGAGCGATGCCGATTCCGCGCAACACATCCTGCCTGACGTGCTCGAACCGGGCCTGCGCCTGGTGTTCTGCGGCACGGCGGCAGGTACGCGCTCGGCGCGTGACGGCGCGTATTACGCTCACCCCGGCAACATGTTCTGGCGCGCCGTGCATGCGGTGGGCCTGACGCCACGCCTGTTCGCGCCCACCGAATACCCGCTGATGCCGGGCCTTGGCATCGGTTTTACGGACGTCGCGAAATTCCATCACGGTAACGATAATCAGCTTCCGCGCGATGCGTACGACGCACAAACGCTGCGTTCGAAGATCGAACGCCACGCGCCATGCGTCATCGCCTTCACCAGCAAGCAGGCTGGCATGGCAGCGCTTGGCAACAGGCGGATCCCGATCGGCCGGCAAGCCGAGCGGTTCGGTGGCGCCATCGCCTGGGTACTGCCCTCACCCTCCGGCCAGGCGCGAGGCTCATGGAACCTCGCGGTGTGGCAAGCGATGGCGGATGAAGTCCGTCAGGTCCCCGGCGTCGAGCGATAAGCGCGCACATCGTTGGGCGATACCGATGAAGCGCGGTTCGACCACGCGTGGCGGATATAGGTCACCACGGCGGCGGCGTCATCGTCGCTGAGCACCTGCGAGAACGGCGGCATTGAATACGGCCGTGCGTTGCCCGCGGTCGCGGGTGCAAAGCCGCCGGATAGCACCACGCGAATCGCGTTGATGCCCGTCGGCTCACGCACCGAAATATTCCCGTCCAGCGCGGGATACACCTCGCCCTTGCCGCGACCGTCTGCACCATGGCATTCAGCGCAGTGTTTTGCGTACACCCCCTGCCCCGCCTTCGCCACGGTTTCAGCATCGACGGCGTTGCCACGCTGCTGCACCGGCGGTCGTTCCGGCAGTGACTTGAGGTAGACGGCGATGGCCGCCGCATCGGCATCGGTAAGGTGCTGCGTGCTTTTCAGCACCACTTCGGCCATGGGACCGAGCGCGCTGCCCTTCGCCGAGCGACCGGTCTTCAGCAACGCCACCACATCGCCTTCGCTCCAGCCCGCCAGGCCACCTTGCGGGCCCATCGAGAGATCCGGCGCGTACCAGTTCTGTACGGGGATCAGGCCGCCTGCCAGGAACGGGTCCGTATTCATCGCGCCGAAGCTGTTCCGGCTCGCGTGGCATTCATTGCAGTGGCCAAGACCCTGGACGAGGTAGGCGCCGCGATTCCACTGCGCACCCTGTTTCGGGTCCGCGGCGTACTCGCCTTCATCGAAATACATCAGTCGCCAGGTCGCCATCAGCGACCGCCAGCGGTAGGGCCAGCGCAGGGTGTCGGGTGTATTCGGGTTGCGTACCGCGGGCAGCGAGCGGAGGTAGGCGAACATGGCGTCGCTATCGGCGCGAGTGACCCTGGTGTACGAGGTAAACGGGAACGCCGGGTAAAGCGACGTGCCGTCGTGCGCCTTGCCGCTGTGCAGAGCCTGGTAGAAATCGTCAGCGGTCCAGTCGCCCAGGCCGGTTTCACGGTCGTGCGTGAGGTTGGGTGACGGGACGGCGCCGAAGGGGGTTGGGACCACACGGCCACCGGCCATGGGCTTGCCGTTGCGGGCGGTGTGACAGGAGGCGCAGTCGCCTATCGTCGTGAGGTATTGGCCTTCGGTGACGGGGTCGCGCGCAAGCGCGCTCCTACAGGAGCTGGCCGCGATGATGAGGATGGCGAGGTGGAAGGCGAGCTTCATCGGGTCAGCCTCCCAGTACGCCGCAGTGGAGCGGTGGCGTGACGCTGCCGGGTGGCTCGGCGTGGGCCTCGGGTGGCACGGGGCGTGAGGCCAGCCACGCCGAGACGGCGCTGATGTCGGCATCGGTGAGGCGGCTGACGACCGTGGCCATACAGTCGGGCGCGGTGGTGCTGCGTGTATTGGTGCGCCACGAGCCGAGCTGCGCACTGATGTAGTCGTACGGCAGGCCGACGAGGCCGGGGATGTCCGGCTGCACGCCGGTGAGGTTGGGTCCGTGGCAGGCCATGCAGGCCGGCACGCCCTTCGCCGCATCGCCCTTCGTCACCAGCTGCTCGCCGCGCGCGACCGCGGCGGGCGACATGGCGGGTGTCGGATGCTTCTCGTACGGTACATCCTGGCTGGCGAAGTATTCGGCGATCTCGCGCATGTACGCTTCATCGAGCGGCGCGACCATGTACTCCATGATCTCGTAATGGCGCAGGCCCTTCTGGAAATCCTGCAGCTGCCGCACGAGGTAGCCCGCCGGCTTGCCGGCCAGGCGCGGGTTGAAGCCGTTATCGCCGCCCTCGCCGTGCGGGCCGTGGCAGCTCGTGCACGCCGCGATGCGCTGCTGCAGGGTATCGGGAACCGGCGGCGAATCCTGCGCCTGGACCGTAAGAGCAAACACTGCCAGCACGAGCCATCCTAACGAACGTCGCATCGCTTGGTTCCCCTGGGATCCGCCTTGGGTGTGTCCTGAGTATAGCCACACGGCACTCACCTGCTGGGCTACCATCGGCCGACACTCGGGGGAGACACCTTATGCCGCAGCACCGCCACGCGCTCGCCGCCGCGCTCGCGCTCATGCTTCCGCTCGCCGCCCAGGCGCGCGATACGACGGAAGATGACGCCTACGCCTCCATCGCCACCCTGAGGCAGGCCTACGCCAAGGGCGAGCTCACCCCAACCGGCGTCACCCAACTCTTCCTCGATCGCATTGCACGGATCGACAAGGCGGGGCCAAAGGTCAACGCCGTACTCGAAACCAATCCGGATGCGCTCACGATCGCGGGCAAGGCGAAGGGCAAAGGCCCACTCGCCGGCATCCCGATCTTGCTCAAAGACAATATCGACACCGGTGACCGCATGCAGACCACCGCCGGCTCGCTGGCGCTGGCGGGGTCCACGGCACCGAAGGATTCCGCCATCGCGGCGAAGCTGCGCAAGGCCGGGGCCATCATCCTCGGCAAGGCCAACCTGAGCGAGTGGGCGAACATCCGCTCCAACCACGCGACGAGCGGCTGGACCGGTCGCGGCGGCCTCACGCTCAACCCGTACGTGCTCGATCGCAACGCCTGCGGCTCCAGCGCGGGCTCCGGCTCGGCGGTCGCCGCCGGCCTGGCCACGGTCGCGATCGGCAGCGAAACCGATGGCTCGATCATCTGCCCGGCCTCGATGACCGGCCTCGTCGGCATCAAGCCCACGGTCGGCCTCGTCAGCCGCACCGGCATCATTCCGATCTCGCACAGCCAGGACACCGCCGGCCCCATGGCGCGCAGCGTCGCCGACGCCGCTGCCGTGCTTGGCGCTATCGCCGGCAGCGACGCCGCGGACCCAGCCACGAAAGACGCCGACAAGCACGCCACCGACTACACGAAGTACCTCGACTCGAACGCCCTGCGCGGCAAGCGCATCGGCGTCGTCCGCCAGCTTGCAGGCATCGAGCCCAACGCCGATGCCGCGCTCGAAAAGACCATCGCGCTACTGAAGGCGCAAGGCGCCACCGTCGTCGACAACGTCGAGATCCCGCACCTCAAGGAACTCAGCGAAAACGAACTCGACGTCATGCTCTACGAGTTCAAGCACGACATCGCCGCCTACCTCGCCACGCGCCCGAACCAGCCGATGAAGACGCTCGCCGACCTCATCGCGTTCAACAACGCGCACAAAGAGCAGGAAATGCCGTGGTTCGGCCAGGAGCTGTTCCTCATGGCCGAACAGAAAGGCGGCCTCGACGATCCGAAATACAAAACCATCGTTGAGAAGAACAAACGCCTCGCCGGCCCTGAAGGCATCGACGCCGCCCTGGCAAAAGACCACCTCGACGCCCTGCTCGCCCCCAGCTGGGGCCCGGCGTTCGTCAACGATCTTGTCCTCGGCGACCACGTCGTCAGCGGCGACCCGACCGTAGGTGGCGTATCGGCACCAGCAGCCATCGCGGGCTATCCGTCGATCACCCTACCCGTCGATTTCGCCCACGAGCTTCCGGTGGGCGTGGTGTTCTTCGGTGCGAAATGGAGCGAGCCGACGTTGATCGGCATCGCGTATGGCGTCGAACAGAAGGCCAATGCATTCCGCCGGCCGAAGTTCCTCGCAACCTTGCCGGTGCGCTGATCGTAGGAGCCCACCCTGTGGGCGACGCCGTTCGCGGGGAAGCCGCAAGACTTGCGGCGGTTTCGCGAAAGATGTCGCCCACAGGGTGGGCTCCTACGTAAAAAAAAGCCCCGGACTGTGCCGGGGCTTTTTTTTACTTCTCCGCGTACTCGCGGACGATGGGTGCGAGCTTGGGATCTTCCAAAGCCATCGCCAACGTCGCTCGGACCAGGCCGGCCTTGTTGCCGCAATCGAAGCGTGTGCCTTCGAACTTGTACGACAGCACCTGGCCCTTGTCCTTCAGCAGGTTCTCGATCGCGTCGGTGAGCTGGATCTCGCCACCGGCGCCAGCACGGGTGCGCTCCAGGAAACCGAAGATCTCACGCGGCAGCACATAGCGGCCGACCACGGCGAGGTTCGACGGCGCATCGGCCGGCTTCGGCTTCTCCACCATGTGCTCGATGCGGCCGGAGCGATCATTGATCTCGGCGCTGAGCTTCACCACACCGTACTTGTCGGTGTCCTGCGGCGGCACTTCCTCAACGGCGATGACGCCGGCGTGCTCCTTGTAAGCCAGGTCGGACATCTGGCCCAGGGCACCACGGCCCTTCGTCCAGATCAGATCGTCCGGCAGCATCACGCCGAAGTATTCCTCGTTCACCACGGCCTTTGCGCGCAGCACCGCGTCGCCCAGGCCAAGGGCCTCCGGCTGGGTGACGAACACGCAACGGACGCGCGGCGGCAGGATGCCGCGAAGGATGCCCAGGAGCTCTTCCTTGTTCTTCTCCGCGAGCTTTTCTTCCAGCTCGTACGCCTTGTCGAAGTAATCGGCAATGGCGTGCTTGTAGCGGTTGGTGACAAACACCAGCGTATCGGCACCGGCGTCGACAGCTTCATCCACGGCGTACTGGATAAGCGGGCGATCCAGCACCGGGAGCATTTCCTTGGCCACCACCTTGGTCGCAGGAAGGAAGCGCGTACCGAGGCCAGCTACCGGAAATACTACCGTGCGCAGGGGTTGGGTCATGCGATGTCTCCACTTTCGTTACGGCGAAGCGGCAGCACGTTATCCACCTGGGGCTCGCTCCAGCGGAACGAAGGCAACAGCTGGGACACGCACCGACGCAGGGTTTCTTCATCAAACGCCCCCACCGCTTCTTCGGCACGGGCGATCTGCGTTTGCAGAAGGTCCCACGACACCTGGCGGTGCTGGGCCTGGAAGATTTTGGCGTGGGTGGTGCTGGTGTAATTCTCCAACGGGTGGAAGAGTTCTTCGAACAGCTTCTCGCCCGACCGCAAACCTGTGTAGACGATCTGTATGTCAGATCCGGGACGCTTACCCGCCAGCCGGATCATCTGTTCAGCGAGGTCACGGATCTTCACCGGATCACCCATGTCCAGCGCAAAGATCTCGCCACCCTTGCCCAGCGTGGCCGCCTGCAGGATCAGCTGGCAGGCCTCCGGGATGGTCATGAAGTAGCGCGAAATCTCGGGATGCGTAATCGTGACCGGGCCGCCCTGGCGGATCTGGCGGCGGAACAACGGCACGACCGAACCTGCTGAATCCAGGACGTTACCGAAGCGCACGGTGATAAAACGTGTCGCCGTATGCGCTGCGAGGTTCTGGCACCAGATCTCCGCCATGCGCTTGCAGGCGCCCATCACCGAGGTCGGGTTCACCGCCTTGTCGGTGGAGATCAGCACGAACGCTTCAGCGCCGCAGCGCACGGCGGCATCGGCCACGACGCGCGTACCGAGCACGTTGTTGCGGAAGGCTTCGCGCAGCTGGCCCTGCAGCATCGGCACGTGCTTGTAGGCCGCCGCGTGGAACACGATCTGCGGCTGGGTTTCCTCGAACAGGCGGTTCACCGCGACCGATTCGCGGGCATCGGTAAGCACGCCATTGAAGATCAGCTCGGGATACGCCGAGGTGAGCTCCTGGCCGATCCGGTACAGGTTGTACTCGGACATCTCGACGACGGTGAGCGACGAGGCACCCAACCGGGCAACCTGGCGGCAGAGTTCCGAACCGATGGAGCCGCCACCGCCCGTCACCAGGACGCGGCGGCCGCTGATCGTCTCGCGGATGGCCGTCCAGTCGAGCTCCACGGCATCGCGGCCGAGCAGATCCTCGATGGCGACTTCCTTGATCTCGTTGAACTGCGCACGGCCAGCAACGACATCCTCGAGGCGCGGCACCGTGCGGAACGGCAGGCCCGTGCTTTCGCAAAATGCCACGATCCGGCGCATCTGCGAGGTGCTTGCCCCCGGGACGGCAATGAGCAGCATCTGCACCGCCACGGCCTTGGATAGCTCGGCCAGCTGGTCGACAGTGCCCAGCACCGGAACGCCACCGATCTGCGCGCCGCGCAGCGCGAGGTTGTCGTCAACGAAGCCGATGACGCTGTAGCGGCTGTCGCGGCGAAGGTCGCGCGCCAGGGCGTCGCCCGCGCGGTCCGCGCCGACGATGAGCACACGCTTGGTGGGCGTCGACTGGAACAGGTCGATGCGGCTGTCTTTCCAGAACCGGTAACTGAGCCGGGGCAAGCCCAGCAACACGACCAGTACCACTGGGTAAACCAGCAGGACCGAGCGCGGCACGCCATCGAGGCGCGCGTACATCACCATGGCCAGGCCGATGATGAGCGAGCCGATGACCGTGGCCTTGATGATGTTCCACAGGTCAGGGAGGCTCGCGAAGCGCCATACGCCCTTGTAGAGGCCCGTCCAGTTGAACACCGCGCCCTGCACCAGCAGGACGAGGGGGAATTCCATCGGCAGGTAGGACACCGGCGCCGACTCCGGCATCAGTGCGTAGCGCAGCGATTTCGCGATCCACCAGGCAAAGGCCGCCATCGCCAGGTCGTGTGCGACCACGGCGGTACGCGGGTGGATGATGCCAATGAACTTACGCAACAACATGTCGCTCCCTTCGACGCAAGCACGACCGCTTGCCAGTACGCCAGACCGCCGCCCCCAACAGGTAGGCTACCCCGCAGCAGGCAGGCGCCACCGCCGGATGGCGGAGCGCGATCCATGCGCCGGGCACACTAATGGCGAGGTTCCACACCAGATAGCCCCCGGCCACCCGTGAATGGGTATTCCCCCGCCTCACGAGCCACTGATAGAGGTGCTCGCGGTGTGGAGTGTACCAGCGTGCACCTCGCAGCATTCGCACGAGCAACGTCAAAGTCGCGTCGATAACGAAGGCCGACGACAGGATCAGTTCAGGCCAGAGCAGGTCGGTGCGCCAGGCCCAGAGCATGGCCGTAAGCGCGAAGACGATGAAACCGACCGTCGCGCTACCGACGTCGCCCATGAAAATTCGCGCCGGGGAACGGTTGAAGAACCAGAAGCCAAGGGCCGCCAGGTCGAGGCAGCCGGCGGCGATGCCGATGCCGAAGGCGCCGGCATCGACCGCGATGATGCCCGTGGCCGCCCCGAACACGACCACCTGCAAGGCGGCGATGCCGTCGATGCCGTCCATGAAGTTATGCAGGTTGATGCACCATACCCCCGCGAGCACCAGGGGGGCGGCCCACCAGAGGCTGGCGGTATGCGCCGACACGGCCAGGCAGAACAACAGGGTCGCGCCCAGCTGGATCGCGAGGCGCGGCTTGATCGGCAACGAACCATGGTCATCGAGCCAGCCGATCGCGGCGATGGCTATGACACCCACGGTAAAGGCACCCACGATCGCTACGCCAGGGGACGGCGGGAGCAGCCAGAGCGCGGCGGGCATGCTTACCAGCACGCCGATGACGATACCGATGCCGCCACCGCGCGGGGTGGGAATGGTATGCGAGCGCCGCTGCCCCGGGGCGTCGAGCATGCCCCGGCGATGGGCATAGGCAATGGCCGCCCTCACGCAGGCAAACGAGACCAGGAAGGCAGCGACCATGCACCCGAGTGCGATGGCCATGGGGCTCGGGAACGACAGGCTCATTCGTTCGCGACACCATGGATGGGCCGCACAGTACCCCAGTTCTTGCAGCTGGGGCACTGCCAGTGGTGCGCCTTGGCGCCGAAGCCACAGCGGCTGCAGCGATACATCGCCTGCCCTTCGAGCAGCTTGCGGGTGAGGTCACGCAGGATCAGGTAGTTCTCGCGCGCCTCACCGGACACCTTGTCCATCGTGGCGTCGATAAGCGCCATCAGGCCACGCACCGACGGCCGCTTGCGCAGCTGCCCGGTAAGGAAATCGATCGCCGTGCGCTCACCGTCACGCCCCTCGTACAGGCGCGTGAGCGCAAGCACCGGCGAGATACCGTGGTAACGGACCATGATCTCGCGCAGGAAGCTCTCCGCGCGATCCATCTGCTGCGAACGGGCGTAGCAATGCAGCAACGGCGGAAGGATCTCGGGCACGAAGGCGATATCAGCCGCGATAGCCGCCTCGTACGAGGCGATCGCCGCCGGCATGTTGTCTTCTTCCGAGGAAAGCCGCCCGGCGATCATGTGCGCGCGAACGCAATCGGCCTGGCACGCGAACGCTTCGCGGATGTAATCACGAGCCTCGGTGCGTGCACCGTGCTGACGTGATTGTTCGGCCAGCTCGCAGTAGAACTGGGCGATCATTGCCGCTTCGTCTTCGCCGGTCATGGCTTCCAGCCGGCGCGCGTGATCGATGGCTTTGTGCCACTCACGCTCGTGCTGGTAAATCGCGATGAGGTGGCGCAGGGCCGAGGGCGCCAGCGCATCCATGGCCACCAGGTCGGAAAAGAGGGTTTCGGCGCGGTCAAGCAAGCCAGCGCGCATGTAATCCTCGCCCAGCTCGAGCAGCGCCACGGTCTTCATTTCGTCGGAAAGACCCTGGCGAGAAACCAGATGCTGGTGCAGCCGGATGGCGCGATCCACCTCGCCGCGCTTGCGAAACAGGTTGCCGAGCGCCAGGTGGGTTTCCACCGTGTCACGGTTGTATTCCGCCAGGCGCAGGAACACCTCCAGGGCCTTGTCCTGCTCTTCGTTGAGCAGGTAGTTCAGACCACGGAAGTAATCGGAGGAAAGCTCGTTGACCCGGGCTCCCGAGCGCTTGGCATCGGTACGGCGGGCCAGCCACCAACCGCAGGCAAACGCGATGGGAGGTACGAGCGCCAACAACCAGATAGGGTTCATGCGGGCTTTGCGCTGGCTACCTTGCTACCACCGCGGAGAGCCCGGCGGCGCTTGCGCTGCTGGGCAAACGAGGTGCCTACCCATGCGGTGAACCCACCGAGCACCCAGCCGACCAGCAGGAAGGCCAGCATGGCGCCACCCTTGGGGAGGGCCAGGCGGGCAAAGCCCAGGTCGAACGGTACGAGGTCGGCGTTGAGCGCGCCGAAGACGACCCCGGCGACAGCGAACAACAGCAGGAAAAGGATGACAATCAGACGCATCCGACGACTGTACCCGAATCATGAATAGGTTGGGGTGGAACGGTTTGGAATTTGTACAGTTTTAGGGCCCAAAGGTTGCGCCCAAAAAAACGCCGCTTAGGAAGCGGCGTCTTCGAGGGCGAGATTTACGCGTTCGCGTAGCTCTTTGCCCGGCTTGAAATGTGGCACGTGCTTGCCCGGCAGGGCTACCGCCTCACCGGTCTTGGGGTTGCGCCCCATGCGCGGCGGGCGGAAATGCAGCGCAAAGCTGCCGAAGCCGCGGATCTCGATGCGCTCGCCCGTGGACAGGGCATGGCTCATCTGTTCGAGCACGCTCTTGACGGCAAGTTCCACATCGCTGAAGGCAAGGTGGGTCTGGCGCCGCGCCAGCGCCTCGATCAGTTCCGACTTGGTCATGGGTCCCCTGGTTCTTCGATAAAGCTGACGCAAACAACAGGTTACAACAAAACGAGGGGCGGGTTACCCGCCCCTCGCTCCGACTTTAGTCGGCCTTGTTCAACTGCTCCTTGAGGAGCGCGCCAAGCTTCGTCGTACCACCGGCAGCGGACTGGTAGTCGGCCATGGTATCGGCCAGCTCTTCCTCGTCCTTCGCGCGGATCGACAGCTGCAGCTGACGGCCCTTGCGATCCATGCCCGTGAACTTCGCTTCGACAGCGTCACCCACCTTGAGGTGCAGGGTGGCATCGTCAACGCGTTCCTTGGCGATGTCGTTCGCGCGGATGTAGCCCTCGACGCCTTCGCCCAGGTCAACCAGCGCACCCTTGGCGTCCACTTCCTTGACCGTACCGGTCAGGACCGTGCCGCGCGGGTTCGTGGCCATGAACTGGCCGAACGGATCCTGCTCCATCTGCTTGATGCCGAGCGAGATGCGCTCACGCTCCGGATCAACGGCGAGCACGACGGCTTCGACTTCGTCGCCCTTCTTGAAGTTACGGACGAGGTCTTCACCCGAGGCCTGCCACGAGATGTCGGACAGGTGGACGAGACCATCGATACCGCCTTCGAGGCCGATGAAGATGCCGAAGTCGGTGATCGACTTGATCTGGCCGGAGACCTTGTCGCCCTTCTTGTGCATGGCGGCGAAAGCTTCCCACGGGTTCGAGCGGGTCTGCTTGATACCCAGCGAGATGCGGCGACGCTCTTCATCCACGTCCAGGACCATGACCTCGGTCTCGTCACCGACCTGAACCACCTTGGCCGGGTTGACGTTCTTGTTGGTCCAATCCATTTCGGAGACGTGCACCAGGCCTTCGACGCCCGGCTCGATCTCAACGAAGCAACCGTAATCGGTGACGTTGGAGACCTTGCCGAACAGACGGCTACCGACCGGGTAACGACGGGCGATGGCAACCCACGGATCGTCGCCGAGCTGCTTCAGGCCGAGCGAAACGCGGTTGCGCTCGCGGTCGTACTTCAGCACGCGGACGTCGAGCTCGTCGCCGACATTGACGACTTCCGACGGGTGACGGACGCGCTTCCACGCCATATCCGTGATGTGCAGCAGGCCATCGATGCCGCCGAGGTCGACGAACGCGCCGTAATCGGTGAGGTTCTTGACCACACCCTTGACGACCGCGCCCTCGGTGAGGCGCTCGAGCAGCTTCTCGCGCTCTTCGGAGAACTCGGTCTCGACGACGGCGCGACGGCTGACAACCACGTTGTTACGCTTGCGGTCGAGCTTGATGATCTTGAACTCGAGGTCCTTGCCCTCGAGGTAGACCGGGTCACGGACCGGACGCACGTCGACGAGGGAGCCCGGCAGGAACGCGCGGACATCCTTGATATCGACCGTGAAGCCGCCCTTGACCTTGCCGGAGATCTTGCCGGTGATGGTCTCTTCCTTGTCGAACGCCTGCTCGAGGTCGTCCCACACCATCGAACGCTTGGCCTTCTCGCGGGAGAGCTTGGTCTCGCCGAAGCCGTCTTCGAGCGCGTCGAGCGCGACCTTGACTTCGTCACCAACCTCTACTTCGAGGGCGCCGTTCTCGTCCTTGAACTGCTCGATCGGAACAATGCCTTCGCTCTTGAGGCCAGCGTTGATCACCACGACGTCGTTGCGGATTTCCACAACGATACCGGTGACGATCGAGCCGGGCTTCAGCTTCGAAATAGCCTGCTGGCTTTGTTCAAACAGTTCGGCAAAACTTTCAGTCATGTTGATTCCAGGGTTATGAAAGGCCGTACCCGGCGCAGGCGTTCATCAGTGACGCGAGCGGACGGGGGACCCACCGGTTGTGGGTGCTTACGGAGGGGCTCACATACATGGCGCCCCCGGGCACCGTTGCCAATAACCCACGCGCAACTGCGTGGGCGATGTGCCGAATGCGCCCTTACGGACGCACCACAGCGAATACTTTTGCCACCACCACCTCGATGGGCATGCCGGTCGTATCAATGACGACAGCGCCCTCGGCGGGCTTCAACGGGGCGACCGGCCGGGACGCATCTCTCGCGTCGCGTGCCTCGATTTCCCGTTGCAGGCCTGCAAGTGTAACGCTGAGCCCCTTATCCTTCAACTGCTTATAGCGCCTTTTCGCGCGCTCGGAGGCGCTGGCGGTCAGGAACACCTTGAAGGGGGCGTCCGGAAAAATGACGGTGCCCATGTCCCGGCCGTCGGCCACCAGCCCCGGAGCCTTGCGGAAAGCCAGCTGGAGGTCGACCAGGGCCTGGCGGACCGCGGGGATCACGGCGATGGCCGAGGCGGCCGCACCTGCCGTTTCCGTGCGTAGTTCGTCGGTGGCGTCGTGGCCGTTCACGAGCACATGGGTCTCACCGCCATCGGGACTGGCCTGGAACCGGATCTTGATGTGCTGGGCGCAGCGGGTGACCGCGGCCTCATCCGACAGATCGATGCCCTCGGCGCCCGCGGCATAGCCCACGGCGCGGTACAGCGCGCCCGAATCGAGCATCCGCCAACCCAGCTTCTCGGCCACAAGGCGGCTGATGGTGCCCTTGCCGGAGCCCGAGGGGCCGTCGATGGTGAGGACGGGGACGGGCGTGGGGGCCATGGGATACCTCGGTCGCGAAACCGGCATGATACCTGAGCGGCGCCGCGCCATCGCCCGATAGACAGTGTCCGGCACGCGTGCTACAAGCCCCCAACATCCCGCACCACGCAAGCGCGCTCGTATGCCTGACGATCTCCAGAGCCAGTTCGAACAGGCATCGCTGGACATCACCCGGCTTGGCCACCGGCCGGACAACGACACCCTCCTGCGACTCTATGCCCTCTACAAGCAGGGCGCCGAGGGCGATGTCCACGGCCGTAAGCCGGGCTTTTTCGATTTTGTCGGCACCGCCAAGTACGAGGCCTGGGCCAGGCTAACCGGTACGACGCGCGAGCAAGCCATGCGCGACTACATCAAGCTGGTCCGTGACCTGGGCGGCTAAGCGCTGCGCGTCGCTATTTCGAGGAAAGCCAGGCGGCGACGGGCAGCTCGCCGAAGAGTTCGGCGACCGGCACGCTGCCCCCTTCCCCCTTGCCAATGTCCAGCAGGCTGGCCCAGCGGCCCGAAGGGAGGTCCAGATGGGTCCCCTCCCAACGCTCGGCAGGGATGGCAGGCGCCGACAGGCCGGCCAGCCAGGGCGCCAGGTGCCGCCCCACGGCGACCACCAGCCGCTGGCCGCGATGTTCGCGGATAAAGGCCACGATCTTCCCGGCCGCCGGGCCGGATGCCTCCAGGACGCGATAGGTACCGCGGGCGAACAGCTCGGGGTGGCTCTTGCGGGCACATAGCAAGCGCATGATCACCGCCTGCTTCAGGGCCCCGTCCCGCCAGGCGCACAAGGCTTCCACGGGGGACGGCTCGCGCTCGAGGGACGCCGAGCGCGCGAGGAAATCCACCGGCCGCCGGTTATCCGGGTCCACGAGGCTGAAATCCCAGTACTCGGTGCCCTGGTACAGATCGGGCACGCCCGGGGTCGTTAGCCTGAGCACCGCCTGGGCCAGTCCGTTGGCCGCCCCCGGGGTCGCGATGTACTCGGCGAACGCCTGCAACTCTTCCGCCGCACCAGCCGAGAGCATGGCGCGGAGAAAATCCTCGCAAGCGTCCTCGTAGGGTTCGTTCGGCGACGTCCAGCGAGTCCAGCGCTTGGCCTCGCGCAGGGCCTTGCGCTGCCAGGCCGCGATCCGCGTGGCGAACCGCTCGATGCCGTCATCGTCATCCGGCGCCAGACCCAACGGCCACGCGCCAACCAGCATCTGGTAAAGCATCACCTCGTCGGACGCGGAGGGTGCCATGCGGCCTTCGGCGCGCTGGCGCAGGCCCTCGTGGCGCGTGCGCCAGCGTTCCACGGTGATCACCCAGCGCTCGGCCACCTCGGAAAGCACCGCGAGCCGCGCGCGCAGGTCTTCACCACGCTTGTGGTCATGCGTGGCCGTGGCCAGCAGCGCGTGCGGAAAGCGCGCGTGGCGTTCCGCGCAATGCGCATGGAACAACTCGGGCGATATCGCCAGCCGGGCGGCATCGACGCCGACCTCGTTGCGCGAAAGCAAACGCCCATAGCGATAGCCCGCCGTATCTTCGACCGCCTTGGCAGCCACCGGCGAGGTCGCCTGCTGGAATACCGCGATGGCGCGCTCACGCGCCCGGCGAACGGTGCCCGGCGGCAACAGGCGCGGCGCATCACCACCCAGCCAGCGCGACACGAGATGCAGCAATTCGGCGTCTTCGACACGCAACGTGCGCAAGGCGCCTTCCACCGCACGCGCGAATACCGCCTCATCGAACGCATCGCGCCCTGCGCCGCCCGCGTACGTGCGGTACACGGGAAAGTGCACAAGCAGCTCGACCAGCACGCGGCGGATGGCTGCTTGCGACACATCCCGCGTGGCAATGTCGGCGCGCGCAGCCGCGAAGAGCGCGCGCGCCGTTCGGTCCAGTTCGGCCTCGAAGCTATCGACAAGAATCTGGCGCCGCGCACGCACCGCTTGCGTGGCGAAATCCGCCGCATCCCCAGTGAGCTTGCGCCACAGTTCGGTGAGCGGCGCCTCGCCCCGTTCGTCATGCAGCAGGGCCGAGACCTGGTCCATGAATTCGTACCCGGTCGTGCCGTCCGTTCGCCAGTCGGCGCGCAGCACCTCATCCTCGGCAAGGATCTTCTCCACCACGAGATAGGCGCCATCGCGCGGTGAACCTGCCGGCCGTTGCGGACGCAAGCGCTCGAGACGATGGCGCAGCTGGCGGCAATAACGGCGGGGATCGGCAAGGCCATCGACGTGGTCACAGCGAACGCCGTCGATCAGGCCTTCGGCGTACAGGCGGAAGATCGTGCGGTGCGTGTCTTCGAAGACCGCGGTCCGCTCGATCCGCATGCCGGCAAGCTCGTTGATATCGAAGAAGCGGCGATAGTTCACCATGTCGCTGGCGAGCTTCCAGAACGCAAGGCGATAGTGCTGCTTCTCGATAAGCGCATGCAGGCGCGCCCTGCCCTCGTCGGTTCGCGGATCATGCGTGTGCTCCGCATCGTCCGCGAGTGCCGCCACCGAAGCCGGCGATAGAGGCAGGTAGTCGTCGTATAGGCGCAGTACCCAACCACCGTCGCGCCTGCCCACGCGCAGATGCCCCTGGTGCAACACGAGATCGTAGCCGTCACCAAGGATCGGCAGCAGGACACGGCCGCGCACGAGCGGATCGGGCGCGAGCCAGTCGATGTCGAAATGGCCGGCGTAGCGGCTATCACGGCCGTGCCGCAGCACATCCATCCACCAGGCGTTTTCGCTGCCCACGCCCATGTGGTTCGGCACGATATCGATGATGATGCCCATGCCATGCTCGCGCAGTGCGGCCACGAGGCGACGCAGCGCTACCTCACCGCCGATCTCGGGATTCACTTCATTGCAATCCACCACGTCGTAGCCATGGGTGGAACCGCGCCGCGCGCGCAGGATCGGCGAGGTGTACAGATGGCTTACGCCCATCCGCGCGTAGTAGCCCACAACCGCCACCGCGTCGTCGAGCGTGAAGCCCGCATGGAACTGCAGGCGGGCTAGCGACCGCGGCGGGCTCACGTCCGGTTCCGGGTCTGGTCGATGGCCGCACTGACGGCGTGGGCGATAGGGCCATCGAACAGCCGTGATGATGAATCAGGCATGCGCCGCCGCCAGTTCGGGTGCACGGCATCCGTCGGACCCGGGAGGTTGGGCTGCTCGTGCAAGCCCAGCACATCTTCCACGGGGAAGATGGCGATGGGCGCGGGTGCCTGCGACACGTGCTTCGCGGCCGCCACGACGACCGGCGAGATGTCATCTGGCGCGGGCGGTGCTTCCTCGTTATACGCAGAGTTCGATGCGTACATCGCACTCCATAGCCGATGGCGGTCCACGTCACGCTGGGCCGCCTCGTCGATGGAAGGATCATCGAGGCCGGTACGCTTGCGCCATTCGATATCGCGGCCACTCCACCAGCCAGCGACCGTCGGCACATCGTGGGTACTGGTCGTCGCCATCGCGGTGTTCGACCACTCGCGTGGCGACACGAAGCCGCCGTCCGCGGCGCGCTCAAACCACAACACGCGGATACCGAGCACGCACTTCTCGCCGATCGCCTGGCGGAAGTCGGCCGGCACGGTGCCGAGATCTTCGCCGATGATGACCGCGCGATGCAGGTGGCTCTCCAGCGCGATCAGACGCAGCAAGTCCTGCAGCGGGTAGCGCACGTACGCGCCCTCGGTGGCACCGGCGCCATGCGGCACCATCCACAGGCGCTTCAGGCCGAGGATATGGTCGATGCGCACACCGCCTGCATAGGCCAGCGCGGCACGCAGCATGCCGATAAAGCCGCGGAAGCCGGTCTCACGCAAACCGCGCGGCGAGAACGTGGTGAGACCCCAATCCTGGCCGAGCCGGTTCAGCGCATCGGGCGGCGCGCCCACGGAAAGCCCCTTCAGGACCTCGGCCTGATGAGCCCAGGCATGGCTACCGCCGGAGTCCGCGCCCACGGCGAGGTCGGCGATGAGTCCGATCTTCATGCCCGCATCGCGTGCCGCTTTCTGCGCGCCCGACAAGCCTTGCGCCGCCAGCCACTGCAGCCAGGCGTGGAAGCCCACTTCGCGCGCATGTTCGCGGGCGAACGAGGCTACCTCCGGGCTCGCCGGGTCATGGAACCCGGCAGGCCAGCCTTGCCAGCCGCCCGGCCGGCCATGCGCGGTGAAATCGGCATGCAAGGCTTCGAAGCGGGCGTGCCGCTCGAGCGCTTCGCCGTGTTCGCGGCGGAACGCCGCAAAGCGATCGGCATGGGCCAGGTCGACGGAAGCCCACTCATACACCGAGCGCAGGATCGTCATGCGCGCACGCGCTGCGCGCGGCCAGTCGATCAGCTCGAGCCACTCCAGTTCCGCCAGCTCCTGGCGCAGGTTGTGCGTATCGATCACGGCACGTACGGTGGGCTCGCCGCTGGTCTGCACCGGATCGATATACAAGCCGTTGAGGAACAGCCTGCTCGATGGCGCATAAGGGCTGTACCGTTCCGGTGCCGCTGCGAACAAGGCGTGCACCGGACTGATCGCCAGCGCATCGGCGCCCTTCTCCGCCGAGGCACGGGCGCATAGCGATAGCGCGGTGAAATCGCCGATGCCGCCGTCACCCGGCCGGCGCAAGCCAGAGACCTGGACGGCCATGCCCCAGGGGCGGCGCGCACCTTCAATGTCCGCGACGCTGAACGCGCGCGGCGGCGCCACGGCCACCGCGACCTCGGCATCGTCGAGGAACAGGGTGTAGTAGCCCGGCTTGGCGGGCCCGGGGATCCGCGTCTCGCTCGAGGGCAGTTCGCCCTCGCCGATAAGCACATCGCCCTCACCGAGCAGTTTCCACGCCCTGCCCCGTGGCGCGGGCGGCAGGTCGATGGGGGTGCCGATATCCGCCGTAATCATCCGAGGCAGGACGCTGCCCGAGCGCTCCTGGGCAATGCGTTGCAAGCTTTCTTCCACATCATCGGCGTTGTCTGCCGGCAAGCCGAGGGCGCGCAGTACCGCGCGCAAGGTGTCCTCGGGCACCGTCTGGGGACGATCCAGCGCATCGCGCCAATGCACATCCACGCCCGCTTGTTCGGCCAGCTGTGCGAGACGATCGTCGAGGGGGGCGTTCACGGTCAGGACTCCAGGCAGGCAAGGGCACGGCGCGCCGGCAACAGCCCGCGCGCGAGGGAAGCGATATCGGCGGCATCGCCATGCAGCCAGGCGGCGGCCGGCGAAGGTGGCGGCTCGATGGGCACATCGGCATCGCCCAGGTTCACGAAGAGCGACAACGTGCCGCCGCCCAGCGCCCAGCGAGCGACAAGGGCCCTGTCACCGAGCGCATCGGCACCCTTGGTGGTGGCGGTATCGATATGCGGCGCGATGTGCTTTGCGCGCAGGGTGATCAGCCGCTTGACCAGGGCGTGCCGCGCATCGCCCAACTCCGCGTCGCGTTCAGGGGTTGAGCCGAGGAAGGTCTCCTCCGCACCCGGATCCGGGATCGCATCCCCGCCGAAGTGCGTGAACGCCGCGAACTCCTTGCGCCGCCCTTCGCGCACGGCCGTGCGCAGGGCTTCGTCGGGAAAATCGGTGAAGAACTGGAAAGGCGTGCGGCTACCCCACTCCTCGCCCATGAAGAGCATCGGGACGAACGGTGCGAGCAACAACAGCACAAGCGCTGCCTCGATCTGCGCCGGTTCGAGCAGCGACGTGAGCCGGTCGCCAAAGGCGCGGTTGCCGATCTGGTCGTGGTTCTGCAGGAAGTTCACGAAGCGCGAGGGCGGCAGGTGCCCACTGGGCTCCCCGCGCCGGCGGCCCGCGAACGCCTCACCCTGGAATGCGAAGCCTTCGCGCAACGAGCGCAGCAACTTCGCCATCGGCGCATCCGCGTAGTGCGCGTAATAGCCTTCGTTCTCACCCGTCAGAAGCACATGCAGTGCGTTGTGGAAATCGTCATTCCATTGGGCATCGAAACGGCCGCGGCCGAGCAGGCCCGCCTGGTTCGCTTCATTCTCGAGCACCAGATGGACATGACGTCGATTCCCCACCGCCGCATGCACCCGTGCCGCCAACGCCGAGAGCCAGCCCGGATTGCCGATGGCATGCACGGCGTCGAAACGCAGGCCGTCGACCTGGAACTCGTCGATCCAGTACAGCGCGTTGTGCACGAAGAAATCGCCGACCTGCGGCGTGGAGACGCCGATCGCCGAACCCCACGGGGTGTCGGCAGCCTGGTCGAAGAAGCCCGACGCATAGGCGTGCAGGTAATTGCCCTCGGGGCCGAAGTGGTTATAGACCACGTCAAGGAACACCATGAGGCCCAGCCCATGTGCCGTATCGACGAGCGACTTCAGTTCGTCCGGCGTGCCATAGGCGGCCGCGGGTGCATACGGCAGCACGCCGTCGTAACCCCAGTTGCGTGCACCTGCGAACTCGGCGACCGGCATCAGCTCCACGGCGGTCACGCCCAGCCCGGCGAGCTGAGGCAGCAGCGCTTCGACGCCGGCGAAGCCACCCAGGGCACCCACATGCAGTTCGTACAACACGGTCTCGCGCCAGGGCCGGCCTTGCCATCCGTCGTTTTTCCATGCGTAAGCGGAAGGGTCCACCACCACGCTGAAGCCGTGGACATCGCCTCCGCGCTGCTGCCGCGAAGCCGGGTCGGGCACGGCGAGCTCCTCGCCCAGGCGGAAGCGATACGCACAACCCACGCCGCGCGGGCAGATGCATTCGAACCAGCCGTCATCCAACGCACGCATCGCCGCGGTATGCCCGTCCTCGCACTCCAGCGTCACCGCCTCCACATCGGGTGCCCACAGGCGGAAGCGCGTGCTCCCATCGCCCATGAGGCGCGCACCGTACGGCATCGCGTGGGCGAAACGTGCGCTCATGCAGGCTCCACCCTCGCCGTCGCGGCAAGCAGCACCACGCTACGCCCTTCCACCTCGATCGTCGGCTCGGTCCAGGCCGCTTCGGCCGCGTTCGGCTCAGCACTGTTGCAGCGCCGGCGCCAGGCGACACCCGGCTGCGGCAGGTGGAAGACATGCATTTCGGGCGTCGCGTTGATCATGACCAGGGTCACGTCCGCGCGTTTCTCGCCATAGGACTGGGCCCGGCGCAGCGCGAGCAGGCGCCCTTCGGTGTAGCCCCAGGTCTCCTGGGTCATCTCCGCACCGCTCTCGTCGAACCACGCAACCTCCCGGATGCCCGGCAGCACGTCGGTATCGCCGCGCAGGAAGTGCGCAGCGCGCAAGGTCGGGTGTTGCTCACGCAGGCGGACGAGGCGGCCGACGAAGTCGGTCAGATCCTTGCCCCGCTCGGAGGTCGCCAGCTTCCAGTCGAACCACGAAAGCTCGTTATCCTGGCAGTACGCATTATTGTTGCCATCCTGCGTGCGGCCAAACTCATCGCCACCCAGAAGCATCGGCGTGCCATGCGAAAAAAACATCGTGGACAGCATCGCGCGCTTCACCCGGTCACGCGCCAGCCGGATCGCCGGATCGTCGGTCGGGCCTTCCACGCCGTAGTTATAACTTTCGTTGTCATTGCCGCCGTCGCGGTTCTCCTCGCCGTTGGCCATGTTGTGCTTATCGTTGTAGCTGACCAGGTCTTCCAGCGTGAAGCCATCATGCGCGGTGAGGAAGTTCACCGACGCCCACGGCTTGCGCCGCTGGTGATCGAACAGCTCGCCCGACGCCTGTAGCCTTCCGGCCAAAATGCCGCGCATGTTCGAATCGCCCTTCCAGAACTTGCGCACGTCATCGCGGAACTTGCCGTTCCACTCCGCGAAACCTGGCGGATGGTTGCCCAGCTGGTAGCCGCCCGGGCCAATATCCCAGGGCTCGGAGATCAGCTTCACATTGGCGAGCACCGGATCCTGGCGCATGGCATCGAACAGGCCGCAGTTCGGGTCGAACCCGTTTTCCTCGCGACCCAGGCTTACGCCAAGGTCAAAGCGGAAGCCGTCCACGTGGAACGTATTCGTCCAATAGCGCAGCGAATCCATCACCAGCTGGAGCACCCGCGGGTGCGCGGTATTCACGGTATTTCCGGTGCCGGTGTCGTTGATGCAGTAGCGCGGGTTATCCGGCATGAGCCGGTAGTAGCTCGCGTTATCGAGGCCGCGGAACGACATGGTCGTGCCCAGCTCGCTCCCCTCGCAGGTGTGGTTGTAGACCACGTCGAGGATCACCTCGATGCCCGCCGCGTGCAGCGCCTGCACCGCGGCACGAATCTCGTTGAGCGCACCCTCCGCGAGGTAGGCCGGCTCCGGGGCGAAGAATGCCAGCGTGTTGTAGCCCCAGTAGTTACGCAGCTTCATTTCAGTGAGCCGGCGATCCTGCAGGAACGCGTGCACCGGAAGCAGTTCCACTGCGGTGACGCCGAGCTTGACCAGGTAATCGATGACATACGGGTCGGCCAGCGCGATGAAGGTGCCGCGCTCATGCTGGCGGATGCGCTTGAGGTTGCGGGTAAAGCCCTTCAGGTGGGTCTCGTACACCACCGTTTCGTTCCACGGCGTATGCGGCCGGTTGCCCTGGGTCCAGTGCATGGGCTCATCGACCACCACGGCCTTGGGCATCGCCGCCGCGCTATCGCGGCGGTCGAACGAGAGATCGGCTCGCGGGGAGGCCACGCGGTAGCCGTGCAAGGCATCGGACCAGCGCACCTGGCCGTGCAGCAGCCGCGCGTAGGGATCCAGGAGCAGCTTGTTCGGGTTGAACCGGTGGCCCTCTTCCGGCGCGTAGGGGCCATGGGCGCGGAATCCATAAAGTGCGCCGCCACGGACGCGCGGCAGGTAACCGTGCCAGACCTCGTCGGTGCACTCAGGCAGGTCGTAACGGGCGATCTCACGCTTACCGGAAGGGTCGAACAGGCAGAGCTCCATGCGTTCCGCGTGGGCGGAGAACACGGCGAAGTTCGTTCCCATGCCATCGCACGTGGCGCCCAGCGGATACGGCGATCCGGATTGCATACGTTCGGGTAGTGCGGGCATCGCGTTCCTCGTCAATCAGCCACGAACATCAGCGTGGCAAGCGGTGGCAGGCTTAGGACCAGCGAGCGATCAAAGCCGTGGGCGGGCACATCCTGCGCATGGCGCTCCCCTTCGTTGCCCACGCCTGATCCACCGTACTCGCTGGCATCGGTATTGATCGCCTCGCGCCAGCGGCCGCCTTCGGGTACGCCAATGCGGAAGCTGTGCTTCGGCGACGGGGTCATGTTGCTTATGACCAGCACGGGGCGGCCGTGCTCAGCGATGCGCAACCACGCAAACACGCTCTGGTCGGCGTCGTCGCCGATCACCCAGCGGAAGCCACGCGGGTCGGTATCCCACGCATGCAGGGCTGGCGTGGAACCAAAGAAGCGATTGAGATCGCGCACCAGCTTCTGCATGCCGAGATGCAGCGGCGCATCCAGCAGTTCCCAGGCGATCTGCGCATCATGGTTCCACTCGTGCGGCTGGGCGATCTCGCCACCGGTGAACAGCAGTTTCTTCCCGGGGTGGCCCCACATGAAACCGTAATAGGCGCGCAGGTTGGCGAAGCGCTGCCACTCATCGCCCGGCATGCGGCCAAGCAGCGATCGCTTGCCGTGCACCACTTCATCGTGGGACAGCGGCAGGACGTACTTCTCCGAGTACGCGTAGATCATGCTGAAGGTCATCTCGCCGTGGTGCCAGCGGCGGTGGATCGGGTCGCGCGACATGTACTCGAGCGAGTCGTGCATCCAGCCCATGTTCCACTTGAAGGTGAAGCCCAGACCGCCCTCGCCCACCGGCCTGGTCACGCCGGGCCACGCCGTGGATTCCTCGGCGATGGTCATGCAATCCGGGTGGCGCTCGGCAACAAGCTGGTTCACCCGGCGCAGGAACGCGATCGATTCCAGGTTTTCGCGACCACCGTGGACGTTGGGCACCCACTCGCCGTGCTTGCGCGAATAGTCGCGGTAGAGCATCGAGGCCACGGCATCAACGCGCAGGCCGTCGATATGGAAACGCTCCAGCCACGCCAGCGCGCTGGCGATCAGGAACGCCGACACCTCGTTGCGGCCGAGGTTGTAGATCAGCGTGTTCCAGTCCTGGTGGAAGCCTTCGCGCGGGTCGGCGTGTTCGTAGAGTGGCGTGCCATCGAAGTGCGCGAGGCCATGGATATCGGTCGGGAAATGCGCAGGCACCCAGTCGACGATGACGCCAACGCCGGCTTCATGGCAGCGATCGACGAAGCGAGCAAACGCTTCGGGCGTACCGAAGCGCGACGTGGGCGCGAACTGACCTAGTGGCTGGTAGCCCCACGACCCGCCAAACGGGTGCTCCGAGACCGGTAACAACTCGATATGCGAAAAGCCCATGCCGGCCACATAGGGGATCAGGCGCTCGCCGATCTCGTCCCAGTGCAGGTCCGCGCCATCCTTGCCGCGCAGCCACGAGCCCGGGTGCAGCTCGTAGATCGAAATCGGTGAACCCGCGTGATGCAGCGCGCCGCGCTTGCGCAGCCACTCATCGTCGGTCCAGCGAAAGGCCTGGGGGTCGGCAACGATCGACGCCGTCGCGGGCGGCAGCTCGGCCGCGAGCGCGACCGGGTCGGCTCGCTGGGTCAACGAGCCATCGGCGCCCCACACCTCGTACTTGTAGCGCGCACCCGGCAGCAGGCCGGGAACGAACAGTTCCCACACGCCGGCCGGAACACGCTTGCGCATGGGATGGCGCCGGCCATCCCAGCTATTGAAGTCGCCGACAACGCTTACGCGCTGTGCGTTGGGTGCCCATACCGCGAAGCGTACGCCGTGCACGCCATCCACATCGATGGGGTGCGCGCCCAGGCAGCGGAACAGCTCGATATGCGTGCCATCCGACAGGCGGCCAAGGTCGTCCTCGCCCAGCAGCATGCCGACGCCGTAAGGGTCGTGCATGTCGTGCGCCGCCGCCGGCCAGCGGACGCGCAGGCGGTATGGCACGCTGCCATCGACAAAGCCGGCGAACAGGCCGCCGTCGTGCACCTTGTGCAGCTCGGCGAGCACGCGTCCATCCGCATCGATGGCCTCGACGCCGAGCGCGCCCGGTTGCAGGGTGCGCACGCTACGCCGGCCATCGACGTCATGCGGGCCCAGCAACGCGAAGGGATCGCCGTGACGCCCTTCGACGAGTGCGTCAACGGCGGCACGATCGGCCAGGCCATGGGTGCGTGGATCGATCACGTATCCTCCTCGAGTTCCGTGGCGGTGTCGCCCTGGGCGGCATGCAGCAGGCCGCGTAGCGGCACATCCAGCCAGCCCGGGCGGTTGGCCGCCTCGTAATTCACTTCGTAAGCCGCCTTCTCGATCACGAACAACTCGATCAGCGGTGCGAGCGCCTCGGCACTCACCCAGCGCGACGGCGCGGCATCGAGCACATCGCGATAGGCCTGCAGGAACACGCGCGACGCGCGCTCGCGGAAGTCAGCGAGGTATTCGCCGAAGCCGGGGTCTTCCACCGGCGCGAAGCCGTCTTCACCGCGGCGTGCCATGGCGGCCGCGTAATCGAGCGAGCGCAGGAAACCGGCTACGTCGCGCAACGGCGTACCCTTCGCGCGGCGCTCTTCCAGGCTCCGTGCCGGCTCGCCCTCGAAGTCGATGATGTACGCGTCATCCTGCACGACCAGGATCTGGCCGAGGTGGAAATCGCCGTGCATCCGGGTGAGCACCGCGCCGGGGCCCGCCTTGGCCAGGCGGCCGATGCGGTCGTCGAGCGCGCCAGCCAGGCCACGCAGCGCTTCGATATCGCTGCGCAGGCTGTCCGGCATCTCGGCGACGTTATCGACGGCAAGCAGCGCACGCCCGACCTGGGCGCGAACGCCGTCGCGCCAGCCATCGGCAGCCGCCGCGCTTGCGCTCTCGGGATCGAACGCTGGCAACCCGGAAGGTGTGGCCAGCAAGGCATGCAGTTCACCCAGCCGGGTGCCCACGGCCGCGGCAAACGCATCGTAGCCGCCCTCGATTTCCGCCTTGCGATCGTCATCCACCGAGTGGCTGAACTCGTCGTAGCTACGGCGCAGGAAATCCAGCGTCCAGCGCCAGGCGTCGCCCTGGTTGCGCAGGAAACCCTGCAGCACGGCCAGCGTCGTGCGCTCACCATGCTCGCCTTCGCGCACCACCTCACCCAGCAACGGCGCGGTATTCGCGTAGCCATGCTCGGTAAGGAAGCGGCTCATCTCCACTTCCGGATTGATCCCCGCGGACGTGCGGCGGAACAGCTTCAGCACACCCGCGTCATGCAGGATCATCGAACTGTTCGATTGCTCACCGGCCAGCCAGCGGCTTTCGATGCCGGTATCGAATTCGGTCTCGTCGAACACGGCCGTCTTCTCGAAACGCACGGTCCCGCCATTCACCGGGATCTCGGTGCTGTTACGCAGGCCGATCAACAGCCCCGAGGCGAACTCAGGTAGCGAGAAGCCATCGGTAAGCAAACCGATGCGGCGGCCGCGGCGCACGCGAGCCAGCGCCAGCTGCTGCGCGCGGGCCAGGGGGCTGTCGTCTTCCCAGGCGATACCCACCGGCAGGCTGTAACGCTCCTTGCCGCCATCGGCGAGGGTCGCTTCCACCTCGGTCAGGATCAGGTCGTCGCCGCGATCGGGCCATGGCGCCGCATAGAGCACATGGACGGATTCGATCCCACGATCCTTCGCGGCGAACCAGCGGCGCACGCCGAGATAGCCCGGCAGCACCTGCTTCTCGATGACGCCACGGTGGTGCTCCATGACGGGGCCCTCGACCAGCGCACCGCGGACGACGAGCGTTTCGTAGTCGGGCAGCGGCTCGGCCGGCACCTCGTGCCATTCCGGCATCTGCGCGTTCGGGCAGAGCTGGAACGCGTAGAAGCCATACGGCGGCACGGTCAGCAGGTAAGGCAGCTGCCCCACCGGTGGGAACGACGTGCCGCCCACGATGTCGACCGGCACCTGCCCATCGAACGCCGCGAGATCGAGTTCCACGGCCTGCAGCGTACGCGACATATTGGCGACGCACAGCACGTGCTCACCGCCGAACTCGCGCAGGTAGGCCAGCACCTTGCGGTTACCGGGATAGAGGAACTTGAGCGTGCCGCGGCCGAAGGCCTTGTAGCGGTTGCGCACGGAAAGCATGCGCCGCGTCCAGTTCAGCAGCGAATGCGGATCGCGCTGCTGGGCCTCCACGTTGATCGCCTGGAAACCGTAGAGCGGATCCATGATCGGCGGCAGCACGAGGCTGGCTGGATCGGCGCGCGAGAAGCCGCCGTTGCGGTCGACCGACCACTGCATGGGCGTGCGCACGCCGTCGCGGTCACCGAGATGGATGTTGTCACCCATGCCGATCTCGTCGCCGTAATACAGCACCGGCGTGCCAGGCATGGTGAGCAGCAACGAGTTCATGAGCTCGATGCGGCGGCGATCACGCTCCAGCAGCGGCGCCAGGCGGCGGCGGATGCCCAGGTTGATACGGGCGCGGCGGTCGGCGGCATAGGTCTGCCACAGGTAGTCGCGCTCGTTATCGGTCACCATCTCGAGCGTGAGCTCATCGTGGTTGCGCAGGAAGATCGCCCACTGGCAGTTTTCCGGGATCGCCGGGGTCTGCCGCATGATGTCGGTGATAGGGAAGCGATCCTCACGCGCGATGGCCATGTACATGCGCGGCATCAGCGGGAAGTGGAACGCCATGTGGCATTCATCACCCTCGCCGAAGTAATCCTGAGTGTCTTCGGGCCACTGGTTCGCCTCGGCCAACAGCATGCGATCCGGGTAATGCTGGTCGATCTCCGCCCGCATCAGCTTCAGGATGCCGTGGGTTTCGGGCAGGTTTTCGTTGTTGGTCCCTTCCCGCTCGATCAGGTACGGCACGGCATCGAGGCGCAGGCCGTCCACGCCCATATCCAGCCAGAAGCGCATCACTTCCATCACCGCCTTCAACACGGCGGGGTTATCGAAGTTCAGGTCGGGCTGGTGCGAGAAGAAGCGATGCCAGAAGTACTGGCCGGCCACCGGATCCCAGGTCCAGTTCGACTTCTCGGTGTCCAGGAAGATGATGCGCGTACCGTCGTAAGCCTGGTCGGTGTCCGACCAGACATAGAAGTTGCGCGCCGCCGAGCCCTTCTTTGCGTGGCGCGCACGCTGGAACCACGGATGCTGGTCACTGGTATGGTTGATGACCAGCTCGGTGATCACGCGCAGGCCGCGCTTGTGCGCCTCGGCGATGAAGCGCCTGGCGTCGCCGAGCTTGCCGTAATCTTCGTGAACCGCCTTGTACTCGGCGATGTCGTAGCCATCGTCGCGCCGCGGGCTGGGATAGAACGGAAGCAGCCACAGCGTATTCACGCCGAGGTCCGCGATGTAATCGAGCTTGTCGATCAGGCCCTGGAAATCACCCACGCCGTCATCGTTGGAATCGAAGTACGACTTCAGGTGCACCTGGTAGATGATCGCGTCCTTGTACCAGAGCGGATCCTTGTTGAACTCAGGTGCCTTGGCCTGCTTCTGTGCTTTGCCGCGTGTTGCCATGGATCAGACTCCGGGTAGCCGCACATGCCACACCGCATACGGCTGGCCGAGGCCGAGCCACACATGCTGGTTGGGCCCGCGCCAGGCGAGGGGTTGGGTGTGGAGAAGGTCGTGGATATCGAGCGCATCGCCAGGGCCGTAGCCCCAGTCACCTAGCGGAAGGGTCAGGTCGGCCGCCTGCGGGTTGTGCGGGTCCATGCTGATCGCGACCAGCACGACGTCATCACCTGAGCGCTTTTCGAAGAACAGCACCTGGTCGTTGTTCGCCGGCAGGAAGCGCACGCCGAGATGCGACTGCAGGGCCGGATGGGCGCGGCGGATGTGGTTGAGCTGGGTGATCTCGGCGACGATGTTGCCGGGCGCGTTGAAGTCGCGGATGCGGATCTCGTACTTCTCCGAGTCCAGGTACTCTTCTTTCCCCGGCATCGGCGCGGCTTCGCAGATCTCGAAACCGGAATACATGCCCCACAAGCCGGAAAGCGTGGTCGCCAGCGCCGTGCGGATCAGGAAGCCCGGGCGCCCCGAGGTTTGCAGGAAGTACGGATCGATATCCGGCGTGTTGACGAAGAAGTTGGGCCGGAAGAAATCCTTCGGCGGCGTGGTCGTCAGCTCGGTCAGGTAGTCGATGAATTCCTGTTTCGAGTTGCGCCAGGTGAAGTAGGTGTACGACTGGCTGTAGCCCACCTTGGCCAACCGGTACATCGGCTTCGGCCGGGTGAACGCCTCGGAAAGGAACAGTGCGTCGGGATACTTCGCACGCACCTTCGCGATCATCCATTCCCAGAAGGGGAACGGCTTGGTATGCGGGTTATCGACACGGAAGGTGCGTACGCCCTCCCCTGCCCAGAACAGCACTGCATCGCAGAGTGCCTGCCACAGCGACGGGACGGCGCCGTCGGCGTAGAAATCGACGTTGACGATGTCCTGGTATTTCTTCGGCGGATTTTCGGCGTACTTGATGCTGCCGTCCGGCCGCCAGTCGAACCACTCGGGGTGCTCCTTCAACCACGGATGGTCGGGCGAGCACTGGATGGCGAAGTCGAGCGCGAGCTCAAGACCATGCGCATGGGCGGCATCGCGCAACGCGCGGAAATCCTCGATCGTGCCCAGCTGCGGATGGATCGCCGTATGGCCGCCCTCGGACGAACCAATCGCATAGGGGCTGCCGGGATCATCGGGACCCGGGGTCAACGTGTTGTTCGGGCCCTTGCGGAAGGCCTTGCCGATCGGATGGATCGGCGGGAAATACAACACGTCGAAACCCATGTCGCGAATAGCGGGCAGCCGCGCGATCGTGTTGCGGAAGGTGCCGTGCTTCGCCTTGTCGTCGGTCATCGAGCGTGGAAACAGCTCGTACCAGCTGGCGAACATCGCTTCACGACGATCGACTTCAAGCAGATAGGCTGGGGTGATCGTCGATCGCGTCCTCGGGTCGGTCACCGCCATCAGTTCCACGGTGGTTTCCGCCAGCAGGAGCTCGATGCGCTCGGCACCCTCGGCCTTCGCGACCGCGGCAGCGAGGTTGCGCAGCGCCTTCGCCTTCGGCCCGGTGGCGTCCTTCGCCCTGCCCTCCACCTGCAACCGCCCTTCTTCCAGTTCGAGCGCCACGTCGACGCCGGCGGCATGCTTCACCTCGAGTTCGTGGTGGTAGCTGCCGTAGGGATCGTGCCAGGCCTCGATCTGGAATTCGTGACGGCCGATGCGCGTGGGCGTGAACGTCGCCGTATGGATGTCATTGTTCACCGGCACCAGCTCGACTTCATGCCAGGCCTTTTCATCGACGGCGCGATAGCGCATACGCGCGGCCAGCACTTCGTGGCCATCCACGTAGACATCCGCGGTCACCACGACGGGCTGCCCGACGATGCGTTTGGCCGGGAACTGGCCACCGTCGACGGTAGGCTGGACGTTTTCCACGACGACGCGCGGCGCCCTGGTCGCGCTGGCCAGCGCTTCTTTCTGCACTGACGCGCCGAGCTTGCGCTTCACCGGCGTACCCGGCGTGCCTGTAAGGGTGAGTACCGCACCTGGATCAAGAACCACGCTGTCTCCCTGGTCGAATACCTTGCGCCCGTCCGGAGTGGTCCAGGGCGTGAAATGGCTGGCGGCGCCGGCCAGTGCTTCGCCTGCCGTCACCAGCGCTTCGCGATCGAGCGATGCGTTGACGAGGGTGAGCGTGGCGTGCGGGGCCGTGCGGGGATCAGCACCATCTACCGTGAGGAAGGTGGCGATACCGCCGTGCGTTGTAATGCGCGGGGTAGCCGGGACGTCTTCGCCCACGGCCTGATTGGCGGCCTTTACCGTGTCGGTGAGGTTGGCCGCAGCCTTTGCTGCGAGATCCTTGGGTGTGACGGGCGTGCCTCGGCGTGGATCCAGCGCGTCGTGCACGGCATATTCAAAGCCCATGGGCATGAGCCAGCCTGCCGGCGCGGTCGCCGCGAACGCAATCGCGCGGCGGTAGGCATGGTCCAGCTGGTTCTCTTCGCCAAGCTCGTCGCCGAGGCGGGTGGCGAAAGGTTCTTCCGTGCATGCCATAGCCGGCGCGACGGCCTGAAGGCGCGCGGCCTCTTCGGCGAACCACGGTGCGCGGAAATCCCACCATGCCGAGGAATTCACGACGGCGTCGAAGCCGCTCCCCGCCAATGCCGCCAGCTCATCGGGCGTATCACCTGGTGTCCACGCAACAAAGCTGACGCCGGGCGATACCGCGTGCACGGCTTCGATCAGCGATTGCCAGAGCGTGGCGCGCAACCGCTGCGGGTGCATGATGCGGAAGCCAAGGACGCCGACCTGGGCCCAGCGGGACAGGCGCTCCACCCACCAGCGCGTCGCTGCCTGGGCCACGTCCGGATCGTTCAATCGCCAGCGTGCGCTATCGCTCTCGCTCGGTGTCCAGCGGGGATCGGGGGTACCGTGCTCCGTCGCGACCGCACGGAACCACTCGGGATGTTGTGCACGCACCGGTGCGTCGGACGCAAGTTCATCGAGCGGCAGGTCGATCCACAGTTCGAGATTTCTTGCACGGCAAGCTTTCGCCAGTTGTTCGAGCCGCGTGGTCGCGTCGCCATCCACGCCGAGCGCGGGGTTCATACGATCGAAATCACGCGTGACGAAGACGTCGCCCGCAGGTGATGTCTCGAACGGAGGCGCTATCAGCAGTTGCCGGAAGCCAAGGCTAGCGGCGTGATCGATCCACGCATTCCAACCCGTCATCGGGCCGGCGAGCAGCGGATGGAGGTAGTAGATGCAAAAGGGCGCACGCATGCTGGCCGACATTGCCTCGTGTTCCGCTAGGGATTGGACACAAGCATGCCGGGCCAAATGTGTGCATCGTGCCAATACACCCGGACACGCGAAGCACTGACATTGGCGCAGATGGGTGTTGCTATTTCGTGAATGTGGGTTTCGGGGTTGGTGGTGCTACAGGGGCGGGAACCCATCCTGTGGCGTTGTCGCGAGAAGATGTCGCCCACAGGGTGGGCTCCTACAACGTTGTCGCGAGGAGATGTCGCCCACGGGGTGGGCTCCTACAACGTTGTCGCGTGGGGATGTCGCCCACGGGGTGGGCTCCTGCGCAGTTCGGCCTATTGGCCGAACTTTATTTCTTCGCCTTCGTGGCCGCGGTCCCAGCCGCGCAGTTCGTCGCGGATGTGGGCGATGCGCTGGCGGCCGAGGGCGTTGCGCTCTTCGTCGAGCACCAGGCCATCGAGCAGCTCGGCGAGGCGCTGTGCCGTGGGGAGCATCGCATCCCAGGCGTCGAGCGCATTCACCGGACCCGGCAGGGCCATGAAGAAGGAAAGGCCCGGGGTCTGCATGGTGGCCACGCGGGACATATCGAAGTTACCCGGCTTCACCAGGTTGGCGACGCTGAAGATCGGGCCCTTTTCCGGATGGCCATCCACCAGGCGGTGGTAGATGCCCATGTCGCCGAATTCGAGGCCGGCCTTCTCGGCGGCCACCACGAGATCGGAACCCTGGAAGCGCTGGCCTTCGCGCGAGACCACGTAAAGGCTGACGATGCGCTCGACCGGCGCGTTCGTCGGCCGACGGCCCAGGTCGGAGCGCGGCGGGGCCTTGGGCGGCGGCACAGGCGCGGGGGCCGGTGCCGGTGCCGGCACGGGCGCGGGCGCCGGCGGCGGAGTCGGTGCGGCGGCGGCGGGGCGCGGCGGTGCCGGCTCATCCAGGTCGAAAGGCAGGTCGAGGTCGATCCGCGGCTCGGTGCGCTGCGGGCGCTGGGCGGCCGGGGCCGGAGCCTCGGGATCCACGGGTGCCTGGGCCGCCGACTTGCGTTCACCGGCGAGCGAGGCGCCCAGGCGCTCGAGTTCGGCGCGCAGGTCGACATCCAGCTCGCCCTGCTTCGGCGACGGACGGAACAGCGGATCGTTGGCGTCGTCATCGCGCAGGTCGGCCGGCGGCGCGTCCTGGGCCTCGAAGCGGTCGTCGAAACGCTCGTTATCGCGCGCGCTGAACGAGAGGTCGTCCTGCGCCTCGGGCTCGTTGCCCCCGAACACCGGCTCGCGGCGCTCGCGGCCGCGCTCGGGCTGCTCCGGCGCCGGCTTACGCCGGCCCTGCTCCTTGCGCGGCTGGCCGAACAGCCAGATCAGCACGAGCACAACGATGCCGACGAACAGCATCGGGATGCCGACGGCAGGGTTCCAGGCGAGGCCGATGGCGGGATTCATGTCGCGGTAATTCCTTAGGTAATGCTCAGGCGACGCCGGCGAGCTTCGACGCTTCGGCCAGGTCGACCTGGACGAGACGCGAAACGCCCGGCTCGCGCATGGTAACGCCACACAGCTGGTGCGCGGCCTCCATCGTGGCCTTGTTATGGCTGACGAAGATGAACTGCACCTTTTCGCTCATTTCGCGGACCATCGCCGAGAAACGCCCCACGTTGGCCTCATCGAGCGGCGCGTCCACCTCGTCCAGCAGGCAGAACGGGGCCGGGTTGAGGCCGAAGATAGCGAAGACGAGTGAGACTGCCGTGAGTGCCTTCTCACCGCCGGAAAGCAGCGTGATGTTGGAGACGCGCTTGCCCGGCGGGCGCGCCATGATGGCGACGCCGGTATCCAGCAGGTCTTCGCCGGTGAGTTCGAGGTAGGCATGACCACCACCGAACAGGCGCGGGAACAGCTCCTGGACGCCGGCGTTGACGCGATCAAAGGTTTCCTTGAAGCGCTGGCGGGTTTCGCGGTCGATCTTCTTGATCGCGCCTTCCAGCGTTTCCATCGCGCTCGTGAGGTCGGTGAGCTGCGAATCGAGGTATTCCTTGCGCTGCGACTGCTCGGCATGCTCCTGGATCGCGGCGAGGTTCACCGGTTCCAGGCGGGCGATCTTGCCGGCCAAGTCGGCCAGCTGCGATTGCCAGTGCGCGGGCTCGGCATCTTCGGCCAGCTCGGCCAGCAGCGGCTCGAGCTCGAGACCCGATGCCGTGATGGCCTGGGCAAGCTGTTCGGCACGTAGCTGCAGCGCCTGCGCGGCGAGGCGCTTCTCGGCGACGTTCTCGCGCACCTGGCCGAGCACGTGTTCGATGCGCTGGCGGTCCTGTTCGAGGCGGCGGAACTCCGCATCGCAGTCTTCCAGGGCGCGGCGTGCGTCCACGAGCTGCTTATCCACCAGCAAGCGCTGGTCGAGGTAGGTCTGGCGTTCTTCTTCGAGCTCGGTGATCGGATCGCTGCCGGCGGCCAGCTGCTCGTCGATCTCGTCGCGGCGCATGGTGACCTGGCGCAGTTGCGTATCGAGACGGGCAAGCGCCTGCTCGAGCGAGGTGAGCGCGGCACGCTTGGATTCCATGCTGAGCGCGAGCTGGTGGGCCTGGTCGGCCGCCTCGCGCGCATTCATGCGCGCTTCTTCGCGCGCCTCCAGCAGTTCGCGGCGCTCGTTTTCCAGCCCGCGGCGTTCGTCTTCGCGATCACCCATGTGGCCGACGGCTTCGTCGAGGCGGCCACGCGCTTCGCGGGTCTGGCCTTCCAGTTCATCCAGCTGCTCGACCAGGGTGCTGATCTCGCCGCCGATCTTCTCGGCGCGGGCGCGCGCGGTTTCCATCTTGCCGCGCTGGCTCTGCAACTGGCCGGCAAGTTCGGAAAGACGGCGGTGCGCCGCGTAGAGATCGCGCTGGGCGTCATCGCGCAGGCGCTCGGTTTCAAATTTGTTCGTGCGCAGCTCTTCAAGCTGTTCAGTGCGCTCTTCGATGGTCGCTTCGAGCGCTTCGATCTGTTCGGCGAGCTGGCGGATATCGCGCTCGCGGGCGAGCACGCCCACCTGGTTGCCCTGCGCACGCAGCACGCGGGTCCAGCCCGGGCCCATCCACGCGCCGTCGCGCGTGATGACCGACTGACCGGCCGAGAGCGAACCCACGCGGGCCGCGGCGGCTTCCACCGAATCGGCGACAAAGACATTCGATAGCAGGCCGACGGCGGCAGCGGGGCCACGCACGTGGCCAGCCAGCGTGCCGGCGGTGCCCGGGCCACCCTTCTCGCTCGCGAACAAGGCCACGTCGGCCTCGCCCAGCGCGCCGAATTCACCGACGAGAGCCGCCGGCGTATCGACCAGCACGCCATCAAGGACGCCAGCGAGCACGGTTTCCACCGCGGATTCGTAGCCGGCATCCACCTGGAGCGATTCGCCGAGGCGGCGCGCATCGGCCAGGCCCAGGCGCTTCAGCCAGCCGGTGGCGGCCGATTCTTCCTGGCCCAGCGCAGCGGTCTGCAAGGCTTCCAGCGAGGCCTGGCGGCCGCGTGCGGTCTGCAACTGCTGGCGGGCATCGTTGAGCGCCGACTGCACCTGGCGTTCGTCGTCGAGCACGCGCTCGTAGGCGACCTTGTGCTGGTCGAGCACGCCGCCCAGCTGCTCCACGCGCTCGCGCTGCGTATCGTGTTCGACATCGAGCTGTTCGGCGGCGGCGTCGAGTGCGGCGACGTCGGTGGCCTTTTGTTCGGTTTCCAGCGCTTCGCGACGGCGTGCGAGATCCACGGCCTGACGGTCGAGGTAGGCCAGCTTGGTGCGCTCCACTTCCGCCGCACGGGTGGATTCGGAAGCGCCGCGGGTATGCGTATCCCAGCGCTGCTGCCAGTCGGCCAGGCGCGATTCGGTCGAGCGCTGGGCTTCGCCGGTGTCGTCCTGGATCTGCTGCAGCGATTCGAGCTTGGGCTCACCTTCGGCCAGCGCCATGCGCAGGGTTTCCACCTGCTCGCGGTCGGCGTCGATATGGCCCTGGAGTTCGCCCAGTTCGCGGTCGGTCTCGGCCTTCGAACGGGTGAGCCGCTCGGCGAGGTCGCGGTTGTGCCGCACCTGTTGTTCGACGCGGGCGATCTCGGCGCCCACCTTGTACACCTCGGCCTGCACCTGGTTCAGGTGCTCGCTGGCGCCCTGATGGCGCTCGCGCACCGTCTCCATCTGCGCCTCGATCTGGCGCTGGGTGGCGGTGTGTTTTTCGATCTCGATTTCGTATTCGCGCAGGCCCGAGCCTTCGCCCTGGCGCTGGCGGTCGAGCGTGCGGTATTCGAGTGCGCGCAGCTCAGCTTCGCGGCGGGTCTGCTCTTCCTTGAACGCCTTCCAGCGCTCGGCGGCGCGGGCCTGGCGGTTCAGGTGGTCGAGCTGCTTTTCCACCTCGTCGCGCACGTCGCGCACGCGGTCGAGGTTCTCGCGGGTGGACTTGATGCGGCTCTCGGTTTCCTTGCGGCGCTCCTTGTACTTGGAGATGCCGGCGGCTTCTTCCAGGTGGGTGCGCAGCTCTTCCGGGGCCGCTTCGATGATCTGGCTGATCATGCCCTGCTCGATGATCGAGTAGGAACGCGGGCCCAGGCCGGTGCCGAGGAACAGATCGGTGATGTCGCGGCGGCGGCAGCGCGCGCCATTCAGATGGTACGAGGACTGGCCGTCACGGCTGACGATGCGCTTGACTGAGATCTCGGCGAAGCTGGCGTACTCGCCCTGGATGGTGCCGTCGCTGTTGTCGAAGATGAGTTCGACCGCGGCCTGGCCCACCGGCTTGCGGGCGCTGGAGCCGGAGAAGATCACGTCGGTGAGCGAATCACCACGCAGGCGGCTGGCGGCCGATTCACCCATCACCCAGCGGATCGCGTCGATGATGTTCGACTTGCCACAGCCGTTCGGACCGACGACGCCGGTCATATTGGTGGGCAGGTGCAGCGTGGTGGGGTCCACGAAGGACTTAAACCCCGCCAGCTTGATCGTGGTCAGACGCATGTTTGGTTCCGTTGGGACGCGGGCTTTCAGCCACCCCTTGGCTGATCGATCACTTTGCCAAAGGGGTCACCCCGGCGCAATACGCGAACTTACGCGAAGATAATAGCGTAAATGCTTGATTGTAGGAGCCCACCCTGTGGGCGACATCTTTCGCCTCACCGCGCAGGCCCTGTGGCGTTGTCGCGAACGGCGTCGCCCACAGGGTGGGCTCCTACAGCCGTGGCCTTATTCGCCGGGGGCCTTGGCGTCGATCGAGAGGGCGTGGATGCCGTCGGGCATCATGTCGCCCAGGGCCTGGTAGACCAGGCGGTGGCGCTGGATCGGGTTCTTGCCGGCAAAGGCGGGGCTGACAATGCGGGCGAAGAAGTGGCCCTTGCCCTCACCCGAGTGGCCCGCATGCTTGTGGCCTTCATCGATCACGTCCAGCTCGACCGGGGCCAGGGCCTCGGTCAGCAGCTGGCGGATGCGCTCGACTTTCTCGACGGTCACGGCAGCACGACGCGGAAGGGACGCACGGTCACTTCCTTGTAGACGCCGGCGGCCACGTACGGATCGGCATCGGCCCAGGCCTTGGCGGCTTCGAGGCTTTCGAACTCCGCCACGATCAGGCTGCCGGTGAAACCGGCCTGGCCCGGGTCCTCGGCGTCGATGGCCGGGAACGGGCCTGCCAGCTTCAGGCGGCCCTCTTCCTTCAGCGCGGAGAGGCGGGCCACGTGCGCCGGACGCACCGACAGGCGGTTTTCCAGCGAATTCGGGTGATCAATACCGGTGATGGCGTAGAACATGGGATCAGGCCTCGGGGCGCATGGTCGGGAACAGCAGCACGTCGCGGATGGACGACGAGCCGGTAAGCAGCATCACCAGGCGGTCGATGCCGACGCCCAGGCCACCGGTGGGCGGCAGGCCCACTTCAAGCGCGCGGATGTAGTCGGCGTCGAAATGCATGGCCTCGTCGTCACCGGCGTCCTTCGCGTCCACCTGGGCCTGGAAGCGCGCGGCCTGGTCTTCCGAGTCGTTGAGCTCGGAGAAGCCATTAGCGATTTCCTTGCCGTTGATGAACAGCTCGAAGCGATCGGTGATGCCCTTGTCGGTATCGCTCTCGCGGGCGAGCGGCGACACCTCGACCGGGTGGTCGGTGATGAAGGTGGGCTGCACCAGGGTGTGTTCCACCGTGGCCTCGAAGATCTCGAGCAGCAGCTTGCCCCAACCGTACGACGGCTTGACCTGGATGCCCAGACGCTTCGCGTGCGCCGCCATGGCTTCGCGATCGCGCAGGTCGCCGGCCTTGATCTCGGGGTTGAGCTCGAGCACGGCGTCTTCCATGCGCCAGCGGCGGAAGGCCGGGCCCACGTCGACGGTGGCGCCATCCCACTCAATGGCCGTGTTGCCGATGACATCGGTGGCGGCCGAGCGGATCAGGCCCTCGGTCAGGTCCATGATCTCGTGGTACGTGGCGTAAGCCTGGTACAGCTCGAGCATGGTGAACTCGGGGTTGTGCCGGGTGGACACGCCCTCGTTACGGAAATTGCGGTTGATCTCGTACACGCGATCGAAGCCGCCTACGGTGAGGCGCTTCAGGTAGAGCTCCGGCGCCACGCGCAGGAACAGCGGGATATCGAGTGCGTTGTGGTGCGTCGTGAACGGACGCGCCGTGGCGCCACCCGGGATCACGTGCATCATGGGGGTTTCGACCTCCATGAAGCGGCGCGGCTTGTCCTCGAGCCAGCGGCGGATGTGGCTGACGATCTTCGAGCGCAGCTGGAAGGTACGGCGGGCCTCTTCGGTGACGATGAGGTCGACGTAGCGCTGGCGGTAGCGCTGCTCCACGTCGGCCATGCCGTGGTGCTTGTCCGGCAGGCCACGCAGCGACTTGGTCAGCAGGCGCAGGCCCTCGACCTTCACCGACAACTCGCCGGTCTTGGTGCGCATCAGGGTGCCGGTGGCACCCACGATGTCGCCGAGATCCCAGCGCTTGAACGCGTTATAGGTTTCCTCACCCACCGTACCCTGGTGGATGAACAGCTGGATGCGGCCGGTGCCGTCCTGCAGGGTGACGAAGCTGACCTTGCCCTGCCCGCGGCTGAGCAGGATGCGGCCGGCGACAGCGACCTGGCGCGGCGCGGCCTCGATGGCCTCGGCGGTCCAGGCTTCCTTATCCTCGAACTCGGCCTGCAGGTCGCCCGCGAAGCTATCGACCTTGAAGTCGTTCGGGTAGGCGATGCCCTGCTCGCGCAGCGCTTTGAGTTTCTCGCGGCGCTCGGCAATCAGGCGGTTTTCGTCAACAGTGCCGGTGGTGTCGTCGCGGGTTTCGTCAGTCATGGCTTCGCTTGGGTCGTGTTCGGGAAACGGGGGCGCCCATGCGCCCCCGGCTGTGGCGGTATTACGCGTCGACGCGCTTGGAGCCGGCCTCGAGGCCGGCCTTCAGGCTGGCTTCGACGAATTCGTCGAGGTCGCCGTCGAGCACCTTCTGCGTATCGGAACGTTCGATGCCGGTGCGCAGATCCTTGATGCGCGACTGGTCGAGCACGTAGTTGCGGATCTGGCTACCCCAGCCGATATCAGACTTGGTGGCTTCCAGGGCATCCTTCTCCGCGTTGCGCTTCTGCACTTCCAGCTCATAGAGCTTGGCTTTCAGCATCTTCATCGCGCGGTCGCGGTTGGCGTGCTGGCTGCGTTCGGTCTGGCAGGCCACGACCGTATTGGTCGGGATATGCGTGATACGCACGGCCGATTCGGTCTTGTTGACGTGCTGGCCACCGGCGCCCGACGAACGGTAGACGTCCGTGCGCAGGTCGGCCGGGTTGATGTCGATCTCGATGTCGTCATCGACTTCGGGCGACACGAACACCGAAGTGAAGCTGGTGTGGCGGCGGTTGTCCGAATCAAACGGGCTCTTGCGGACCAGGCGGTGCACGCCGATCTCGGTCTTGAGCCAGCCGTAGGCGTAATCGCCTTCCACGCGGAACGTGGCGGATTTGATACCGGCGACTTCGCCACCGGACACTTCCATCAGCTCGGCCTTCCAGCCACGCGACTCCGCCCAGCGCAGGTACATGCGCAGGAGGATTTCCGCCCAGTCCTGGGCCTCGGTACCACCGGCACCGGCCTGGATATCGACGAACGCGGGAGCGGCATCGAGCTTGCCCGAGAACATGCGCTGGAATTCCAGCTTGCTGATGCGGGCGTCGACCTTGTTCACGTCGTCGGCCACGGACTGCACGGTGTCCTCGTCGCCATCGGCGGCGGCCATCTCGAGCAGTTCCTTCGCGTCTTCCAGCGAGGACGACATCTCTTCGATGCCGGTGACGATGGTGTCGAGCTGGGCGCGTTCGCGGCCAAGCTCCTGCGCGCGCTTCGGATCATCCCAGACGGTGGGGCTCTCGAGCTCGCGGTTGACTTCCTCTAGCCGTTCTTTCTTGACGGCGTAGTCAAAGATACCCCCTAAGCGACTCGACGCGGCCCTTGAGGTCCGCGATCTGCGCAAGGATCGGATTGGTCTCGATCATGGTCGGTTTGCCTGCTAAAGAGGTCAATCGTACCAAATCCCGACCCACCCTTGGGGCACCCCCTGTAGGAGCGCGCTTGCGCGCGATGGGTGCTCGCGGCAAGCCCCATCGCGCGCAAGCGCGCTCCCACAACTGCCCCGCGGGCCTCAGGCCGGCAGGGCCTCGTGGTGCACGCCGCGGACGGCGCGGCCCGAGGGGTCGGCCGCGTTGGCGAAGGCAGGGTCCCAGGCCAGCGCCGCCGGGGAGCTGCAGGCGATGGACTTGCCACCCGGCACCGTGGCCGCCGGGGCCTCGCCCGGGAAGTGCCGCTCAAAGAGGGTCCGGTAAAAGAAGGCTTCCTTCGTGGCCGGGGTGTTGTGCGGGAAGCGGGCAGCCGCGGCGGCGAACTCGCGATCACTCACCATGGCTTCGGCGTGCGCCTTCAGCCCATCGATCCAACCGTACCCTACCCCGTCGCTGAACTGCTCCTTCTGCCGCCACAGGATCGATTCCGGCAGCGCGCCCTCAAAGGCTTCGCGCAGGATCCCCTTCTCGATTCCCTTGCGGGCCACCATCTTGGCTTCCGCATCGAAGGCCATGGCCGTCTCTAGGAACTCGGTATCGAGGAACGGCACGCGGGCCTCGACACCCCAGGCCGCCATGGATTTGTTGGCACGCAGGCAATCGTAATAGTGGAGCGCGTCGAGCTTGCGCACCGTTTCCGCGTGGAATTCTCGGGCGTTCGGCGCCTTGTGGAAGTACAGGTAGCCGCCGAACACCTCATCCGAGCCCTCGCCGGACAGCACCATCTTCACGCCCATGGCCTTGATCCTTCGTGCCAGCAGGAACATCGGCGTGGAGGCGCGGATGGTGGTGACGTCGTAGGTTTCGATGTGGCGGATCACTTCCGGCAGGGCATCGAGGCCTTCTTCGAAGGTATAGACGAAGCCGTGGTGCACGGTGCCCAGCGCTTCGGCCGCCACCTCCGCCGCCTTGAGATCCGGCGAGCCATCGAGGCCAATGGCGAAGGAGTGCAGACGCGGCCACCAGGCCTCGTCGCGGTCATCGTCCTCGATGCGGCGGCGGGCGAAACCCGCGGCCACCGCGGCAACGAGCGAAGAATCAAGCCCGCCCGAAAGCAGTACACCGTAGGGCACGTCGGTCATCATCTGGCGGTGCACGGCGGCCTCGAAGGCCGCACGCAGGTCCTTCGGTTCGATCGTCTTGCCCTCGGTGACCTCGTAGTCGCGCCAGGCCGGCGACCAGTAGCGCGTGGCTTCACCGGTCGCGCTGTCGTACACATGGCCCGGCGGGAACGGCGCGACGTCGGCGCACACGCCCACCAATGATTTCATTTCCGAAGCGACGCACAGGCGGCCCTGGCGATCATGGCCCCAGTACAGCGGACAGACACCCATCGGGTCGCGGGCAATGAGGTAACGGCGCTGCACGGCATCCCACAGCGCAAAGGCGAAGATGCCGTTGAGCTTGCCGAGGAAATCGGCACCATGCTCGCGGTAGAGCGCGTTGATGACCTCGCAATCCGACCCCGTCGTGAAGTCGTAGCCGCTGGCGGCGCGCAATTCGCGGTGGTTATAGATCTCACCGTTCACCGCCAGGGCCAGCGCACCGTCACGTGAACGCAGGGGCTGGGCGCCACTGGCCGGGTCGACGATGGCGAGGCGTTCGTGAACGAGGATCGCGCCGTCATCCAGGTAAACGCCACTCCAGTCGGGCCCGCGATGACGCTGGCGCTGCGATAGCTCCATGGCCTGCGTGCGCAGCGCCTGGAGGTCATCGCCGGCCGTCAGGCCGAACATTCCGAAGATCGAACACATGGGCCTTGCTCCTGTCAGATCGATAGCTGGATGTGAGGGTGAAATCGGGACAAAGAAAAAGGCCCGCCTTTGAGGGGCGGGCCTTTGGTGATTCGGTGGTTTCAGTTGCAACCGCCTACACGCCGACCCTCCCGAGGTTCCGGGCATTATTGGTATTGGCGTTATTGGCGGCGATGCGAATCATGGCCCGACTAAATCACGTTTCCTGATGCAGTGCAATAGGCCAGATTCGCCTCGGTATGCGTTTACATCGCCGCGAGTTTTTTCACCGTATGGCGGTAGTCGGTAGCGGCGCGGGTCTCGGCGCTATGCACGTGGTCGCGCACGCGCCACGTGCCACCCACCATCACATCGCGAACCAGCGGCGTGTTACCTGCGAACAGGAACGTATCGATCACATCGGCTTCGTCGCGTGCCGCGAGCAGCGGCGCCTGGTCATCGAGCACGAGCAGGTCGGCACGGGCGCCCTGCCCCAGTCGTGCGATATCGGCACCCGACGCACGCCTTCCGCCATCGAGCGCACGCTGCCATAGCGCGACGCCGGTGCTTTCTTCCGGCTTACGTGAAGCGACATTGCGATGGCGCGTGACGAGGCGCTGGCCATATTCGAGCCAACGCAATTCTTCCACCGGCGAAACCGAGATATGCGAATCCGAGCCGATGCCCAGCGTGCCGCCAGCGTCGATGTAATCCGCGAGCGGGAACAGGCCATCGCCGAGATTCGCCTCGGTGGTCGGGCACAGGCCGGCCACCGCACCGCTCTGCGCGATGCGCTTCGTTTCATGGCCAGTGAGGTGCGTCGCATGGACCAGGGTCCAGCGTTCGTTGACATCGGCGTGATCGAGCAGCCACTCGACCGGGCGCGCGCCACGCACGGCGAGGCAATCCTGCACTTCACCGATCTGCTCAGCGATGTGAATGTGGATCGGGAGATCCTTCGCCACGCCCGTGGCAAGCACCGCGCGCATCGCCTCTTCCGGCACCGCGCGCAGCGAATGCAGCGCAATACCCACCTTGAGCATGTCGTGCTGCATCGGTACAAGGCGCTCGAGCAACGATACGTACTGACCCACATCGTGGCGGAAGCGCTGCTGGCGCTCGCTCAACGGGCGGCCGTCGAAGCCGCCGGTCATGTAGAGCACCGGCAACAGCGTAAGGCCAATGCCCGCCTCTTTCGCCGCCTCGATCAACGCCAGCGACATCGCCGCCGGATCGGCGTAATGCACGCCCTTCGGCCCGTGGTGCAGGTAATGGAACTCGCAGACCTGCGTGTAACCGGCCTTCACCATCTCGACATAGAGCTGGGTGGCGATGGCTTTCAGGTCGTCCGGGTTGATGGCCTCGGCGAAGGCATACATGGTCTCGCGCCAGGTCCAGAAGCTGTCTTCGCCCGGACCGCGGCGCTCGGCCAGGCCAGCCATGGCGCGCTGGAAGGCATGCGAATGCAGGTTGGGCATGCCCGGCAGCACGAAGCGGCCGATGCGCTGGCCCGCATCGCCGTTCCGAGGTGCGAAACGGCCCTCCTTCACCGCCAGGCCCGCCTCGGCCCAGGCACCATCGGTCCAGAGGAAATCGGCGGTGAAGTGCGACTGGGTCATCGGAAGAGCCTTAGGTAGGAGCGCGCTTGCGCGCGATACGCACAGGATAGCGTGCCCGTGTGAATGGCTTCACGCTGCGGGGGCATAATAGGGACATGACTGAGACCGCCCCCGCCCAGACCCCGAAGCTCACCCTCCGCCTGGCCCGTCCCGCGGATATCCCGGAACTGGTCGCCCTGACCGCCCGCGTCTACACCGCCGAGTGGGGCCATTCGGCCGAAATGCTGCAGGGCCAGCAGAACAACTTCCCCGAAGGCCAGTTCGTCGTCGAGTACGAAGGCCATATCGTGGGTTTCTGTGCCACGTTCCGTATCAACGAAGCGGTGGCCCTCGCCCCGCATACGTGGATGCAGATCACCGGCGGCGGCTTCGCCTCCAGGCACGATCCCAAGGGTGACTGGCTCTACGGCATGGAAGTGGTGGTGCACCCGGATTACCGCGGCATGCGCATTGGCCAGCGTCTTTACCAGGCCCGCAAGCGCCTGTGCACGGACCTGAAACTTCGCGGCATCGTGTTCGGCGGACGCATGCCGGGCCTGGGCCGTGCCATTGGCCGCTACGGGAGTGCGGAAGGCTATGTCCAGGCCATCGTCGATGGCAGCCGCCGCGATCCCACGCTGAGCTTCCAGCTGAAGAACGGCTTTGAAGTGATCGGGCTGTTGCGCGAATACGTGCCTTCCGACCACGAATCACTGGGCTACGCGGCCCACCTTGTGTGGCGTAACCCGCACCTGCTCAACCATCCGGATACGCCGCGCGTGTCGCACAGCCACCGCCTGCCCGATTCGGTCCGCGTGGCCTCCGTGCAGTACCAGCAGCGCCGGATCACCTCGTTCGCGGAATTCGCTACGCAGGTGGAATACTTCGTGGATATCGCGGCAGACTACGACGCGGATTTCGTCGTCTTCCCCGAGCTGATCACGCTGCAGCTGCTCTCCATCGAGAACGCCGAGCTCTCGCCGGTGGATTCGATCCGCCGCCTCTCCGAGTACTCCGATGAGGTGAAGGCGCTGTTCCATCGCCTGGCCGTGCACTTCAACATCAACATCATTGGCGGCTCGCACCCCACCCGCCAGCCGAACGGCGACATCCACAACGTCTGCTACGTGGCGCTGCGCGATGGCTCGCTGCACGAGCGCGAAAAACTGCATCCGACGCCCAGCGAGAAGAACGTGTGGAACATCACCGGCGGTGATTCCGCGGCGACGATCCAGACCGACTGCGGCCCGATCGGCGTGATGATCTGCTATGACTCCGAGTTCCCCGAGGTGGCCCGCCACCTCACCGACCAGGGTGCGCTGATCCTGTTCGTACCGTTCTGCACGGATGTACGCGAAGGCTACCTGCGCGTGCGTTACTGCTCGCAGGCCCGCGCCATCGAGAACCAGTGTTACGTGGTGCTCTCTGGCAATGTCGGCAACCTGCCCGGCGTGAACAACTTCGATATCCAGTACGGCCAGAGCTGCATCCTCACGCCCAGCGATTTCCCGTTTGCACGCGACGGCATCGCCGCGGACGCCACGCCGAACATCGAAACCGTGCTGTTCGCCGATCTGCGCCTCGAGAACCTGGCTAAGGCGCGCAACTCCGGCGCGGTGCAGAATCTCAAGGATCGCCGTTACGACCTTTACCAGGTGCGCTGGGCGCGCACCCCAGAAGCCCGATGAACGATACGACGGGGGAAGGCGCGCCCGCATCGCGCCTCGAACGCCTGCGCCAGCACGATTGGCTTTCCGCACAAGAGTGGCGCCGCCGCATCCTGTTCTGGAGTGGCGCGGTGATCGTGGGCCTCTCCGCGGTGTTCTTCGCCAAGGCCGCTGACTACGCGTACGAACTCTTCCACGGCATGGCCGAGCACGGTTGGTGGGTACCATTCCTGGTGACCCCAGCCATGTTCGCCCTGCTCTGCTGGCTCACCCAGGGCGCCATGAAAGCCACCCGCGGCTCGGGCATTCCCCAGGCCATCGCCGCCCTGAAGGTCGAAGACGAAGGGTTCCGCGACCGCCTGCTATCGCTGAAGATCGCGGTGGGCAAGATGGCGCTCACCCTCGCGGCGCTCGTCGGTGGTGCCTCGGTCGGCCGTGAAGGCCCGACCGTGCATGTCGGCGCGGGGCTGCTCTATTCCATGGGGCGCCGCTTTGGATTCGCGGAGCCCGCCGCCGCGGGCCGCTTCATCCTCGCCGGTTCCGCCGCGGGCCTCTCCGCCGCGTTCAACACGCCGCTCGCAGGTGTCGTGTTCGCGATCGAGGAAATGTCGGGCACCTTCGAGCACCGCATGAGCGGCACGCTGCTCACCGCTGTGATCGTCGCGGGCGTCGTGTCGCTCGGCGTCGTCGGCAACTACGCGTACTTCGGTGAGATCACCGCCGCGCTGCCACTGGGCAAGGCGTGGATCGCCGTATTGCTCACCGGCGTCGTGGGCGGCCTGGCCGGCGGCCTGTTCGCCCGTCTCATCATCCCGTCGGCCCGGGGCTTTCGCGGCGCGATGGCGCGCATCCGCGGCCGCCAGCCGGTGGTCTTTGCCGCGTTTTGCGGCCTGGCGCTCGTCTTGCTCAGCCTGCTGACCGCGCACGGCCTTTACGGCACGGGTTACGGCCAGGCCCGCGCCATCCTCGAGGGGCATGGCGATACCGGCCCGTTCTTCGGCGTGCTGAAGTTCCTCGGCAACATCGCATCTTCCTGGGCAGGCATCCCGGGCGGCATCTTCTCGCCCGCCCTCGCCGTCGGTGCCGGACTGGGCTCGAACATCGCCCACCTGTTGCCGGGCGCCGATACCTCCTCCGTCGTGCTGCTCGGCATGGCCGCTTATCTGGCAGGCGTCACCCAGGCTCCGCTCACCGCCACGGTGATCTCGCTCGAACTCACCGCGAACAACCAGATGGCGTTGCCGATCATGGCTGCGTGCCTGCTCGCCCGCGCCATGTCGGGCCTGGTCTGCCGCGTTCCGGTGTACAAGGCGCTGGCGGATACCCTCGTCGCATCGTATGAAGAAGAACGCGCGCGCCGCGAGGCGCCGCTGCCGCCGGATGCCGTCACACCATGACCACCGATACCCGCTGGGATTACCTGCTGCTCGATGCCGGCCTCGCCACACTGGCCGATAACGGCACGCCCTACGGCGCCATCGCCGATGGCGCGCTCGGCATCAAGGACGGGCGCATCGCGTTCGTGGGCGCCCGCACCGAACTGCCCGGCGAACCCCATAGCCTGTCGCACCGGGTCGAGTCATTGCAGGGCACCTGGATCACGCCAGGCCTCGTTGATTGCCACACCCATCTTGTCTTCGGTGGTGATCGCGCGCAGGAATTCGAGATGCGCCTGGAAGGCGCTACGTATGAAGAGATCGCGCGTTCCGGCGGCGGCATCGTCTCCAGCGTACGCGCCACGCGCAGCGCCAGCGAAGACGAACTGTTTGCGCAATCGCTACCCCGGGCGCGCGCCCTGCTCGCCGATGGCGTGACCACGCTGGAGATCAAATCCGGCTACGGCCTGGAACCTGATGCCGAACGGCGCATGCTGCGCGTCGCACGGCGCATCGGCGTGGAGCTGGGCATCGACGTGCGCACCAGCTTCCTCGGCATGCACGCGCTGCCGCCGGAATACGCCGGGCGCCGCGATGACTACGTGGCGCTCGTCTGCGACACGATGCTGCCATCGCTAGCCGAAGAAGAACTCGTCGATGCCGTCGATGCCTTCTGCGAAGGCATCGGCTTCAGCCATGCGGAAACCGAACGCCTCTTCGAAAAGGCGACGGCACTGGGCCTGCCGGTGAAGCTCCACGCCGAACAGCTCTCCGACCTGGGCGGCGCCGCGCTTGTCGCACGTTACCACGGCCTTTCCGCCGATCACCTCGAGTGGACGAGCGAGGAAGGGATCAAAGCCATGGCCGCCGCAGGGACCGTTGCCGTGCTGCTCCCCGGTGCTTACTACGCCCTGCGCGACACGCGGCCGCCGCCTATCGCCGGCTTTCGCGAGCACAGCGTGGCGATGGCCGTGGCCACCGACCTCAATCCGGGCACCTCGCCACTGCTCTCCCTACGTCTCGCCATGGGCATGGCCTGCACGCTGTTCCGCCTCACGCCCGAGGAAGCGCTGCGCGGCGCAACCCAGCACGGTGCCCGCGCACTCGGCCTGGATGACCGCGGCACGCTCGCGATCGGCCAGCGCGCCGACCTCGCCGTGTGGAACGTTCGGCACCTGCCAGAACTGTGCTACTGGATCGGCGGCAATCTGCTAAAGGAAACATGGGTGGCTGGCGAGCGCACGGTGTAATCCGAGCGATTTTTCAGAATCCTTCCATCGATCTGGCGGCAACGGTTGCCTAACATCAACAAGCTCGGGCCGCGTCCCAGGAAGCTTGTTGAACACCCTATCCATTCTCCGCAAGGCGCTGCCACGCGCATGCCTCTTCGTGTTCGCGCTGGGCGTGGCCGCGCTCGTAGGCGCGTGCGCGGAGAAACGCGATAGCAAAGCCGAAGCGGCGGAGCGCGCACGGCAGATGCGGGATGTGTCACGGATGCTCGATGCGATGGAAGACCCGGCAGAGCCCGGCGACGCCATGGCGAAAACGCCCTCCGCAATCACGGCACCGAGCCCCCCGCCGCAACCGCCGCAACCGCAGCAAGCGAGCGCCAACATGCCGTGGATGCCATGGGCAGCGGGCGCTGGCGTGTTTGCCCTGCTGGCCTGGGCGACGTTTGCCTGGCGACGCAGGCGCAAGCAAAAGCCCGTGCCCGACATGCCGTCCAGGGTCTCGATCGCCGCGCAGTTCGAGCCCACGCCGCCACCCGCTGTTACCGAGGACGAAACCATCGCAAGGACACATGCCCCGCCAGAGTGGACGTATCAACGTACCGCCTACGAAGCCCCTGCACTGCAACTCACCCTGGAGCCCGTGGACCTGCTCTCCGTACGCCGCGCCGACCCACCCGCGCCGGCTAGCAGCGTGGGTGACTCCCTGATCGCGCAGCTGCACGCCCCGGGTGCGCCAGCTCGGCTCTACCTGAGCGGCGACCGCGAACACCCCGCCATCCGCCACGTGGGCCGCCACGCCGACGACTTCGCTGCATGGGAGGGCATCCTGCGGGCCACGGCGCCAGCACCGGGTGCGGATGGCGATCTCGCACGCTGGCTACTCCCCGCCTTACTCACGCAACGCGCGGCGATCCTCGATCGCGCCGAAGCGGCACGCGCCGGCGATGAAGCCCTTGCGCTCTGCCACGCCGCACTCGCGACCTGCACGACCGCGGAGCGCCCCTGGTGGCGGGCCCAGCTCCTGCGCACGGAACTGGGCCGGATCAGCCGCCAATCCGGCGCGTCGCGGCTGCTCGCCCTGCGCGACCTTGGCGGCGACGGCCAGGATCAGGAGGCGCCCCCGCTCGACGCATGGATCGACATCCACCTGGCTTGGTCGCGCTGGCTCGTCGGCATAGCGGTACGAGCCCGGCTCGATCTTGCCGATGCCGTCTGCGCACGCCTGGCGTTGCACGCCCCTGCGCATGCCGAGCGCCGCCGTGCGGAAATCGTCCTGTACCGCGCACGCGCGGAAAAAGGCGACGCGCAGCTAGCTTCACTCGACGAGGCATTAACACGCCTCGACACGGCCCTCGGGGACCCTGCCTCCTTGCTGCTCGCGGCTGAATGCGAGCACCAGCGCGCCACGCTGCTTCCACCCGCTGATGCCGCCGATGCCTGCTCACTCGCGCTCGGTTACGCCTTCAGCGCGGGGCAACACCCGGCATGGCACATCGCATCGCTCGAACTGCGACTCGCCATCCAGGCCACTTTCGAACGCCTTCCAGGCCACACGGCGAGCGGCGACATCGCCGGCGCCCTGCGCCGCGAACTGGCCGACGCCCGCTCCCTCCTCTACCCCGGAACCCCATGACCCGCGCCAAGAACCCACCGCTGCTAACGACCCGCTACGGTGTCGCCGCCCCTACCACGAGCGACACCCCCGCCGCGCGCTCCCTGCGGCTCTACGGCGAATGGGCCGAACAGGAAACCGACATCCTGAGTGGTGTCGTTACCGATGGCCACGTCGTCGTCGAAGTTGGTGGCGAGCATGGCGCGCATACGCTCTGGCTGGCACGCGCCGTCGGTGACACAGGCGTCGTGCACGTCGTTGAACCGCGCCGCCTGCCGTTCCAGCAACTGTGTGCCAACGTCGCCCTCAACCAGCTCGGCAACGTGTACACCCACCATGCATGGTTCGGCGCGAACACGGGCGTGGAAGACCTCGATGGCGAACCGACCCGCCGCACCACGCTCGACGACCTCGACCTGCCCGCCGTGCATCTGCTGAAGGTGAGCCTGCCCGATGCCTTGCCCGGCCTGCTGGCAGGTGCTGCGCGGGCGCTCCACCAACATCGCCCGCTGATCTACGCCCGCCTCGGTGGCGTGGCATCTGCTGAGCGCGAAGTGGACGCGGTGAAGGCCCTGGGCTATCGCGCGTGGTCGCATACACCGCGCCTGTTCAATCCGGACAACCACGCGAACGAATCCCGCAACGTGTTCCCCGGCCTGGTCAGCTGCAACCTCATCGCCGCCCACCCGGAGAGCGGCATGGAGTTCGAGGACCTCCCCGAACTCTAGGCAACAAAAAACCCCGCCAGGGCGGGGTTTTTCGTGTCACGCCGAGAAGGGATCAGGCCTTCTTGCGCGGAGCTGCCTTCTTGGCCGCTGCCTTGGCGGCAGCCGGCTTGGCAACAGCGGCGCCGGACACGATATCGACGTGCGGACGTGCATTGCCGTAGCTGGAACGGTAGATCTTGCCGCGACGGGTGCGACGATCGCCCTTGCCCATGGGAAACTCCTTGATGCTGGTAATGGAGAGAAACGGCCGATCATCGTATCAGCGGCCGCGTAAATGGCAAGGGTCCGGGCTAATCGGACCCTGTCAGTGGCTGTGCCGGCCGTCCTGCCCGCAGCCTTCCAGCTCGTCCGGACATTCACCCGGGTCAAACTGTACCGTGGCGTGGCCCACCTGCCAGCGCTCGCTGAGGGTCGTCTTGATCGCCGTGAGAACACGCGCCTGATCGGCCCCGGGAGCCAGCTCAGCGTGAAGCGTGGCCATCCGCGAACCGGCGGTCATCTGCCAGACGTGGACGTGATGGATGTCCAGGATCGCCGGATCGGACGCGTGGAGCACCTTCGTGACCTCGTCCAGGTGCACGCCCTCGGGCGTACCTTCCAGCAGGATGTGGCCGGAACGCCGCAGGAGCGACCAGGCGCTGCGCAGGATCAGCAGCGACACCAGGATCGACAGGACCGGATCGGCCCAGAGCCAGCCCATCCACATGACCGCCAACGCCGCCAGCACCGCCGCCACGGACCCCAGCAAATCGCCGAGAACGTGCAGGCTCGCGCCAGCGATATTCACGTCATCGGGGTCGTGGCCATGCAAGGTGCGCAAGACCACCACGTTGGCGACAAGGCCCACGCCGGCGACGACGAGCATGATCTTGGACAGGATCGGCTCGGGATGGAAAAGCCGCTGGACGGCTTCGAAAATAATGAACGCGACCAGGGCGAACTGGGTGAGCGCGTTGACGAAGCCCGCCAACACCTCGATGCGGCCATAGCCGTACGTGCGCCGCGCATCCGCCGGCCGCGCGGCGAAACGCGCGCCAAGGAAGGCCAGAAGCAGCGCCAGGGCGTCGACCAGCATGTGCCCGGCATCCGCAAGCAGCGCCAGCGAACCGGAAACGAGGCCGCCCGCGGCTTCCACCAGCAGCATGACAAGGGTGAGCACGAAGGCGAAAAGCAGCTTCTTTTCGCTACTGCCTTCGAAATGCGAGTGATCGTGCGAATGATCATGCGCGTGGCCATGCGAATGGCCGTGCGCGTGGGCGTGGTCGTGTGACATGGGGCGAAGGCTAGGTGCTGCGGCGCCGGTTACACAATCACGGGTGGGCGCAGGTGGGGCCGTGGATATGCCCGGCATGCCCGCTGTGGTCGACCCGGAGGTTGATGAAGTGCGCCGTGGCGACCAGCAACCCACCGATCGTGACCAGCACGCTATGGATCAACAGCGAATCGCTGTGCAGGAACGTCACGCCCAGGACCAGCAGCAACAGGCCCGGCACGGCGAACGCAAACGGCAGGCGACGGCGGTGGCGGCGGTAACCCGACACCAGGGCGGCCATGGCGAGGACACAGGCACAGGAGACGAAGATTTCCTCGAACCGGTGGTTGGCCAGGAACGACAGGCCCAGCAGCGGCAGCGCCGCGATAACGAACGGCAGCAACGCGCAGTGGATAGCGCACAGGAACGACGCCGTGGCTCCCAACCGGTCGGCCGCATGCCACCAGCGACGGCGGGTCTCGGGGGTAACGATGGGAGCGAGCGTGGGTTCGGTCATGGAGTGCATAGCGTGGGGTTTTGCACAGGTCGAATCAAGCAATGGTACTTTATAACATTGCTCCGGCGCCACACCCGTCAGGGCGGGCTTTCCACCGCCTTGTCGGCTACGCGGCCCGCCTTTCAGCGGCCTTTCAAAAATTCGTGACTTCTTGCGCTGAACGGCACCCGACGTGATACTTTATAACATCACATCAAGAAGCCACGGAGTTCCACCCCGATGCGTAAGACCCTTCTCGCCCTGACCCTGGCCGCCACGTTCGGCCAGGCGATGCCCGCCCTTGCTGACGACACCGCCCAGGACACCCAGACCGATGCCCAGGGCAAATCGAAGAAGCATGTCGACAAGCTCGAGGGCATCGTGGTGAACGCCGTCCCGGGCGGCCGCAGCGCGGACCAGATCGTGGCACCGGTGGCCGTGCTGGCCGGCTCGGCACTGGATGACGCCAAGGGCGTCTCCCTCGGCGAAACCGTCTCTTCGATTCCCGGCGTCCAGACGTCGGCGCTCGGTACCGCCGTGGGCCGCCCGGTGATCCGCGGCCTCGATGGTCCGCGTGTCGCGGTGCTGGAAAACGGCCTGTCCTCCCAGGACGTCTCGAACGTCAGCCAGGACCACGCGGTGACTCTCGAGCCCTTCCTCGCCGACCAGATCGAAGTGCTGAAAGGCCCGGCCACCCTGCTCTACGGCTCCGGCGCGATCGGCGGCGTGGTCAACGTGGTCGATGGCCGTATCCCGGAGAAGGCGCCGGAGAACGGCTTCGCCGGCCGCGCCGAAGTCCGTACCGATTCGGTTTCCGACGGTAAGACCGGCCTCGCCCGCTTCGATGCAGGTAACGACCAGTTCGCGATCCACATCGACGGCATGCATCGCGACAACAAGGATTACGACATCCCGGGCGGCACCCTCGCCAACAGCGCGGTGAAGACCACCTCGGGTTCGGTGGGCGCCTCGTTGCTGGGCTCGTGGGGCTACCTGGGCCTCTCCGTCTCGCGCTTTATGGATCTTTACGGCAGCCCCGCCGAGCCGGGCGATGCCGCTGAAGGCGAAGATCCGGTGCACATCAAGATGGCGCAGACGAACTACACCCTGAAGGGTGGCCTCGTGCAGCCGATCGATGGCATCAGCAAGATCGAATTCAGCCTTGGCCACGGCGCGTACCAGCACGTGGAATTCGAAGGCGACGCACCAGGAACGACGTTCTCCACCGATAGCAACCAGGGCCGCCTCGTGGTGACCCACGACGACTTCGGCGGCTGGGTGGGTTCGTTCGGCGTGCAGACCCAGCACCGCAAGTTCGCTGCCGTGGGTGAAGAGACCTTCGTGCCGGCGACCACGACCAAGGGCGCAGGCGTATTCCTCACCGAAACGCGTGACTTCGGCCCGGTGAAGGTGGAACTCGGCGCGCGTCACGACAAGCAGAGCGTGCAGCCGGTCGATGGCGCCAAGCGCAATTACTCGCCAAACAGCTTCTCCGCGGGCTTTGCCTACCGCTTCGCCGAACAGTGGCACCTGTCACTGAACCTCGACCACGCCGAACGCGCGCCGTCGGAAGAAGAACTGTTCGCGAACGGCCCGCACGAGGCCTCGAACACCTTTGAAATCGGCACCGACCTGGGCAAGGAAAAATCCAACCAGGCGGAACTGGGCCTGCACTTCCACGGCGATGTCGTCGAGGGCAAGGTCGCGGTGTACTACAACCGGTACAAGAACTTCATTTACCTCGCCGACACCGGCCTGGTGGAAGACGACCTGCCGGTGCGCACGTGGTCGCAGAACGATGCCAAATTCCGCGGTGCGGAAGCGGAAGCCACCTTCCATCTTTCCGATAGCCCGGCCGGCCACTGGGACCTGCGCGTGTTCGGCGATACCGTGCGCGCCACGCTGAGCGACGGCGGCGGCAACGTGCCGCGCATCCCGGCGGGCCGCGTCGGTTCCACCCTGAGCTGGAGCGCCGATAGCCTGCGCGCGAATGTCGGCGCGGTGCGCTACATGAAGCAGGACAAGGTGGCGGCGTTTGAGACCGATACCGCGGGCTACACGCTGGTGAACGCGCACTTCGGCTGGACCTTCGTCAATGACGAACGCAGCCAGTGGGAAGCCTTTGTCGACGGCAACAACCTCACCAACCAGACGGCCCGCCCGGCCACATCGCTGTTCAAGGACGTGGCACCGATGCCAGGCCGCAATGTATCCGTAGGCGTTCGCGCCTATTTTTAAGGGATACGCGACGGGGCACCGCAGTGATGCGGCGCCCCGTTTTTTATGCGCTTACGAAACGGCTTACGACTCGCGGCAGTTCTTGCAGATGCCGTGGACTTCGAGGGTCTGTGCCTGCGGGCGGAAACCGAAGGCCTTGGCCTGGGCTTCGATCAGGTCGGCGACACGCTCGTCGCAGACTTCCTGCGCGCACTGGCACTTGTCGCAGATGAGGAACGGCACCTGGTGCGACTCCGCCGGATGGTGGCAGGAGACGTAGGCGTTGATCGATTCCAGCTTGTGGATGAAGCCGTTCTCGAGCAGGAAATCGAGCGCGCGATACACCGTGGGCGGCGCGGCGTTGCCGTGCTTCTCGCGCAGGCGATCGAGCAGGTCGTAGGCCTTCACGGGCTTGCCCGCCTCGGCCACCAGTTCCAGTACCTCGCGGCGCAGCGGCGTGAGGCGCAGGCCACGCTCGTTCGAGGCGAGCTCCACCGCCTCGACGAAGCCGCGGGCGTCATCGTGGTGGTCGTGATCGTGATGGTGGCTGGCGTGAGTGCTCATGGCTGTGATTCTAACATGAGGCCAGCCTTGCGTTTTTCGAGTCCGGGAGGGCTTGCGAGGGCGTGCCGGCGTTAAGGGCCCCGCTTAAGCGGAGGCGGCTGTCGCTGCGGGGGCACGGGGCCGCTACGCGGCAACGGAGGCGGCTCGACAGCCTTGCGCGGCAGGAAGGGCACGGCCCAGCCGAACGGGCCCAGCACCAGCGAAGCGACCACGGTGGCCGTAAAGCGGCCGCGCCACCAACCCAGTAGCGCGCCCACCACGATGAAGACCACCTGCCAGGCGATGAGCTGGCCCCAGGGGACCAGCCGCATCAGGTTCATGAAGATGGTGAAGAACGCCCCGGGCGCCTGGGGATCGACGCCCTGCGTGGCTTTGGCGAGGAGTTCTTCCACAATCCGTCAGGCAGTGGCCTTGGCCACGGCGGCGTCGATGCGGGCCAGGGCACCGTCGCGCCCGCACAGGTAGATGGTGTGCTCGATGGACGGCGAGACCTGGGTGCCGGTCATCGCCACGCGCAGCGGCGCGGCCACCTTGCCCATGCCCAGCTCCAGCGCCGCAGCGGCCTGCTCGACCGCCCCATGGATGGCTGCGGGGGTCCACTCCGGCAGCGCCGCGAGCAGTTCCTTCGCCTTCGCCAACACCGTGGGTGCCGTTTCGGTGCGCAGGTGCTTCTCGATGGCCTTGTCGTCCCACTCGGTCAGCGGGCCGTACCAGATCTTCGCGCGCTCAGCCATTTCCACGAAGGTCTGCACACGGTCGCGCAAGGCCACGACCACGTCGGCCGGGTTCGGGCCATTGGCCGGATCGATGCCGATGCGCTGCAGGTGGTACGCGAGCTCGGGGCCAAGGGCCGCCGGGTCGTCGGTCTTCAGGTAATGCTGGTTCAGCCACGAGAGCTTGGTGACATCGAAGCGCGAGGCCGCCTTGTTCACGTCGGCCGCATCGAACAGCTCGATCATCTCGCCCACGGAGAAGATTTCCTGGTCGCCATGCGACCAACCCAGGCGAACCAGGTAGTTCAGCAGCGCGTGCGGCAGGAAGCCGTCTTCGCGGTACTGCATGACGCTGACCGCGCCGTGGCGCTTTGACAGCTTCTGGCCATCCGGGCCCAGGATCATCGGCAGGTGCGCGAATTCCGGCACCGGCGCGCCAAGCGCCTTGTAGATGTTGATCTGGCGCGGCGTGTTGTTCACATGGTCGTCGCCACGGATCACCTCGGTGATGCCCATGTCGATATCGTCGACCACCACCGCGAAGTTGTAGGTGGGGAAGCCATCGGAGCGGAAGATCACCAGGTCGTCGAGCTCGGTGTTCGCCCACTCGATGCGGCCCTTCACCTTGTCATCGAACACCACCGAGCCCGAGGTCGGGTTCTTGAAGCGGATGACGCGGTTCGGGTCGTCGCGGAGCGGCTCGTTGCGATCGCGGTAATAGCCGTTGTAACGCGGCTTCTCGCCCGCGGCCATGGCGGCATTGCGCATGGCCTCGATCTCTTCCTTGGTCTCGTAGGCGTAATACGCCTTGCCCTCACGGAGCAGCTGGTCGGCCACTTCGCGGTAACGGTCCATGCGCAGGGTCTGGTAGTACGGGCCCTCGTCGTGCGACAGGCCGAGCCAGTTCATGCCGTCGAGGATGGCCTGGACGGCCTCCTGGGTGGAACGCTCGCGGTCCGTATCCTCGATGCGCAGGATGAATTCGCCGCCGCGACGGCGCGCTTCGAGCCAGCAGTACAGCGCGGTGCGCGCGCCGCCGATGTGCAGGTAGCCGGTGGGACTGGGGGCGAAACGGGTACGGACGGTCATCGTGGGGTCATGGGTTTAGCGGGTAGAACGAGGATTTTATCCGGATCGGACGGAACCTGCTGCGCCCTGGTCCATTCGCCGATTTCGCGGGTACCTGTCATATCCCAGTCATGCCGCGATAACCGGCGCGACACGGCCCGACGAGACCATGGGTCAACAAGGCCAGAAGGGTCACCGCCATGCGAGTCGGCATCGTTACCGAGACCTACGCACCGGACGTGAACGGCGTCGCCCTCACCGTCCAGTCACTCGCCCGCGGCCTCGTCCGCCGCGGCCATGCCGTCGACCTTATCCGCCCGATCCACGCTGCCACCCCGCCCCTGGCGGATGCCGGCATGGATGTGCTCGAAGTAGAAGGTGCCTCCCTCCCCCGCTACGCAGGCCTGCGCTTTGGCCTGCCGGCACGCTTCCGCATCGAGCGCCGCTGGCGCACCGAACGGCCGGATGCCATCTACGTGGCCACGGAAGGCCCCCTGGGCTGGAGTGCGGTGAGCGCCGCCCGGCGCCTCGGCATCCCGGTCGCCACCGGCTTCCACACCCGCTTTGATTTCTACGTCGGCCACTATGGGTTCGGCGCGCTGACGCCAGTGGTTCGCCGCTACCTCGCCCGCTTCCATCGCCGCGCCCAGGCCACCCTGGTGCCGACGGGCCAGCTCGCAGGCGAGCTCAACGACCTTGGCGTGCATGACGTACGCGTGCTGCGCCGCGCCGTGGATACCGTTCGCTTCCACCCGGAACGCCGCAACGACGAATTACGCCAGGCCTGGGGCGTTGGCCCGGATACGCCAGTCGTACTGAGCGTTGGCCGGGTCGCCTCCGAAAAGAATCTCCACGTGGTGATCGACGCGTACCGGGCCTTGCTCCGCCGCGCACCCGATGCCCGCTGCGTCATCGTCGGCGACGGCCCGGAGCGGGCCGCGCTCGAAGCGGCAAATCCGGACGTTATCTTTGCCGGCACGCGTCGCGGCGATGAACTCGCGGCGTTCTACGCCAGCGCGGACGTGTTCGTCTTCCCGAGCCTCACCGAAACCTTTGGCAACGTGGTCCTGGAAGCCATGGCCTCGGGCATCCCGGTGGTGGCGTATGCCGAAGCCGCCGCGCGCGAATACATCCGCAACGGCCAGAACGGTATTCGTGTGGCTCCGGGCAACGAAGGTGGCCTGATCGAACGCGCTGCCACGCTTGGCGCCGACCCGACGGTACGCGAAGCGATGGGCCGTGCCGCCCGCGCCTCCGTGGCAGGGCTGTCACCGGAATCGGTCGTCACGCAGTTTGAATCCATCATGCAATCGCTCGCCGAGGAGAACCTCCATGAACGCAGCACCGCCGTCGCCGCGTAGAGCGAACCTCGACCGCCGCATGTGCGTCGCCGCCAACCGCTGGGGCGCGCGCCGTGCGATCGGTGTCTTCTTCGGCATGATCAGCCGCCTGGGCGATGGCGTGTTCTGGTACGCGCTGATGAGCGTGATCGCACTGGTCGGCGGCCTGCACGGCCTGGCCGTCGCGGTGCAGATGGCACTCACCGGACTCACCGCACTGATGATGTACCGCGTGCTGAAGCGCTGGACGAAGCGCCCGCGCCCCTTCCGCTCGTGCCCGGGTGTGATCGCGCACGTGCCGCCACTGGATGAGTTCAGCTTCCCGTCGGGACACACACTGCAGGCGGTGGCGTTCACCGTGGTGGCTGTGGCGCATTACCCGGTGCTGGCGCCGTTCCTTATCGGCTTCGCGGCTCTCATCGGCGCATCACGCGTGATTCTTGGCCTGCATTACCCCAGCGACGTGCTGGCTGCCACGGCGATCGGTGGCAGTCTTGGCACGTTGTCGCTGTGGCTGGAGCGCGTGATTTTTTGAGGCGCCTCGCCAAAGCTCACGTGAACGGACGCAGCCGTTGCCTTGTAGAGGCCGAACAGGATCCCTAGAACGGCTGCGCCGCCCAGAATCAGGGTTTTCCAGGTCTTCAGGGAATCCACGTCCTCCCTGGTCGCTTCCGCCAGGCCCCTGAGGTGTTTCAGTTCCGTCTCGATACGCGGAATGGAATCTTTCACCCGCCCCAATTCCCTCTCGATACGCGGGACGGAATCCTTGAACCTGCTCAGCTCCACCTCGATACGCGGAAGAGCATCCTTGAGTTGAAGGAGAATCGCGTACGACAGATCGCCGCCTGGCGCGGGCGCAAACGTCGTGATCGATGGCTTGAGAGTTCGCGTCTGGCTCATGGTGCACCTCCCCTTTAGAGGGCCTTGGTTGCGGAAGTCGCACTGTGAAGTGACGCGACGCGCAAGTCCAACCCGCAGCGACGCAAACTGTGCCGGCACGCAAGCCAACCTCATGAAACACGCGCTGAAACAGCCACATGGAGTCCAGCCACCCTCAAGTGCCTGTGTGACTTCATTGATGCACAGTGAAGACGCGAGCGCCGCAGGCTTGAGATCGCGCTCATCAGCGATGTAAAAAACCCCGCCGAAGCGGGGTTTTTTGTGGATCAGGCCGCGTCAACGCGTGGCATCTTTTCCATGATGCCGAGCATGGCGCCCAGCTTTTCGCGCATCTCGCGGCGGTCGACGATCATGTCGACAGCACCGTGGTCCACCAGGAACTCCGGCCGCTGGAAGCCTTCCGGCAGGGTCTCGCGCACGGTCTGCTCGATAACGCGCGGACCGGCGAAGCCGATGAGTGCCTTCGGCTCGGCGACATTGAGGTCGCCCAGCATGCCGAGCGACGCGGACACGCCCCCCGTGGTCGGGTGAGTAAGTACCGAGATGTACGGGACGCCGGCCTCGTGCATACGCGCGATGGCAGCAGAAGTCTTCGCCATCTGCATGAGCGAGAACAGGCCTTCCTGCATGCGCGCGCCACCGGTTGCCGAGAAGCACACCAGCGCGCTCTTCTCCGCCAGCGCCTTCTCAGCCGCACGAGCGAACTTCTCGCCCACGACCGAGCCCATCGAGCCACCCATGAACGCGAACTCGAACGCCACCGAAACCAGCGGGCGGCCGAGCAGCTTGCCGGACATAGCGATCAGCGCATCCTTCTCGCCCGTGCTCTTCTGCGCGGCGACGATGCGGTCCTTGTACTTCTTCTGGTCCTTGAACTTGAGCGCGTCGACCGGCTCGAGCTTGGCCCACAGCTCCGTCGTGCTGCCTTCGTCAAAGAACGAAAGCAGGCGCGTGCGCGCGCCGATCGCATGGTGGTGGCCGCACTTCGGGCACACCATCAGCGACTTCTCGAGCTCCGGCTTGTACAGCACGGTGCCGCAGCCGGCGCACTTTTCCCACACGCCCTCGGGAACCTTGCCCTTGCCGCCAGCGGCTGCCGGGGCACGGGTTTTCGGGGTCATGATTTTCTGAAGCCAGTTCATCGAGTCTCTCCCAATATCGCGGTGGATCGCGCGCGAGCGCGCTCCTACAACTGCACTAGCCCGATCAGCGGGCGTCTAGCGCGGCGCGGATCGGAGCCAGGAATGCCTTCGCTCGGCCAGCGGCATCTTCCGCCGTGGCCGCGCCAGCAAGGCGATCGACCAGGGCGCTGCCAATGACCACGGCGTCGGCGAACTCGCCGATCGCCCTGGCCGAATCGGCATCACGCACGCCAAAGCCCACGGCCACCGGCGCCTTCGACCGCGCGCGGATACCCGCGACGCGCTCGGCGATCTGGCCGGTGCTGAGCTGGGCCGCGCCGGTGATGCCAGCGAACGACACATAATACAGGAAGCCCGATGCCGCCTCGCAAAGGCGCGCCAGGCGCCCCTCGGCGGTGGTCGGCGAGGCCAGGAGGATCTGGTCGAGACCAGCGTCGCGGAGCGACTTCAGCACAGCGGATTCCTCCAGCGGGCAATCCACCATCAGGACGCCATCCACACCAGCTTCCACGGCATCTTCGGCGAACGAGCCGTATCCGTACATTTCCACCGGGTTGAGGTAACCCATCAGGACGATCGGGGTCTCGTCATCCGTCTCACGGAACGCTGCGATCCAGGCGAGGATGTTGTGCAGGCCCACGCCCTTCTCGATCGCCCGCTCGGAAGCGTGCTGGATGACCGGGCCGTCGGCCATCGGGTCGGAGAACGGTACACCGAGCTCGATGATGTCGGCACCGGCGGCCACGAGGCCATGGAGCAACGACACCACATGGTCCGGCGAAGGATCACCCGCCGTGACGAAGGTGACCAGGCCGGTGCGGCCGGCCTGCTTGAGTTCTGCAAAGCGTTTTTCGATGCGGCTCATCAGATCTCGATCCCTTCGCGCGCGGCAATCGTGTGCACGTCTTTATCGCCACGACCGGAGAGGTTGGCGAGGACCAGGCCATCCTTCGGCAGCTCGCGGGCCAGCTTGATCGCCTGGGCGATCGCGTGGCTGGATTCCAGCGCGGCGAGGATGCCCTCGGTGCGCGCCAGCAGATGGAAAGCTTCGAGCGCTTCGTCGTCAGTGACACCGACGTAATCCGCGCGGCCAGCATCCTTCAGGAAGGCATGTTCAGGACCCACGCCCGGGTAGTCGAGGCCGGCGGACACCGAGTGCGTCTCGATGATCTGGCCGTTCGCATCCGAAAGCACATAAGTGCGATTACCGTGCAGCACGCCCGGCTTGCCCGCGGCGAGCGAGGCAGCGTGGCGCCCGGTCTCGATACCATCGCCCGCCGCCTCGGCACCGACGATGCGGACATCGCGGTCGTTGAGGAAGGCATGGAACAGGCCGATCGCGTTGGAACCGCCGCCTACGCAGGCCGTGATCACGTCCGGCAGGCGGCCGAACTGCTCAAGCGTCTGCGCACGCGCTTCGCGGCCGACGATGGCGTTGAAGTCGCGCACCATCTGCGGATACGGATGCGGGCCGGCAACGGTGCCGATGATGTAGAAGGTATCGGCGACGTTGGTGACCCAGTCGCGCATCGCTTCGTTCAGTGCATCCTTGAGCGTCTGCGAGCCCGAGGTGACCGGCACCACTTCCGCGCCGAGCAGGCGCATGCGGTACACGTTGATCTTCTGCCGCTCGATATCTACGGCGCCCATGTACACCACGCACTTCTGGCCCATGCGCGCCGCCACGGTGGCACTGGCCACGCCGTGCTGGCCCGCGCCGGTCTCGGCAATGATGCGGTTCTTGCCCATGTGCCGGGCGACCAGCGCCTGGCCCACGGTGTTGTTGATCTTGTGCGCGCCGGTGTGGTTCAGGTCCTCGCGCTTGAGGATGATGCGCGCGCCACCCACGTGCCTGGTGAGCCGTTCGGCGAAGTACACCGGGCTGGGGCGGCCCACGTAGTACTTGAGATCGCGATCGAGCTCGGCGATGAACGCGGGATCCTGGCGCAGGCGCTCGTAGGCAGCCGTAAGTTCGGCCAGCGGCTCCATGAGCGTTTCGGCCACGTAGATGCCGCCGTAATCGCCGAAGCGCCCGTGCGCGTCGGGATAGGCGTGGAAATCCGGGATCTGGGTCATTGCGGTACCGTGTGTTGCTGAAAGGGGCTACGCGCTGGGGACGGCGCGCACGGCGGCGAGGAAGCGTTCCATCTTAGCCCGATCCTTCAGGCCCGGCGATGTCTCGATGCCGCTCGAGAGGTCCACGCCCCAGGGCCGCGCCACGCGGATCGCTTCCGCGATATTTTCCGCCGTAAGTCCACCGGCGAGCACGAGGGGTTGCGTCAGGTCGTGCGGCATGTGCGACCAGTCGAAACGCTGGCCGCTACCGCCGGTTTCGCCCAGCCCGTGGCCATCGAGCAGCAGGCCGGTGGCACGCGGGTAGGCACGCAGGCGCGGCAAGGCGCCCTCGCCTTCGCCCATGGCGATGGCCTTGAGGTAGCGCACGCCGTGGGCGGCACAGGCGTCATCCGTTTCCACGCCGTGGAACTGGAGCATATCGGGGCGCACGCGCCGGACGATCTCGTCGACGTAGGCAGGCTCGTCATCCATCACCAGCACCACGCTGGTGACGAAGGGCGGCACGGCATCGCGCAGCGCGATCGCCTGGTCGATATCGACAAAGCGCTTGCTCTTGCGGGTCATGACGAAACCGATGGCATCCACGCCGAGCTGCGCGGCGGCCTGTACATCGTCGACGCGGGTGAAACCACAGTACTTGACGCGTGTCGTCACAGGGTCACCTCATCGGGCAGGCCCCAGTGGGCCTCGTAACGCGGGCCCAGGAAAGTCAGGCCTTCCGCGGGCGCGGTGGCTCCAGCGACATCGCGATTCCGGCCTTCCAGCAGTTCAGCCATCCATTCGACGGACTGCTCGCCACGGCCGATCGGGATCAGCGAACCCACGATATTGCGGACCATGTGGTGCAGGAACGCATTGGCCTCGATCTCGACCACGATGTGGATATCGTCCTGGAACACGCGGATGTTGCGCACGTTCCGGCGCGCATGCGCAGCCTGGCAGGAGATGGCGCGGAACGCGGAAAAATCATGTTCGCCAACGATCGCCTGTGCGGCCTCGTGCATGCGCGCGGCATCGAGCGCTTTCTTTTCCCATGCGACAAAGCGCGCATCCAGCGCCGGGCGCACGAAGCGCGGCAGCAAGCGGTAGCGGTAACGGCGGGCGCGGGCGGAAAAGCGCGCGTGAAAATCGTCGGCGACCGGCTGGGCCCAGGTCACCGCCATGCTGCGCGGCAGGTTGGAGCAGGCGCCAAGCACCCAGCCGCGCATGTCACGCACCACCTCGGTATCGAAATGGACCACCTGGCAACGGCCATGCACGCCCGCATCGGTGCGGCCGGCGGCAGTGGTTTCGATGGGCTCGTGGGCGACGAAGGAAAGGGCTTCCTCCAGGGCGCCCTGCACGGTCTTCGCATGGCTCAGCCGCTGCCAGCCAAAGAAGTCGGTGCCGTCGTATTCGACGCCTAGGGCGATGCGCATGGGGTATCTGGACGGGGGAAACCCTGAAGGTTACCCCGGAACGACGGTGGGAGCGAGCTTGCGAGCGATGGCCCCGGCGAGGGGTATCGCGCGCCAGCCCGCTCCCACGGGTGGTTCCGCTATCAGGCGATGCCGTCGAGGATGCGGCGGGCCGTGTCCTTCTGCATCTGGGTACCTTCGCTGATCACTTCGTCGAGCATGAGGCGGGCGCCTTCGGCGTCGCCCATGTCGAGGTAGGCGCGGGCCAGGTCGAGCTTCGTATCGACCGGGTCATCGCTGAAGCTTTCCGAGCCAACGGCATCGGTCGGCTCTTCATCCGTGAAGGTCGGCTCGTCGAAGCGCGGCGGCTCCGCCGGGGTCGCCGGGGCGACCGGTTCGACGACGGTGTCTTCTTCATCGAACGACCAGGTCGAACGCTCTTCCGCGGGGGCCTTCTCTTCCTTAAGGATGTCGCCAAACGCCGGGGCGGCATCGTGCGCCTCGGTGTACGGCGATTCCGGCGCATCCACGTCGAACACATCCGGCGCGTGCGGGCGGCTATCGGCCTCGGCGCGCTGCACCGGGGTCAGGTCGAAATTGAAGTGGTACTCGCTACGCTTCTGCGGCGCGGGCTGGGCCGGCTGGGCGTCTTCGTCCGGGCTGGTGACGTAGCTGCCCAGGTCGAACGCTTCCAGCGCGGCGTCGCCACCGAGGGTGTTATGCGACGGCGCGTAGGTGTCGCCCTCGTACGGATCTTCGACCGTCTCGACCGGCTGGCCGCCAAAGAGCGGGTGCGACGGCGCGATCTCTTCGCCCATCATCACCACCTCGCGCCACTCCGCCTGCTCCGGGTCAGTGACGTGTGCGTACATGGCTTCCGCCGCTGCTTCGAAATGATCGACGTCGCGACGGCCGTAATACAGGCTGACCAGCTCCAGGTGCAGGCCGATGTCGTCCGGGTGCTCGGCAAGCGCGTCGATGATCTCGCGCTGATCGGCATCCATGTGGCCGTCGTTATCCAGATCGAAGCCGCTGAACGACGGCTCCTGGCCGAAACGGTCGGCGAGCGAGCTCGGCGCCACCGGGCCGGCGGCGATCGCCTTCTTGCGACGGCCGAACACGGCGGCGACCAGCAGCAGGAGGATGACGACGGCGCCGCCACCCCAGGCCCACGGCTGCATGAACCACGGATCTTCTTCCACCGGCGGCGCGATCACCACCTTCTTCGGCGCCGGCTTGGCGGCGGGCGGTGCGGCGGCGGCCGGTGCAGCCAGCGGCGTCGTTGCGACCGTGGCTGCCGGGGCGGGCGTCGACGTGTTCGCGGGTGCGTTCGCCGTGGCGGCATTCGGGGCCGAAGCAGCCGGGGCCGGCGTCGAAGCCTGGGCGGGCGTCGCGGCGACGGCCGGTGCTTCAGCCGCCGGAGCGGCCGCCGTGGCGGCCGGCGCCGGGGCACTCGCGGCCGATGCAGGCTGACCGGCCTTCTTGCGGGCGTCGGCCAGCTTGCGCTGGAGCTCGGCGATCTCCGTGTCCTTCAGGCTCAGCAGGCGCTCGTTCTTGGTATTGATCGCTTCCAGGTCACCGACGCGCGACTTGAGCTCGGCGCCCTGCTGCTTCAGCGAAGCCACCGCCTCCTGCGAGGTGGTGAGCTCCTGCTTGAGGCCCGCGACCTGCGCATCGCCCGTGCCGCCCTTCACACCCGCGCGGGTCGAAGCAGCGTCGCCACCTTCCTTGGCCGGCACGATCGCGAGGCGATCGCTCTTTGGGGTGCTGGCCTTGGCCGGTGCGGTGCTGCCGGCCGATGCGCCGTCGGCCACGGAGGCCGGTGCGCGCGCGGCGCCCGAGCGCCACGCTTCGTTCTGGCGGCGGACTTCGGCCAGCGCCGTGGCGGCGGTCTGGGCCTGGATATCGTCCTGCGACGGCATGCGCAACACGGCGCCGGTCTTCAGGGCATTGATGTTGTCGCGGTAGAACGCGTCCGGATTGGCCTTGTGCAGCGCCACCAGCATCTGGTTGATGTCGGCGCCGCCAGCGTTGTCGCGGGCGATGGTCGAAAGGGTCTGGCCGCGCTGGACCGGGCCGATGCTGCCATTGGCCGCCTGGGCCGAAGGCGCCGACGAAGCCCGGGCGTGGCCCGTGGTGGCGCGCGTCTCGCTAGGCTTGGCCGGCACGCGCGACGGTACGTTCTCGGTGCGCGACGGGCGCGACGACGAGGAAGCGGCCGCAGCGGGTGTACCCGGCGGGTCGAGCAGCATGGTGACTTCGCGGATCACGGCGGGGCCCTTGCCCGCGTCGATCTCCACCAGGAAGTCGAGATAGGTATCGCGCACCGGGGCGCCACTGGTGACATGGATCACCGGCTGGCCGGCCGCGTTCTTGCCGACGGTGAAGCTGAGCTGCACCGGCATGCCGGCCTTGCTCAGGCCCGCGCGGGAAAAGGCTTCATCGGATGCCAGGGCGACATGCAGGTCGCTCGGGTTACCGGTAACACCCGTGAGGGGGATCTCGGCCGACAGCGGCTGGTCCATGGTGGAGTGGACCTGGACCGCCCCGAGGCTCTGGGCCAGGGCCTGGCTGCCTCCCATGGCAAGCGCCAGCATGATCGACAGCTTCAAAGTACGGTTCATCACGTGCATCCCCCGAACAATTCCATGCTGGCGGCACGCCTCTACGGGCGGTCGGCCGCGAAGGCGCCACTGTAGTGCACCCCAGCAACAACTAACAATAGCGGCTACGGGCATTTACGCGACAAGTTTCACTCGTTCGCGAGGCCCGTACACGCCCCCCTTACATGTTTATCCCGCGCCCGGGCCAAGGCCCTTCACGGGTGCCGCTCGGCTTCCAGCTGCCGTTCGAGCTCCGCGATCTTGCGGTCGCGCTCCTCCAGGGCTTCCCGGGAGGCCTTCGAATTCGATTCCAACGCATCCACGCGCTTCTGCAGATCCTTGACGTTCTTCCCTTCCGCCGCCGCCTGCCCTTGCGAGGCTTCAAGCTTCGCCTTGGCTGCCGCCGCGGGCCGGGTGTCCTGCGCGGCCGGCGCCGCCTTCGCCGCCTGGCCCTGGGCTACCGCGGCAAGCGGCAACACCAGGAGCAGGCAGGCGATGACGGCGCGGCCGGTTTTCATTACAGGTAATCCCTGATCAGGATTTCCGCGATCTGCACGGCATTGAGCGCCGCGCCCTTACGGATATTGTCGGAAACCACCCACAGGTCGAGGCCGTGCTCGTGCGAGATGTCCTCGCGGATACGGCCGACGAACACCGGATCCTTGCCCGCAGCGTCGCTCACCGGGGTCGGGTAACCACCCGCCTGGCGCTCGTCGATTACCACCACGCCCTCGGCCTGCTCGAGCAGCTCGCGGGCACGATCCGCGGTGATCTTGTCGCGGGTCTCGATGTGCACGGCCTCGGAATGGCCGTAGAACACCGGCACGCGGACGGCCGTCGGGTTCACCTGGATGGATGGGTCTTCCAGGATCTTCCGGGTCTCCCAGACCATCTTCATTTCTTCCTTGGTGTAGCCATTGGCCTGGAAGTCGTCGATGTGCGGGATGACGTTGAAGGCAATCTGCTTCGGGAACTTGGCCGACTCGACGTCCTGGAAATTCAACATCTGGGCGGTCTGCTTGCCCAGCTCTTCCAGGCCGCTACGGCCCGCGCCAGAGACCGACTGGTAGGTGGCGACATTGATCCGCTCAATGCCCACCTCACGGTAGATCGGCGCCAGCGCCACGAGCATGCCCATGGTGGAGCAGTTCGGATTGGCGATGATGCCGCGCACGGTGTAGTCAGCGATGGCGTGCGGGTTCACCTCGGAGACGACCAGGGGAATATCATCCTGGTAACGGAATTCCGAGGTGTTATCGATGACCACGGCACCGGCCGCAGCGGCACGCGGAGCGTGCTCGCGGCTAACCGAACCGCCGGCCGAGAAGAAGGCGATGTCGACGCCAGCGAAGTCGAATTTGGCCAGGTCTTTGACGACACAAGGTTTTCCAGCGAAATCGACGGTACCGCCCGCCGAGCGCTCGCTCGCCAGGGGAATCAGTTCGCTCACGGGAAAGTCCCGCTCGGCCAGGATCGCGAGGAGGGTTTCGCCGACCGCACCGGTCGCGCCCACCATGGCCACCTTGTAACTCGTCTTCTTGCTCATTTTCGCTCTTGTTGGCGTGGGTAGAGGGTCTAGCTGGCGTCAGCCAGCACGCCCGGGTTGAGGATCGTGGGCGGCCGACCGGCGCAGGGACCATGCCCAAACGCAGCCAGCACATTGTCCACAGCCAGCGAAGCCATATCGCGACGTGTGTCGCGACTTGCGCTAGCGATGTGCGGACTTAGCACCACATTGTCCTGTTCAAGCAGGTCCGGGTGGACCTTTGGCTCGCCCTCGAACACATCGAGGGCCGCCGCGGCGATCTCGCCGTCGGCCAGCGCCCGGGCCAGGGCCTCGTCATCGACGATACCCCCTCGGGCGATATTGGTCAGCGTGGCCGTGGGCTTCATGGCCTTCAGCTCGGCCGCGCCAATGGTGTGGCGGTTGGCCGGGGTAAACGGCAACACCAGGATCAGGTGATCCGCCCGGGCCAGCAGGGTGGCCTTGTCCACGTAGGTGGCGCCGCATTCCTTTTCGATGGCGGCATCCAGGCGCGACCGGTTGTGGTAGATCACGGGCGAGCGGAAGCCGGCGGCGCGACGGGCGATCGCCTGGCCAATCCGGCCCATGCCAAGGATGCCGATGGTCTTGCCGTGCACATCCGCGCCCAGCCAGCCCTCGAAGCGCGACCCCTTCCACTGCCCTGCCCTGAGCCAGCGCTCGGCCTCGCCCACCCGGCGGGCGGCCGCAAGCATCAGCGCCCAGGCGTAGTCGGCCACGGTCTCGTTGAGCACATCGGGCGTATTCGAGGCACCCACGCCGGCTTCGGTGAGCGCGTCGATATCGAGGTTGTTGTAGCCCACGCCGGTATTGGCCACGAAGCGCAGCTTCGGCGTGTGCTTCAGCACGGCGGCATCGATCCGGTCGGCCAGGCCAAGGATGGCCGCGTCCGCATCGCGCAGGTGCGCCACGAGCTCGTCGGCCGAATAAGCCCGCTCCTCGGCTTCCTGCGTGACATCGAAATGCTCGCGCAGGCGGTCGACGATATCGGGGAAGAACGGCCTGGAGATCCAGACCTTCGGCTTGCTCATCGTTTACTCCTGGATCGTGCCGGGGATCTGCGGCGGCATCGGCACCACGTCACCACACTGGGCACGGTGACGCAGTGCCTGGTCCATCAGCACGAGGGCCAGCATGGCCTCGGCGATAGGCACGGCGCGGATGCCGACACAGGGATCATGCCGGCCCTTCGTGACCACTTCGGTGGCGTTCCCAGCGCGGTCGACGCTGCGACCCGGGACCAGGATGCTCGAGGTTGGCTTGAAGGCCATGGACACCACCACGGGCTGGCCAGTGGCGATGCCACCCAGGATCCCGCCCGCGTGGTTGGAAAGGAAACCCTGGGCGGTGATCTCGTCACGGTGCTGGGTGCCACGCTGGTGCACGGCATCGAAGCCGTCGCCGATCTCCACGCCCTTCACGGCGTTGATCGACATCATGGCCGCGGCGAGTTCGCCATCGAGCTTGCCGTAGATGGGTTCGCCCCATCCCGCCGGCACGCCATCGGCAACCACCGTGACCTTGGCGCCCACGGAATCACCCGACTTGCGCAGTGCATCCATATAAGCCTCGAGCTCGGGGATCTGCTCGGCAAACGGCCAGAAGAACGGGCTGGTTTCGATCGCCTCGGCCTCGAAGCCACGCGGGGTGACCTCGCCAATCTGGCTGACGTGGCCCTGCACCGTCACCCCGTAGCGATGGGCCAGCCATTTCTTGGCGATGACACCCGCCGCGACACGCATGGTGGTCTCGCGCGCCGACGAGCGGCCGCCGCCGCGCGGGTCGCGCACACCGTACTTCTGCCAGTAGGTGTAGTCGGCGTGGCCCGGGCGGAAGGTGTCGAGGATGTTGCCGTAATCCTTTGACCGCGCATCGGTATTGCGGATCAAAAGGGCAATGGGCGTGCCGGTGGTCACGCCTTCGTAGACGCCCGAGAGGATTTCGATATCGTCCGCCTCGCGGCGCTGCGAGGTGTGCCTGGAGCGGCCGGTGGCGCGCCGCTCGAGGTCGGGCCGGAATTCGCTGGCCTCCAGCGGGAGCCCCGGGGGGCACCCATCGACCACGCACCCGATCGCCGGGCCGTGGCTTTCGCCGAAGGTGGTAACGGAGAGGAGCTTGCCGAACGTATTGGAGGACACGGTACTTCCGTTGGGTGTTTAGTTCCGCGCGGCGCGCACTGCGGCGATGTCCGCGGCGTGGGCGACCAGGTCGCGGCGTTCGAGGGCGAAGATACCCATCTGGCCGACCTTAAATTCCAGCCACACGAACGGGACGCGCGGCAGGAGGTTGACCAGGGCATGCTCGCTGTCACCGACTTCCACGATCAGCAGGCCATCTTCGCTGAGGTGGTCGGCGGCTTCGTCGAGCATGCGCAGGGTGATGTCCAGTCCATCATCGCCGGATGTCAGGCCAAGGACCGGTTCATGGCTATATTCGGCCGGCATGGCCGCATATTCGTCGTTGGTGACGTACGGCGGGTTCGACACGATGAGGTCGTACACCTCGCCCTGCACCCCGGAGAACAGGTCGGACTTGACGGCGCGGACGCGCTCTTCGACGTGCTGGTAGACGATGTTTTCGTTGGCGAGGCTGAGCGCATCGTCGCTGATGTCGACGATATCGACCTGCCAGTGCGGGTTGTACTCAGCCATGGCGATGCCGATGCAGCCGGAACCGGTGCACAGGTCGAGGGCGCGCTCGACGTGGCGGTCTTCGAGCCAGGGGTGGAAGCCGCCTTCGATGAGCTCGGCGATCGGCGAGCGCGGCACGAGGGCGCGGCTGTCGCTCTTGAACTTGAGGCCGGCGAACCAGGTTTCGCCTACCAGGTAGGCGACGGGGACGCGGTCGGTGATGCGCTTTTCGATGAGGGCGAGGATTTTCTCACGCTCGGCCGCGACGAGGGTGCCGGCACCGTAGGCGGGCGGCAGATCGGGCGGCAGGTGGAGGGCAGCCAGGACCAGGTGGGTGGCCTCGTCGATCGGATTGTCATGGCTATGGCCGAAGGTGAGGCCTGCGGCGGAGAAGCGGCTGGCGCCGTAGCGGATGAAATCGATGATGGAGCTGAGTTCGCTGGTCACGGGCGGGGGCTTTCTTGGGGCTGATTGGGGAGTATAGCCGTCTGAGCCTGCGCGGTTCATTCGCTGAAGCGAATGCGTGTGACCAGCGGCTGGCGCCGCCTTCGCGCTCGGGCGCCTCTGGAAGGATGCCTTGGGGCCCACCCTCGCTGCTCAAACAGGTCCTCCGCGTTCGTAAAGGAGTGCGCCTCCGGCGCATGTGTATCAATTAGGCCTACGGCCGCTCACTTGTGCGGAACTCGCCTCGAGGGTGGGCCCCAAGGCCTCCCGGACACTCTGAGGTTGCATGGCGGGAAAGCGCATGACCGGTACGTGATGGCAACCGGCGACGCTGTAGGAGCCCACCCTGTGGGCGACATCTTTCGCCTCGACGCCCAGGCCCTGGCTCGGATCACGACCGATCAAAGGCGGGACGCCGCAAGATCGGTAGGGTGGCGCGAACGGCGTCGCCCACAGGGTGGGCTCCTACAGGGTGTGTGTGTGACGGGCCGGACAGGTGGGGGCGGACAGCGGCCTGTCCGAGGACATTGATCGGTACGGCGTGAGATCCGGCGAAAGGGCGCTGTGGCGCGGTTCTTCGGGCATTTCGGCGGTTGGCACGGCGAATGCAATCTCTCTGGCGAAGGGCGCTAACGCCCACTTGCCCAACCACGGAGACTGGCCATGAAAACCGAAACCTTCCTGCTGAAGACCTTCTTTGCCGCTGCCGTCCTGCTGAGCGTGTTGACGATGGGGGCGATGGTGACGACGAGCGTGTCGACCATGCCGGCAAACGCGATCGCGTCCGCACAGTGAGGCAAGCGGGTTTGCTTGCGGTGTCTTGCTTTTGATTGGTTGGGATGGGCGCAGGGCCTGAGCGTTGACGCGAAAGATGTCGCCCACAGGGTGGGCTCCTACAGCGAACGCGGAGGACCTGTCTGAGCAGCGAGGGTGGGCCCCAAGGCCTCTTTCCTCAGACGTCCTAGCGCGAGGCGGCGCGAGCCGCTCAACACATGCATTCGCCAAAGCGAATGAACCGGTTCGACAACGCGATGCCGAAGGCGAGCCCTACCGTAGCGCCAAAACTGCAACATCGGCCGTCGGACGTGGCCGTTTTGCAGATGGGCCGGGATCGCGGCGAGGCGTAAATTGGCGGGCGCCTCTTTCCCCGGGGCGAATGCAAGGGTTGCCATGAACGCTCGACCGTGCGTCCTGCTCCTCCTGCTGGCCATCGCCGGTGCCGTCCACGCACAAGCCATGCACGACCACGACCATGGCATCCCCGAAAAGCTCGGCACCGTATCGTTTCCGGTCGCCTGCTCCCCCACCGTGCAACAGCCGTTCAACCGCGCGGTAGCGTTGCTGCACTCCTTCGCCTTCGACGCCGCCCGAAACGCCTTCGCAAATATCGCGAAGCAAGACCCCTCATGCGCCATGGCCCACTGGGGCATCGCCATGACCTACTTCCATCCGGTGTGGCAGCCCGCCCTGCCCCCAGCCACTTTCGCCGCCGGTCAGAAAGAGGCCCAGGAAGCCCTCCGCCTGCAGCCCGCCGCCGGAAGTGACCGGGCCTACATCCAGGCACTGAACCAGCTCTACAAGGCGGACCCCAAGGCCACACCCAGCCAACGCACCCTCGCCTACGAAGCCGCGACGGCCAACGTTGCGCACGATCATCCTGGTGATGTTGAAGCGCAGGTCTTCTACGCCGTGGCTCTGCTATCCAACGCATCGCCCACCGACAAGACCCACGCACGGCAAAAGCAAGCGGTTGCGATCCTCGACCCACTCTTCAAGGCCAACCCTGACCATCCCGGCATCGCGCACATCCTGATCCACGCATGTGACAGCGCCGAACTGGCGGCGCATGGTCTGGCGGCCGCGCGGAAGTACGCGAGCATCGCGCCGTCGGCTTCGCATGCGCTGCATATGCCTTCGCACATCTTCACGCGGCTCGGACTGTGGGACGATTCGATCGCGTCGAACATCGCTTCGGAAAAGGCCGCACATGCACAGGGTGACCTGATGGGCGAACTGCATGCCATGGACTATCTCGTCTACGCGTACATGCAAACGGGGCGCGTTAAAGAAGCACGCCAGGTGATCGCCGCGATGAAGCAATTGCCGCGGCTGGACATGACCGACTTCGCGATCGCCTATGCGTCGACGGCCATGCCTGTTCGCGTGGCAGTCGAAGAGCGGCACTGGGATGAAGCCGCAGCCATCGCGCCTCCACAGGGGGCGCCGGAGTCCGTCGTTGCGATTGCCGTATGGGCGAAGGGTATGGGTCTGGCGCGCACCGGGCACGCTGACGACGCACGCAAACAAGGGGAACGATTGCGCGGGATCGAGGCTCGGCTGCATGTCGCCGGCGATACTTACTGGGCTGACCAGACCGGCATCCTTGCGACCGAAATCATGGCGTGGGCCGCGCAGGCGAGTGGCAATCCCGCAGGAGCCGTGGCGCTGCTCAGTGATGCGGCCGAGAAGGAAGACCGCATCGAGAAGCGACCGGTAACGCCAGGGCCCATCGTGCCTGCGCGCGAGCAATTGGGTGAGTTGATGCTCGAACAACACAAGCCCGGACCGGCGCTGGCAGCGTTCCGCGATGCGCTGGCGTTGGCGCCTGGGCGTGCCGGGGCATTGCGTGGCGCTGCGCAGGCTTCGGCTGCGGACTAACAAACCGTCGCGGTTACCGTCCTGTAGGAGCGCGCTTGCGCGCGATCGGTGCTTGCGGCAAAACCCATCGCGCGCAAGCGCGCTCCTACAAGAGCCGGAACTTATCGCGGGCCGGGGTCGCTCGTGGCCGGATTACCGTCTTCGTGGTGGCCGGCGTATCGACGCAGGTAACGCGGGGCTTCAGGGGTCGTGATGCTTACGTCGTACCAGCCGGCGCTGCCTGCCAGGTCGATGGCGACCGTTTCCGTGGCGCCGGCGTCGATGTTCACGTGGCGCGGTTCTTCCGTGTCATAGGCATTGCTTACGCGGCAAGCCGCACGGGTCTTGCCGTGGTTCGTGATAGCGACTTCGACACGGCGCTCGCCGGCCACGCCATGCACGACCGCTTCCAGCGTGTCGTCGGCGAAGCCGCGCAAGGCCGCAAAGTAACCGTTCGGGCCGTGGACGCGGCGGTTGTATGCATCGCCCGAGGGCGCCAGTGCCCAGCTGTCTTCGATGCGGTCTCCCGCGCAGGCGGTATAGCGGCGCGGCGGCGCATCACGATCGAGGCCGTCGTAAACGAGGAAAGCCGCACCAAGCACGCCGGCGTTATTGAAGGCCAGGTGGCTGCGTCCGCCTTCGAGCCGGTGCTCAAGCGTCCAGGCGTAACCAAGCACTCGCGCGGGACGCACGCCCGGCTCCTGCTGCGGCATCACCTGTTCGGCAGGCACGGTAATGGGCACCTTGCCATCGGAACCGCCCGGCACGGCAATCGTAGGCACCTTGCTATCGTGCGTGCCTGCGAAATCGAAACAACTGGTGAGGTCACCGCATACCGCGCGGCGCCAGCTGCTGATGTTCGGCTCCTCGACACCAAAGCGTTTTTCGAGGAAACGCAGCACCGACGTATGGTCGAAGGTCTCGCTGCAGACCCAGCCGCCGCGAGTCCACGGCGATACGACGATCATGGGCACACGGTTGCCGAGCCCGACGACCTGCAGGCCCTTCGGGTCGCTATCGGGGACGATGGGACTGGAGATGCGCGGATGCGCATCGAGATCCATCACCTCGTCGCGCAAGCCGTCCACCAGCGAAGCGGAAACCACGCCGCCTTCGCCGTTCTTCAGCGGCGGCGCGGGCGCGACGACATGGTCGAAGAACCCATCGTTTTCATCGTAGTTGAGGAACAGCACCGTACGGCTCCACACTTTCGTGTTCGCGGTGAGCGCGTCCAGCACGGCACGGATGTAATACGCCCCATCCGCAGGCGACGAGGTGGGGTGCTCGCTGTACTTGTACGGCGCCACGATCCACGTCACCTGCGGCAGGCGGTCATGGACGACATCAGCGCGCAAGTCGCGCAACGTGTGCGTCGAAACACCATTGCGCACGAGCCGGCTCTTCGGATCCGCGCCTTCCTGGACCTGGTACGCGGCGAAGAACTCCAGCGAATTGTCGGTGTAGTTATCGGTCGGCGAACCGGGCTCGCCGGTACCGCCCTGGTAAACGCGCCAGGACACGCCGGCCTTTTCCAGCCGTTCCGGGTAGGTCGTCCACGTATAGCCGTTCGTATGGGCGCGCTCTTCGGTGCCGGGCCCGTTGTCCTTGCTGCCCAGCCGGCCAGCCGGATCCGACGTGCCGCTCCAGAGGTAAATGCGGTTGATCGCGGTATCGGCCAGTGCGGACGCATGGTAGGCGTCGCACACGGTGAAGGCGTCGGCCAGCGCGTAGTGGAAGGAGGCATCCTCCCGGCGCAGATAGGCCATGGTGAGCACATCCTGCTTCTGCTCGATCCAGCGATCGTTGCGGCCCAGGTTCCACGAACCATGACCGGTGCTCCAGCCGTGGTCGGTGCCTTCGTGGTGATCCCCGCTGGCGCGCGTATCAAGATGGAACGGATACACCCAGCCCACATCCGCACCGATGCCGCGTGATTTCCAGAACTTCGTGTGGGTCGCCGTCGTCGGCTGCTTCCACACCGGATCGCCGTTACCCAGTTCAAGCACGCGTGGGTCGTTGAACCCGCGAACGCCGCGCAGCGTGCCGAAGTAGTGGTCGAACGAGCGGTTTTCCTGCATCAGGATCACCACGTGGCCCACATCGGCGAGCGTGCCCGTACGGCGGTCCGGTGCCGTGGCGAGTGCCCGCGCGATGCTCGCCGGAAAACCCTGCGCGATCAGCGACGCGGCGGCGGTGGCGGCTGCGCCCTGCAGGAACCGGCGGCGGTCGCTGGAAAACATGGGTCAGTCCTTCAGTGAAGCAATGATGGCGGCATGCAGCTCCGGCGTCGCGGCAGCCACCACGCGGCCACCGCTCTGCAGACCGAGTGCCTGGCCTTCCCAATCGGTCATGACGCCACCAGCGGCCTCGACCACAGGCGCGATGGCCAGGTAGTCGTACGGCATGAGATTGGATTCGATCACGGCATCGATATGGCCGGACGCGAGCATGCCGTAGCTATAGCAATCGCCACCGAAGCGGCGCGCATGCGCGGCCTGGCTGGTGCGGTCGAAACGGGCCCACTCGTCGGGCGTGAACATGTCCGGCGTGGTGGTGTAGAGCGTGGCCTCGGCCAGCGCCTGGCATGCACTCGTGTGGCAACGCACGCCATTCATCGTGGTGCCGACGCCCACATGACCCACCCAGCGTTCATCGAGCACCGGCATGTCGAGCACCCCCAATACGGGCTTTCCGCCGCGCAGCAAGGCGATCAGCGTACCCCACAGCGGCCAGCCGGAAATGAAGCTGCGCGTGCCGTCGATGGGATCGATGGACCACACGAACTCCGCGTCCACGCGCGTGGCGCCGTATTCCTCGCCCAGCAGGCCGTGGGCCGGCCACGCCATCTCGATGCGCTCGCGCAGCATCGATTCCACGCCACGATCCACGGCGGTGACCGGGCTCATGTCGCGCTTGACCATCACATCGACCGGCCGGCGGAAACGTGGGAGAGACAAAGCGCGTGCATTGTTGGCGATGCCGGTGGCAAAGGCCTCGAATTCAGTCCGCTCAGCGGCGGACAGCGAAACAGGGACGCTCACTCGTGACTCCAAAAAGACGTGCGTGATCTAGCGTTTGCACGTTTCAGGTTAATGACGAAAACGGAAATTTTCCTGTGGACGCCGAGTCCACATGTTTGCAAATATACCCAAAACGCCACACGGGTGGGTGAACTTTTCCACCCCGAAGGTTGCACGCTCACCCCAGGGTCCGCCATGCGTCCAAGCCGCCACATCGCCAGCATCGCCGCGTTGCTCGCCCTGGGCGTGACGGCTGCCCGTGCGGGCAGCCTTACGGTGTACTCGGCGCTGGAGAGCGATGAGATCGCCACGTACCTGGCAGGCGCAAAGCAAGCCCTGCCGGACGTGGATATCCACGTGCTACGCCTATCCAGCGGCGACCTGGCCGCCCGCCTCCTGGCCGAATCGGCCGAGCCACGCAATGACGTGGTCTGGGGCATGGCAGCCACCGACCTGCTGGACCCGCGCATCGCCGCCCTGCTCCAGCCAGTGCATAGCGGGACGATCGATGCCCTGCCCGCGCGTTTCCGCGGTAAAGACGGGCGCTGGTTCGCGCCCACCGGCTATATGGCTGCGCTCTGTGTGAACCGGGAAGCCCTGGCCGAACACGGCCTGCCGATGCCACGCAGCTGGCATGACCTCGCCTCACCGAAATACAAAGGGCAGATCGCCATGCCTGACCCGGCCTCCTCCGGCACGGGTTACATGGTGCTCTCCTCGCTGAGCGATGCGGGCCGCGATGCAAAAGGCATGCAGCTGGTCAGCGATATCGCCGCGAACCTCGGCCAGGTGACGCTTTCGGGCTCGGCGCCGTGCAAGCTGGCGCGCATTGGCGAGTTCCCGATCGGCGTGTCGTTTGCCTTTTCCGCGATGCAATCGATCCACCAGGGCTATCCGGTGACCATGGTGTTGCCCAGCGACGGCACGGGTTACGAACTGGAAGGCTCCGGCCTGATGAAGGGCGCCACCAACGCCGAGGACGCGAAGCGCTTCCTCGACTGGACCGCCTCGCCTCCCGCTGCCGCGCTGTATCGCGGCTACAAGGAAATCGTAGCGGCACCGGGCAGCACCCCCACCCAGGAACAACAGCGCGCAGGACTGCCGGCCAACGTGGTCGCCACGCTGCCTGCGCGGGATTTCGACGCCGCAGCGCGAGAGCGCGCGGCACTTATTGCACGGTTCAAGCGGCTGACGCGCTGACGCGCGGCCGCAGGGGAGATCACGCTTCATGCAACTTCGCATTGAAGACATCAGCAAGGCCTGGGGCGGACACACCGTCCTCGACCGCGTGTCGTTCAGCGCTGGCGCCAGCGATTTCGTGTGCCTGCTGGGCCCGAGCGGCTGCGGCAAAACCACGCTCCTTCGTATCGTGGCCGGCCTGACCGAAGCCGATGCCGGCCGCGTGGAGCTCGGTGGCAAGGACATCACCCGCCAGCCTGCGCGCGAACGCGGCATGGGTATCGTCTTCCAGTCCTACTCGCTATTCCCCGATCTCACGGCGGCCGCCAACGTCGGCTACCCCATGCGCCTGCGCGGTATCCCGGCCAGCACCATCGCCACGCGCAGCACCGAACTGCTGGCGAAAGTGGGCCTGGGCGGTTTCGGTGGCCGTTTCCCCGATGAGCTTTCCGGCGGCCAGCAGCAGCGCGTGGCGCTGGCCCGCGCACTGGCCGCGGAGCCCGCGCTGCTCCTGCTGGATGAACCGCTCTCCGCGCTGGACCCGGCGATCCGTGCGCAGCTGCGCGGTGAAATCCGCTCGCTACAGCGCACGCTCGGCATTCCCACCATCATGGTCACCCACGACCAGGATGAAGCACTCGCGCTGGCCGACACCATCGTATGCATGAAGGCCGGCCGGATCGAGCAGATCGGCTCGCCGCGCGACCTGTACGAACGCCCGGCCTCGCGCTTCGTCGCTGACTTCATCGGCCACGCCAACCTGCTGCCCACGGCCTTCGTACGTGAAGTGATGCCGGGCTTCCTTGAGCGCCGGCCGCCCGGCGAAGACGCCACCTGGGAACTCTGCCTGCGCCCCGAAGACCTCGTGCTCGAAGCCGATCCCCGCGGCGACGCCGTCATCTCGGAGGTAACCTTCCTTGGCAACGTCGCCCGCGCTGGCATCGCCTGGCGCGGCCAGCGCCTCGTCGCGGAACTGCACGGCCGCAGCACGCTCGCGCCGGGCGAATCAGTGACCGTCGATGCACTGCGCGGCGCGTGGGTCTGCACGTGAACACGGTCGCCGCCCCGCGCGCGCTGGCACGAACGCGCAGCCTCGCCTGGCTGCTGCTGGCCCTGCCCGGCCTCGGCCTCGTCGCGTTCTTTCTCTATCCACTGCTTTCCGTCGCGTGGCGTAGCGTCACCGACGCGTCGGGCGCTTTCACGCTCGCCAATTACGGCCGGCTGCTCGATGATCCGGGTCTTCCGCGCGCGGCGCTGCACAGCATCGAGACCGGCCTGGTGACGACGCTCGCCACCGTGCTCTTCGGTCTGGGCATCGCGATGGCGCTGCACCGCTCACGCCTGCCGGGCAAGGCGCTGATCCGCGCGACGCTGCTACTGCCGATGCTCGCGCCGTCACTCGTGCTCGGCCTGGGGCTGGTGCTTCTGCTCGGAAGGAACGGTCTGGTCCACCGCCTCACCGGCCTGCCCACGGACATCTACGGGTTCCCCGGTCTCGTTATCGCCAACACGCTATACGGTCTGCCACAGGCCGTGCTGATCATCTCGGCGGCGCTCGCTCGCACGCCGGCGCGCCATTACGATGCTGCCGCCTCGATGGGCGCCACCGCCTGGCGGCAGTTCACCGACGTCACCCTGCCGCGCCTGCGCTTCGCCTTGCTTGCCGCCGCATTCCTCGTGTTTACCGAAACGCTCACCGACTTCGGCAGCGCGGTCATCGTCGGCGGCAACTATCGCGTGCTCGCCATGGAGATCTATAGCGAGGTCGTGGGCCAGCTCGATTTCGCGATGGGCGCCACGCTGGGCATGGTGTTGTTGCTACCCGCCCTGCTCTCGGTGTGGCTGGGCCGCATGGCGAGGCGACGGCAGGATAGCGGCGACGCCAGCCCCGGGCGCACGCTCACGCCGGTGCGCCACGCGGGCCGTGACACCGCGCTCGCCGCCGTCTCGCTGATCGCGCTGTTGCCGATGCTCGCCGTCGTGGGCACCGTCGCCTATGTGTCGTTCGTGAAGCTGTGGCCCTACCAGCGCACGCTGACGCTCGCCAACTACACCGGCATGACCGAAGGCTTCGGCCCCGTGGGCACCTCGCTCGCGATGGCCTTGCTCGCCGCCGTGGCCGGCACGCTGCTCGTGTTCGCCCTCTGCGCCGGCCTGCGCAAAGCACCGCCGTCGATCGCGCGGCCCGTGCAGTTCATCGCCTCGCTCCCGGCCGCCGTGCCCGGCATGGTGATCGGCCTGGGCTACGTGATGGCCTTCAACCATGGCCCGTGGTCGGGCTGGCTGCACGGTAGCCTGGTGATCATCGCCGCGAGCAGCCTGTACCACTACCACGCGCAAGCCTTCCTCACGATGCAGACCGGTATGCGCCAGGTGCCCGACGCGCTCGAGGATGCCGTCGCGGCCTTCGGCGGTGGCACGCGCGAGGTATTGCGTGATGCCGTGCTGCCGTTCACCGCGCCCGCGGCGATCTCCACCTTCTTCTATCTGTTCATGCGCTCGCTGGTCACGCTCTCCGGCGTGATCTTCCTCGTCACGGCGGATACGGGCCTCGCCTCCGTCACCGTGATGCGCCTGGACGAAAACGGCTTCCTCGCCCAGGCCGCCGCCTACGCCATGTGCGTGGTGGTGGCTGGGGCCCTCGCACTCGGCGCCATGCGCCTGCTCTTGCACACACTCAAGGAACGACGCCATGTGGCATGAAGAACGACACACCCGCATCCGCGACCTGCTCCGCTCCAGCGGCCAGGTATCCGTCGAACGCATCGTCACCGAGCTCGGTGTATCGCGCGAAACCATCCGTCGCGACCTCGTCGAACTGGCCGAGCGCGGCGAGATCCGCCGCGTGCACGGCGGTGCGGTGCTCACCTCGGACGAGCCGCCGATCGACGTGCGCCACGCCACCCGCGTCCGCGAAAAGCGCGCGATCGCCAAGGTGGTGGCCAGCCTGGTCGAAAGCGGCCAGACCATCTTCATGGATGCGGGCAGCACCATGAACGTCGTGGCCGAAGCACTGGCGACTCGCAGCGGCCTCACCATCATCACCAACGCCGTGGACGTGGCCGCACGTTTCGCCGCGCGCGAAGGCAATACGGTGCATCTGCTTGGCGGCCGCTTCGATGCACAGATCGGTTGCACGAATGGCGCCACCACCGTCTCGGAGATCCATCGCTACCAGGCCCACGTCGCCATCCTTTCGCCCGTGGGCGTGGATGCGAACGCCGGCGCCAGCAGTTTCGAGCTGGAAGAAGTCGAGGTCGCCCGCGCGATGTGTGCCAACGCACGTCGCGTGATCCTGGCCGCCGACCACTCGAAGATCGGCGTCCGCAGCCGCGCCAGCTGGTGCGAGCCCGAGCGCATCGACGTGCTCGTCACTGATCGCAAATCTGAAAAATCGAAAGCGTTCGCTCCGGTGCGTAAAGCCGTGGGCGAGGTCGCGCTCGCCTGATCCAAACACAACAACGCGCCAGGAAGGCCGCTTTAAACCTGTCGTTTAAATCGATTGAAACCTCACTGTCACAGACCCAAGCCTTTCCGGAGCATCCCCATGAGTTCCCTTCCCGCCCTCCGCCGTACCTTGCTGTGCGCCGCGGTCGCCGCGACATTCAGTGGCCTGGCTTACGGCCAGGCCACCACGGGCCGCATCACCGGCTCGGCACCGGCGACCGCCGGTGAGACCGTGCTGATCGAAGGCAGCAACGGCCTTACCCGCGAAGTCGCCGTCGATTCGCGCGGCCGTTACACCGCCGAATCGCTGCCGCTCGCGACGTACAAGGTCACCCTGCGCGCCAATGGCCAGGCCGTCGACTCGCGCGACAACATCACCCTGCGCGTCGGTGCGGCCACCGACGTGTCGTTCGAAGCCGCTTCGTCGTCGAACGCCCAGGACCTCAGCGCCGTCACGGTCTCGGCCACCTCCCTGCCGAAGATCGACGTGGCCACCGTCGCCTCGAGCACGGTGATCACCTCGGCCGATCTCGCCCGCCTGCCCCTGCAGCGCTCCGCCGAAGCGGTCGCCCTGCTCGCCCCGGGCGCTTCGCCAGGCTACACCGGCTTCAAGAACGCCTTCGGCGGCAGCACGGTGAGCTTCGCGGGTTCGTCGGTCACGGAGAACGCGTACTACATCAACGGCATGAACACGACCGATCCGCTCAGCGGCTTCGGTGGTGTAACCCTGCCGTACGGCGCGATCGACCAGCAGGAAATCCTGAGCGGCGGCTACTCGGCGATGTATGGCCGTTCGGACGGCGGCGTCATCAGCCAGGTCGGCAAGCGCGGCACCAACGAATGGCACTTCGGCGCCCAGGTGCTGTGGGAGCCGGACTTTGCCCGCGCCAGCGCCCGCAACATCACCTACGGCCATGACAACCCGGCACCCCCGGGCACGATCAACCAGCGTAACGACCGTAACCACGAATGGTCGTCCACCATCAGCGCCTACGCTGGCGGCCCGCTGATCAAGGACAAGCTGTACGCGTTCGCCGCCGTGGAAATGGAACGCACCCAGGGCAACAGCCTGGGCGACGTGAACCACGCGTATGACACGAAGTACACGTACAAGGATCCGAAGTGGTACGGCAAGCTCGACTGGAACATCAATGACAACAACATCCTCGAGCTGACCGGCGTCAACCAGACCCACCGCTCGAACGGCAACAAATACAACTACGATTACGACACCAACACCATCGGCGACTACGCCAGCGAAGATACGACGTACAAGACCAAGGCCATGGTCTACGTCGCCAAGTACACCAGCTACATCACCGACGACCTGACCCTCACCGCCCTTTACGGCAAGTCCAAGCTCACCTACTACAACGAGCCGCCGGATACCGGCGTGAGCGGCCCCTTCATCGGCAACGTGAGCCAGCAGAACCCGGCACTGAACGGCGGATCGCCGATCAGCAACGGCCAGACGCTGGATACGATCGACAACCCGGATCACGAATCGACCAACCGCAACCTGCGTGTCGACCTGAACTACAAGATCGGCAGCCACTCGATCACCGCCGGTATCGATAACCAGGATTCGAAGGATATCGACGACGGCACCACGATCGGCGGCGACGGCTACGAGCTGTGGTACGCGAAGGGTGACCCGAACCTCAACATCAGCGATAGCCCGTTCGTCGACAAGCCAGCCAACTATCCGGGCGGTGGCACGGGTTACTACGGCTACTACCGCCACTACAACACGCTCGCCTCGGTGCGCGTGAAGCAGCGTGCGCAGTACATCATGGACGACTGGCAGGTGAACGACCGCCTGCTGCTCTCGCTTGGCATCCGCAACGACCAGTTCACCAACTACAACCCCTCGGGCCAGCCGTACCTGCGCCTGACCAAGCCGCAGTGGGCGCCGCGCCTCGGCTTCAGCTGGGACGTGAACGGTGATTCGTCGCTCAAGGTGTACGGCAACGCAGGCCGTTACTTCCTCGCCATGCCGGCTTCGGTGGCCCTGCGCACCTCGGCGGGTTCGCTCGCGACCAACCAGTACTTCACCTATACCGGCATCGATGGCCAGGGCCTGCCCACGGGCGTGACCTTCATCCAGTCCGCCACCGGCGGCGCCGTGTCTCCGAACGGCGAATACGGCCAGCCGCCCGACCCCAAGACCGTCAGCTCGAAGAACATCAAATCCGAGTACCAGGACGAGTTCATCCTGGGCGCGGACAAGCAACTCAACGCCGACTGGGTGACGGGCGTGAAGGCTACCGCGCGCAAGCTGCGCAACGCGCTGGATGACGTGTGCGACAACGGTGCGATCAGCCGCGCCGCCATCGCCCAGGGCGCGGATATCGACGCGGTCACGGTCGGTAGCTGCTACCTGTCCAACCCGGGTCGGGCGAACGTCTACTCGCTGGCCAATAACACCGGTGGCTACACCGATGTCACCGTGACCAACGCGGACTTCGGCTTCCCGCACCTCAAGCGCAACTACTACGGCCTCGACCTGTACCTATCGCATCCGTTCGATGGCAAGTGGTCGGGCAAGATCGACTACCTGTGGTCGCACAGCTACGGCAACACCGAAGGCCAGGTGCGCTCGGACGTGGGCCAGGGTTCGGTCGCGGCATCGCGTGACTGGGATTACGCCACGCTGATGAACTACGCGAACGGCGACCTGGGCAACGACCGCAAGCACCAGCTGAAGCTCTACGGCTCCTACCAGATCGCACCGGAATGGCTGGTCTCGGCCAACATCCTGATCCAGTCGGGCCTGCCGAAGTCGTGCCTGGGCCGTTACGGTGCTAATGAAAGCGATCCGTCGGGTTACGGCAGCTACTACCACTTCTGCTTCGGCGTGCCGTCGGCGTATGGCGCCAAGGGCCGCGAGCCGTGGGAAGAGCTGATCGACGTGAGCACCGAATACCGCCCGCTGTGGGCTGACAAGAAGCTCGCCTTCTCGGTCTCGGTGTTCAACATCCTCAACCAGCAGCGCTCGCAGCGTACCAACCCGGTCTCGGGCAGCACGAACTCGGTGAACGATGGTTACCAGCAGGTGATCAGCTATACCCAGCCGCGCTACGCTCGTTTCGGCATCACGTACGACTTCTGACGGAGCTTCCATGCATCCACTCCTGCGACTGGGTATCGTCGCGCTTGCCGCCGGGGTCCTCGCGACCCCGGCGGTCGGCGGCGAAAAGACCTACAAAGACCTGCCCACGGAAATCCCGGCGCACTTCGCGCCGACCAATCCGGGCTTCGATTACGAACGGCGCACGGTGGATATCCCCATGCGCGATGGCGTGAAGCTGCACACGGTGATCCTGGTGCCGAAGGGCGCCACGCATGCCGGCATGCTGCTGACGCGCACACCCTACGGCGCCGATGGCATGGGCCACCGTGCCGATAGCCCGAACCTTGGGCCCACGCTGCGCGGTTACGACAACCCCGCTGACATCATCGTCCAGGATGGCTACATCCGCGTCATCCAGGACATCCGCGGCAAGAACGGCTCCGAAGGCGACTTCGTGATGAACCGGCCGCCGATCGGCCATGGCAATCCCACGGCGATCGATGAATCCTCCGATATCTACGACACGATCGACTGGCTCGTGAAGCACGTGCCGGAATCGAACGGCAAGGTCGGCATCATCGGCATTTCCTACGATGGCTTCGAGGCGATGATCGCCACGATCCACCCGCACCCCGCGCTGAAGGTGGCGGTGCCGATCAATCCCATGATCGATGGCTGGATGGGCGACGACTGGTTTCACAGAGGCGCCTTCCGCCAGCAGATGATTCCCTACATCTACGGCATGGTGAACTCGCGCAAGAGCAATATCGGCTGGACCACCGGCTACCGCGACGACTACGACCTGTACCTGAAGGGCGGCTCGGCGGGTGACATCGGCCGCGCCTACGGCATGGAGGCGCTGGGCTTCTGGCAGAAAGTGCTGGCCCACCCGGCGTATGACAGCTTCTGGTCGGAACAGGCGTTGGACAAGATCGCGGCAAAGGAACCGATGACGGTGCCGACGATGCTGGTCCACAGCCTGTGGGACCAGGAAGACAATTACGGCGACATGGCCGTCTATCGCGCGCTTGCCCCGCGCGACCCGAACCACGAGAAGCTGTGGCTTGTACTCGGCCCATGGCGGCATGCGAAGACCTGGGAAAACGCCAGCACCATCGGCGCGATCGAACTGGGTAGCGACACCGGCAAGACCTTCCGCCAGACGATGCTGCGGCCGTTCCTGGCCCAGTACCTGAAGGACGGCGCACCCAAGGCCGACATTGCGCCGGTCAACGCCTTTGTCACCGGTGAGAATGCGTGGCGCAAGCTCGATACCTGGCCGTCCGCGTGCCGTAGCGGCTGCGCGCCCACCATGCAGCGCTGGTACGCCGAACCCAATGGCGGCTTCGCCACGACCGTGCCGGCCAGCGGCAACGACGCCTACGTTTCCGACCCGGCCAAGCCGGTGCCCTACCGCGTGCGTCCGATCCAGTCGTGGTCGCATGGCGTGGCCGATCGCGAGGATTCCTGGCCGGAGTGGCTGGTGGACGACCAGCGTCAGTTCGCGACCCGTACCGACGTGCTCACCTACGTTTCCCCGGTACTCGATCAACCCATGGGTATCTCGGGTGAGCCGCTCGTGCACCTGCTCGCATCGACCAGTGGCACGGATAGCGACTGGGTGGTGAAGTTGATCGACGTGTATCCGGATGAGGTGGAAGAAAGGCCGTCGATGGGCGGCTACCAGCTCCCGGTGGCCATGGAGATCTTCCGCGGCCGCTACCGCGAGGGCTATGACAAGCCCAAGGCGCTCGAAGCGAACAAGGCCCTGCCCTTCAGCTTCCCGCTGCCCACGGTGAACCACGTCTTCCAGCCGGGCCACCGCGTCATGGTGCAGATCCAGTCGAGCTGGTTCCCGCTGTACGACCGCAATCCGCAGACCTTCGTCCCGAATATCTTCAATGCGAAGCCGGCGGATTACGTGAAAGCCACGCAGACCATCCAGCGCGATGGCGAGAACGGCACGTACATCGAACTACCCGTGGTGCACTAAAACCGTGTAGGAGCGCGCTTGCGCGCTCCTACAACGGCCGTCGGGTTAGAAATCCCAGCGGACACCCATGTTGGCCGCCCAACCCCGCGCACCGGCATCACCGATCTTGTTCTGCCAATCGGCCTCGCCATATACCGAGATCTTGTTGCGCCAGGCCCACGTACCGCCCAGGCCCACTTCCATCATCTGGCCGAACTTCCCGCCAGTGAACATCTGGGTCGTGTCAAAGCCCTCGGCGCCGACATCGATCTTCGACGAACCGCCCCAGCCCTTGATGTAGTTCGCCCGCGCGTACGGCGTGAACTGGCTGCCCGCAGCCGTCGTCCATGTGCGATCGAACCGCAAACCCGCACGGCCGATGGTCTGGTCAAAGGCGTGGTAGTGCGTGGTGATATCGTCGATATCCACCTGGTCACGCAAGCCAATGTGCTGGCGAGTCAACTGAAGCTGCGGCTCCAGCTCCCAGCCGTCGTTGAAACGGAACGGATAGCCCGCTTCCACCGAGCCCTCCCAGCCACTGCCGTGCACGCGTGCCGCGCCCTTCGAGCGCGCGGTATCCACATCACCCACATGCCGGTCGCCCTGCGCCACCGCATCGATGTAGAAGCCGTTTTGCTGCTGCCATGTAACGAACATGGCGATCGAGTTGGTGTCGAACTTCGAGTGGCTGTAGCCATCGATGGCCTTAGGATCGAGCCGGGTGGTGCCGTGCGTGTACGCGACGCCAGCGCGCAGCGTGGAGCGATCCATGTCCAGCGCGAAGATGTTCACACCGACCTGCACGGCGTGGGTATCCACGTCGTAATCGGAGCCATATTCGCTGAAGGACCGGTTCGAGGACACGTTGTAATCGCCACCGAAGTAACGCACGAAGGTCTCGCCACCCAGACCTTCGCCCAGGTCGTCCATGTTCCGGGTCTCACCAAGGCGGCGGTGCAGGTTACTGACCGACTGGTAGCCGTACAGCGCAAGAGCCGACGGCGTGGCGATGCTGTTGGGTACCTGCGGTGCGAGCGCCGGACGGGTCTCCACTGCAGGCAGCGACGCCACGGGTGTTCCGATGCCGGCAGCCGTGGGTGCCACATAGGGCGTACCTGCGGGCGGCGTGGGCGCGGGCGTCTGCGCGGTCGGCGCCGGGCACGCACCGTTACACACCAGCACGTTGGCGAGGCGGTAATCCCAGTAGTTGTTGCCGGACGTGCCACCACCGACGACGCGCTGCGTCGCGTCGCTAGCCCCTGGCTGGAAGGCGTACAACCCATACTGATAAGGGCCGAACGCGAGATACCCACCACTGAGCCGGAAGGCACCGCCGTTGGAGGCGCCAGCGACCTGGACGAGGCTGATGCCCTCACCCGCTTCGACGTAACCATTGCGGTTGAGGTCAGTCAGTGCACCCGTGCTGAGCGTGGATGGCGTGACATTCAGCACCGTCTCGCCGCTGGCATCACCCTGCACCAGCAGGCGATCGGTGGCTTGCGCCGCGAGTGGGCCACCGGCATCCAGGGTGCTGACGAGATTCACCCGGCCGCCATCGGCGCTGTAGTTGCCGTCGACCGTGAGCGTATTGCCGGGCGAGCCGCTGCCGTTGGTCAGATCGATGGTGCCGTTGTTGGCGACGTTAGCCGTGCCCGGCGTGACCGCGGAAATCACTGGATGGACGTTGTTGCCGGCATAAAGCACCGAAGCTCCATCGATATTCACGTCGCTGCCAGCGAGGGTCAGGTTATCGGTCAGCTCAAAGGCCGCACCGCCGGTGAGGTTGAACGTGTTCCAACCGGCGACACGGATGCCCTTGCCCAGGTCATCGGCGGCGAACGTGCCACCACGCGCCTGCGTGCCGTTGAACGTGAGCGTATTACTGCCCCCGGTACCGGCCAGCAGGTGGTAAGTCGACGACGTATCGACATGACCCAGCGTTGCGCTGTTTCCAGCGGTGTCACCCATGGTCAGGCCACCGTTCAACGTGCCGCCTGTCCAGCTGAAGGTATCGCTGCCTTCGCCAGTGGCAATCTCACCCGTGACCGCTCCCGCAGGCAATGACACGGTGTCGTTCCCGCCGCTGCCGCGTACGGCAAGTGCCGTCGGTGATGCCGCGGCCACCGTACCGGCGTTGGTGAAGGTGGTCCCGGACCCGTTGGCAAGATCCACCACGGGCGCGACCGTGCTGACTGACGTCAACGTGCCTGCGTTCGTCACGGACGACGCGGTGCCGGCGACCAGCGCGGACCCACCCGCCACGTTGAGGATGTCGACGTTGCCAGCGGTCGTTACCGCACCGCTCGTGAGAGCCTGGATGCCCGTGCTGCCGGCACCATTGCCGCGGATCGTGAAGCCGCTGCCAATGGCGAGGTCGCCCGTCGCTTCGCCACCGTCCGCGCGGCGGAAGGCGTAGCCCGTTCCCGCACCATCCACGTCCATCGTCGCCGTGGACGCCGGATCGATCGACGTGGCCGTACGCAACGCCGCGCCATCATTCACCCGCAGTGCGGCATCACGGAGCGTGATCGCGCTGATCTCGCCAGCGTTCTCGATCGCGTTACCCGTACCGAGCGTGGTGATGCTACCGCCCGACGCCAGCGACGAAGCGCCGCTATCCACCAGCACGCCAGTACCATCGCCGACGGTGATGTCGCCCGTGTTGGCGAATGAACCACCGCTACGCACGGCCACACCGGTAGCGCCTGGGCCCGACAGGTTCACGGTGCCGCTATTCGCGGCCGTGCCGCTGCTTTCCGCGACGAGCCCCGTGGTATTCGCACCGGTGAAACCCAGCGTTCCCGCGTTGTTGAGTTGGCCGCCGTTGCGCGCGATGAAGCCCGTCACGTCGGCAGCCCCGGAGTTGATCGTCGCCAGGCTGGTGAGCGAGGTAGCCGTCGACGGCGCGCCGACGCTCGCTCCGGTGAGATCGTGCTTCTGGCCATCCGAAACACCCGCGACCGCACCGTCGCCGGTCAGCGTCACCGCGGTCGCCGCGTCGATCGTGCCGGTGGCGCCGCCTTCGGCGACGACCCCCTGGGCACCCGTACCTGTCACGTTGATGACGGCATTCCGCGTGTTCAACACGGAACCCGTGCCGGACCCCAGGATGCCCGTCGCCTGCGCACCGGACACCGTGGCGGACAAGCCAGTGCCATCGAAGTCAGCGCCGCTGTCCAGGCGGAACAGCGTCGACCGCTGCGTGGAGACGTTGAGGTTCGAACCACCGGCAACGTTGATGTGCGCATCGTTTCCATAGGCGAAGAAGCCAATCTGGTCGGTCCCGTTGCTGAACGTCGGCGCCGCACCGGCCGCCACGTTCACCGTGGCACGCCCGCGGGCGTGGATGCCGATCGCACCGGTGCCCGAGAGATTCACTGCGCCCTGGATATCGCCGGTGGCGGTGGCGGAGCCCTGCCCTTCGATCCATACGCCGTAGTTGCGCGTGCCGCTGGCGGGATCCGCCGCGCCCGAGACGTTGATCGTGCCCGTGCTGTGCACAAGCGACGGCGTGCCGGCCGTGGAAAGCGCCTTGATGCCCGTGCCGTTCACGCCGGCGACATTGATGGTCCCCGTGTTGCGGATACCCGTACCCGTGCTGCCGGCATTCACCACCGAGATACCGAAGGTATCGCGGGGCACGGCGGACGCGCGGCCGTTGACGTTGATCGTGCCCGCGTTATTGACGTTGGCACCAGCGCCCGTGACGAGGATGCCCGCCGCGTTCTGCGTAAGCGACCCCAGCGTGATCGTGCCCTGGTTGGTCACCGTGCCGCCCGTGGCCACGTTGATGCCCGTGCTGATCGAGGTCTGGTTGAGCGCCACGTCGGCGGGTGTATCGGCCGTGGAGGTCTGCGGGCCGCGACCCAGGTAGATCAGGCCGCTCGCGCCATTGGTGAACGTCGACGTGGGAGTGTTGATGTACACACCGTTGATCGATCCGTTGGACCGCGAGCCGGTCACACCCAGGTTGATGACACCGTTGTTCGTGGCATTCGACGTGGGCCCCAGGCGGATCGCGTTGGTAGGCCCGGCCCCATTCACCGTACCGAGCGCCGCGTTGATGATGCCGGTGCTGTTATTGGTGAAGGTGCTGCTGTTCACGACATCGACGACGTTCATGCCATACGTCGTGGGAAGGGTCGTGGTGCTGCCGAAGAAGCCGCCATTGATCACGCCTGAACTCGTGCCCGTCGCGCCGATCAGCTCCACCGCAGTGCGGTCGCCGCTGGTGCCGGCCGTACCGATCGTGCCGCGCACGTCGACGGTCGCACCGCGCGTGGCACGAATGAGGCCTCCGTTGGTGTTCACACCCTCCAGCGTCGCGCCAGCGGCCACGGTGCCGTGCGCGTGCGCGCCATCCAGACCCATGACGACGCGCATGCCGACGGGCTGGAAGCCATCCTGCTGATCGTTCGCCGAGATGCCGTAGGTGATGCTCTGGTTGGTGTACGTGTAGGCCTGGTTGAACAGGCTGGTGTACTGCGTGTAGTCGATCGAGCCGTTCTGGATACCGGTGATGAGGAAGGCGTTATACGCTTTCAGCTGCGTCGCGTTGGTCACCGTGTGCGAAGTGGTGACACCGTTACGGTCGGTCACGTTGAACGTGCCGCCGTACTGCGATACGTAGCTCACCGCGTACCCCTGGTTCACCGCCGGGTTCTGGTCACCAAGGAAGGTGAACCGGTTACGGGTGTTCCAGTTGATATTGCTATCTGCGGTACCCGTACCGTCGGCGGCGAACAGCGTGCTCTGCTTGGCCACCAGCGTGAAGTTGTTGTTCGCGCTGGTGCTGGCGGCGCCCGCATCGCCGAGGGCGACATTGAGCGTGCCGCCGGTCTTCTGCACCTGGCCGATCCGCATGTTGATGTACTGGTTATCCCCCACGTTCACGTAATCCGGCACCTGGGTGTCGTACGTGACGGGGGCGATATCGTTGAAGTTGGCCGAGTTGTAGACGGACACCACGCGATTCGTCCCCGTGATCGGGTCGCGTACCGTGATGCCCTGATTCTGTGGACCGGGATTCAGGCGGGCCTTGCCGATCCACTGTTCCGAGCCGTTCTGGATACGGCCTGCGTCATACAGGTCCTGCAGCTTCGTGGGCTGGCTACCGGTCAGCCCCTGTGCGAACTGCGTGGCATTGCCGACGAGGTTGACGGTGGCACCTTGTGAGACCTGGGTGGCACCGACCAGGCCGTCATTGTCGATCGGGTTGTAGTTGGGGACCGTGGTGGTCTGGGCGGGTACCCGAGTGGCGGGTACGGTCAGGGCGGTCGCAATGGCTACGAACAGCACCGCACGGCGGCGGGCGCCTGGAGCCGGGCGAAGGGCAGGCGTGGAACGGTTCTTCATGTTGTAGGGCTTCCCGATAAAGCCGCCGTCCGGAGCGGCTTTGACGCACGGGCGCAACCCTGCCCGGATGAGCGAGCCCCCTCACTCCGCCCCACCCGGAGCCTGGCGGCCACCGTGCAGAGCAGCGGCCAGCAACAAAGGGTTGCTGAAGCCGCCTCCGGAAACGTGTATACGGATTCGGCAATGAAGAAATTGTCGAAAGTGGTAATTCACGTTAATTCAACAGACAGCCCCTGTAGGAGCGCGCTTGCGCGCTCCTACAACAGCGTGGTCAGAAGTCCCAGCGGAGGCCCAGATTGGCGGCCCAGCCCCGCGCACCCGCGGTGCCTACGTTGTCCTGCCAATCGCCTTCGCCGTAGAGGGACAGCCGGTTCCGCCAGGCCCAGGTCCCGCCCAGCCCCAGCTCCACCATCTGCCCGAACTTCCCGCCGCCGAACGATTGGGAGAAGTCGAAACCCTCCGCCCCGACCACGATCTTCGAAACACCGCCCCAGCCCTTGATGTAGTTGGCCCGGGCATAGGGGGTGAACCGGCTCCCGCCGTCGGTCGTCCACGTGCGGTCAAAGCGCAGGCCTGCGCGCCCGACCGTCTGCTCGAACGGCGCATAGCGGGTGGTGACGTGATCCACATCCAGCTGGTCGCGTAACCCGACATGCTGGCGGATCAGTTGCAGTTGCGGTTCGAGTTCCCAGCCGCCGTCGAAACGGAAGGGGTATCCGGTTTCAATCGAACCTTCCCAACCCGAACCGGTGATGCGCGCCGCGCCTTTCGCACGCGCCGTGTCCACATCCCCCGCGTGGCGATCACCCGAAGCGATCACGTCGATGTAGTAGCCGGAGGCGTGTTGCCAGGTGAGGAACATGGCGATCGAGTTGGTGTACAGCTTTGCGTGGCTATAACCGTCCGCGGCCTTCGGATCCAGTTGTGTCGTGCCATGCGTGTACGCAATCCCTGCGCGCAACGTCGACTGACCCGCATCGATCGCAAAGATGTTCGTGCCGACCTGCACGGCGCGCATGTCCATATCGTAGTCGTAGCCATAATCACGGAAGGCACGATTGGTGGAATACGTGTAATCGCCGCCGAAGTAACGCACGAAGGTTTCGCCACCGAGACCCTCGCCAAGGTCGTCCATGTTGCGCACCTCACCGAGCCGGCGGTGCAGGTTATCGATGGCGCGATAGCCGTAAAACGCGAGGGCGGAAGGCGAGACGATGGATACTGGCACCTGCGGCACCACGGCCGGGCGCGAGTCGGCCGCTGCCAGCGGGCCTGTCGCCGGTGGTGGCGCGATATACGCCTGCCCGGGGGGCGGCGTGGGTCCCGGCGTGGCCGTGGTCACCGGGCATGGCCCGTTGCAGACGATGACATTGGCCAGGCGGTAATCCCAGAACGCATTGCCCGAGCTGGCACCACCCACGACGCGCTGTGCGGCATCGCTCGACCCAGGCTGGAATGCGTAAAGCCCGTACTGATATGGCCCGAAGGCGAGGTAGCCACCATCGACGCGGAACGCGCCACCCGTCGAGGTACCCGCCACCTGCACCACGGAGATGCCTTCACCCGCCTCAACGTAGCCGTTGCGATTGAGATCCGTGAGTGCGCCCGTACTGAGCGACGACGGCGTGATATCCAGGACGGTCTCGCCGCTGGCGTCGCCCTGCACCAGCAAGCGATCGGTCGTTTGCGCGGCGAGCGGGCCGCCCGCGTCGAGCGTCGTCACCAGCTTCAGCATGCCGGGGCCACCGGTATAGTTGCCATCGATGGTCAGTGTATTGCCCGGCGAACCTCCGCCGTTCGTGAGATCGATGAGGCCTGCATTGTTGACGTTCGCCCCTGCAGGCGTGGCGGCCGAGATCACCGGGTGCACGTTATCGCCGGTGAAGAGCGTGGACGACGCATCGATGTTGACATCACTTCCGGCTAGCTTGAGGTTGTCGGTCAAGGTGAAGCTCGCGCCGTTCGAGAGGTTGAAGGTATTCCAGCCTCGAAGGTTGATGCCCTTGTCCAGGGTATCGGTGTCGAATGTGCCGCCGCGGGCCTCGGTGCCGTTGAAGTTCAACGTATTGCCGCCGCCCGCGCCAGCCACCAGGTGATACGTGCTGGCGGTATCGACGGCGTCCAACGTCGCCGTATTGTTTGCACTCCCCATCGTCAGGCCGCCGTTGAGCGTGCCCGCACTCCAGTGGAAGGTATCGCCACCTTCTCCCGTCGCGATCTCGCCCTGCACGCCACCCCCAGCGAGCATGATGTTGTCGCTCCCCGCGCTTCCGCGCACGGCCACGGCGGCCGGCGACACGGCCTGGATGGTTCCGGTATTGGTAAGCGTGGTGCCGCCGCCGTTGGCGAGATCAACGACGGGCGCGCTCGTGCTGGCGGAAACGAGATTCCCGCTATTCGCCACTGACGATGCGGTACCGGCCACCAGTGCGGAACCGGCGCCCGCGGCCATGGTGACATTCGCCGCCGTGTTCACCGCCCCGGTCGTCAGCGCCTGGATGCCCGTGCTCCCCGCCCCGTTACCGAGGATCGCGATGCCACTGCCCACGTTGAGATCACCCGTGGTCATCGAGCCATCTGCGTGGCGGAACGCATAACCCACACCGCCGCCATCGACATCAAACGTCGCACGGGATGCGGGATCGATGGACACCGCCGTACGCAACCCGGCTCCGCTACCCGAGTGCAAGGTGGCGCCGTTCAGCGTGATGGCGCTTGTTTCCGCTGCGTTCTCGATGGCGTTACCGCTACCCAGCGTGGTGATCGTGGTGCCGTTGGCCACCAGCGGCCCGGAACCGCTATCCACGAGCACGCCATGGGCGCTACCACGGGTGGTGATGGCCGAGTTGCCACTCCCCAACGTGAGACTGGCGCCCGACACCAGCCAGACACCGGCGTGACCATCATTCACCGTGATCGACCCAGCCGGATTGAGGACGCTGCCGGCACCCTCGACGCGCACACCCGTGCCATTCGCAACGGTAATGTTGCCGTTGTTGGCCAGCGAGCCTGCGCTACGAAGGATCGCGCCCGTTGCCTCGGGGCCGCCCATCGTGACAGTCCCGCTGTTGGTCGCCACCGCGCTCGTCTCGACGATAAGTCCCGTCGCGCTCGCGCCGCTGAAGTTGATCGCGCCCGCGTTCACCAGCGTGGCCTTGTTGCGCGCGATCAGACCGATGACGCCCGCCGTCGAGGCGTTCAACGTCGCAAGGCTCGTAACGGAGGTGGCCGTCGAGACACCGCCCGTCGCCGCGCCAGTGAGGTCATGCTTCTGCCCGTCCGCCACGCCGGCGATGGCACCCGCGCCGGTGAGCGTCATCGTGGTCGCGGCGTCGATCGTCGCCGTCGAACCACCCTCCGCTACCACGCCTTGCGCGCCAGCCCCGGTCACGTGGATGACCGCGTTCTTCGTGCTGAGCACGGACCCGGTGCCTGAGCCCAGGACGCCGGTGGCCTGCGCGCCGGAGACCGTGACCGTCAGTCCCGTCCCATCGAAGTCAGCTCCGCTATCCAGGCGGAACAGCGTGGATTGCGGCGTGGAGACATCAAGCGCCGCACCCGCTCCCACGTTGATCTTCGCGTTGTTGCCGAATGCAAAGAAGCCGATCTGCTTGCTGCCACCACTGAAGGTGGGTGCCGAGCCAGCGGCGACGTTCACCGTGGCCTGGCCGCGCGCGTGGATACCGATGGCCCCGTCGCCGGTCAGGTTCACCGGCCCCTGGATGTCGCCCGTGGCGGTGGCGCTGCCCTGGCCTTCGACCCATACGCCGTAATTGCGCGTGCCGCTCGACGGATCGGCGCCACCCGCTACGTTGATCGAGCCGGTGGAGTGAATGAGCGATGGCGTGCCCGCCGTGGAGACCGCCTTCAGCGCCGTGCCATTCACGCCGGTCACATTGATCGTGCCCGTGTTCGATACCGAGCCCGTGGCGCCTGCATTTACCACGGAGATACCGATGTTTTCCCGCGGCACGGCCGCCGCCCTGCCCGTGATGTTGATCGTGCCCGAGTTCGTGACGGTGGCGCCTGGTGCGGTGACCAGCATGGCCGCGGCATTCTGCGTCAGCGTACCGATCGTGATCGCCCCCGTGTTATTGACCGTGCCGGCGCTCGATACGTTGATGCCTGTCGTGAGCGTCGCCTGGTTCAACGCGACATCGGCCGGCGTATCGCTGGACAACGCCTGCGGGCCGCGGCCGATGTAAATGAGGCCCGCATTGGTGAATGCCGCCGTAGGAGCGGCAATAAGCACGCCGTTGATCGATCCGTTGGAACGTGATCCCGTGACGCCGACATTGATACTGCCATCGTTGGTCGCCGTGGACGACGCACCCATGCGGATGCCATTGGTCACGCCCGCTCCGTTCACCGTACCCAGCGCCGCGTTGATGATGCCCGTCGCGCTATTGGTAAAGGTCGACGCGCCCATCGCGGTACCGTTGAGGTCGACGGTATTCAGGCCATACGTGCTCGGCAGCACCGTCGTGCTACCGAAGAAGCCGCCGTTGATGACACCACTGTTGGTACCGGTCGAGCTCATGAGTTCAAGGGCGACGCGATCGCCACTGGTTCCCGCGGCGCCGACCGTGCCCTGCACGTTGACGGTGGCACCCGCCGTCGCGCGGATCAGACCGCCATTCGTATTCACGCCTTCCAGTACGGCGCCCGGCAGTACATTGCCATGAGCGCGCGCACCGTCCAGTTCCATGACCACACGCATACCGACGGGCTGGAAGCCGTCGAGTTCATCGTTGGCCGTCACGTTGTACGTAATGTTCTGCGTGCTGTACGTATAGGCCTTGTTGAACAGGGCCGTGTACTGCGCATAGGCAATCGATCCGTTCTGGATGCCCGCGATCAGGAAGTTGTTATAGGCCTTGAGCGACGCGGTATCGGTGACGGTATGGGTCGTGGTGACCCCATTGGCATCGGTCACGCTGAACGTACCGCCGTAGGCCGATACATAGGTCACCGAATACGACTGGGTCGTGGTCGGCGCCTGGTCACCGATAAAGGTGAAGCGGTTGTTCTGTTGCCAGTTGATCGTGCTATCCGCGCTCCCCGTGCCGTCGGCAACGAAGAGCTCGCTCTGCTTGGCGGCCAGCGTGAAGCTGTTGTTCGCCGCTGTGCTGGCCGCGCCCGCGGTGCCCATCGCGACGTTGAGCGTGCCGCCGCCCGAGGTCACCTGGCCGATGCGCATGTTGATGTACTGGTTATCACCGACATTGCCGACGTCCGGCACCATCGTCTGGGCGGTCACGGGGATCAGGTCGGTAAAGCTCGCCGAGTTATAGACCGATACCACCTGGTTGGTGCCGGTGATCGGATCCTTGACCGTGATACCGAAGTTCTGCGTGCCCGGATTCATGCGGGGTACGCCGATCCACTGCGCGCCTCCGGTGATCCGGTTGGCGTCCTGTAGTGCCTGCAGCGTGGTGTTCTGGCTGCCGGTCTCGCCAGTGACGAACTGGGGGGCCGTGCCATTGAGCGTAAGCGTGCTACCCACCGGGACGTCGGTGACACCGACCTGGTTATCGTTATCGATAGGGTTGTAGTTCGGCACGGTGACCGTCTGCGCCGCCCCAGGGCCAGGGGCAAGCAAGGCGGCGGCGATGGCAAGCGCGAGCACAGCACGGGAGGCGCCGCCCATAGCGGGGCGGCGGTTGAGCGCTACACAGGTTGTCATGTTCTTGTACCCCGTTAGCGCCGCCGTCCGGAGCGGCAAGGCGCACGGGTAGGCAACGCGTTGCCCGGGTACTGCGAAAGGCCCCCTCCTCCGCTCCCACCCCCGGGGCCTCATGGCCCGCTCGTGCAGAGCGGCGGACCGCACGTATCCGTTGCGGTTCGCCTCCGGGTCTGTCTATAGATTCCGCAAGATGAAGGAAACGTGCACGACGGGGGCCGACGCCTCCGTGGGTGGGGGTGCTGGTGGATCGGCGCGAGTCCCCTATACTCCCCGCGATGAAACCCAGTGTCCTGTTGCAGTACATCCTCCCGCACCGCTTCCTTTCCCGGATCGTCTACCAGGCGACGCGCTGGGAGTGGACGCCATGGAAGAACTACCTGATCCAGACGATCGTGCGGAACTACAACGTGGACATGGCGCAGGCGGCCCAGCCCGATCCGCTGGCGTACCCGCATTTCAACGCGTTTTTCACCCGTAAGCTGAAGCCTGGCGCGCGCGTGGCCGATCCCGACCCGCAGGCGATCCTCTGCCCCGCCGATGGCCGCATCAGCCAGTCGGGCCGCATCCGCGATGGCCGGATCTTCCAGGCCAAGGGCCAGGAGTACACCGCTGCCGAACTACTCGGCAGCGAGGAAGCCGCCGCCCCGTTCCGCAACGGCAGCTTCGCGACCATCTACTTGTCGCCACGCGATTACCACCGCGTGCACATGCCGCTGGAAGGCACCCTGGCCGGTACCACCCATGTGCCGGGGCGCATCTTCAGCGTCGCGCCGTTCGCGGTCGAAGCGATCCCGCGCCTGTTCGCTCGCAACGAGCGGCTGGTGTGCAGCTTTGAAGGCGCCCACGGTCCGTTCGTATCGGTCATGGTCGGCGCGATCCTGGTGTCGAGCGTGGCGACGGTGTGGGATGGCCTGGCCATTCCCCCCTATGCGTCGGACATCATCCGCACGGATTGCAGCTCGCGGGGCGTGAAGCTCGAGCGCTTTGCCGAAATGGCTCGCTTCAACATGGGCTCTACCGTAATTCTACTGCTCCCCGAAGGTTACGAACTGGACAATCTCCAGCCGCAACAGCAGGTTACGGTAGGCCAGCGGCTCGGTAAGTGGGCGGGTGGCGTTTAAAATCGGTTGACCCTACGCGTCACAATGTGACGAAAACGTCTTACATTTGACGTAACGCCACAGTATGCTTTGACCCTCGGACGCCAAGGGAATGGGTTGGCGTCCCGACACGCAGTGCCGTATAGGGGAAGTCGTCATGCGTCTGGTCACTCATCTCATCGCCGTCAACCGCGAAATCCGCCTTCGCCGCCAGCTGGCGGATATCGAACGCGTGGTGCTTGCCCTGCCCGTCCGCACCCATGCGGATCTGCAGCAGCTGGTTCGCCGTGAGATGGAACAGGCCGCCGCCTGCGATTTTCCGCACCTGTATGGCACGCCGCCCGACGAGCGCTACAGCACCTACGGCCACGGGCCGGATCTCGGCCTGGGCAAGGCGCGTTCTGATAATCCGCTGATCGCCACGCGTGGCGTGGCCCTGTGGATTGCTGCCGTGTACCACGAGACGCTGGATTCGCGCCGCCCGGGCATGGATGAGCTGCACCGCCAGGTGCTGCGCCTCATGCGCCAGATCAAGGAGCTCTCCACGCCGGACCGCCGTGATTTCGGCACCGAGTGGATGGAACCCTCCGCCCTCGCGTAACGTCTGCCGCCGCTTAGCGGCAGACCGGCACCTTCAGCGACTGGCCCACGCGCAGGGCATGGCTCTTCAGGCCATTCATCCTGGCGATGTCTTCCACATCGGCGCAGCTGCTCTTGCGTGCAATGCTCACCAACGTGTCGCCCTTGCGCACCGTGTAGCTCTTCGAGCCACCCGACGATTTCGACGATGACCCGCTGCCGTTCTGGTACTGCGGACCAGGACCGTTCGGGCCGTTGGCGCTGCCATTCGCCAGTGCGGCCGATGTGGCGGCAGGCGGTGGCGGCGCAATGATCTTTACCGCGTTATGCAGGTCGCTGGCGAGGATCGGCCAGGGGCCATCCGCGCAGCTGGCGATGTAGGCACGCTCGAGCTGCTTCGGCACATCCAGGCGGGTGCCGGCCGGCTGGGTCATCTGCGGATCGAGACGCGGGTTGAGGTTACGCAGCGTGCGGAACCAGCCCTGCGGCATGTCATCGGCCGAGCCGAGGCATACAGTGAGTTCGGTAAGCGAGGCCGACCGGGTCAAGGTGATCTGGCCCGGCGCGCCATCGACCTTCGGCCATTTCAGGTGGTAGCTGTCGGCATGCAGGAACAGCCACGCTGCGGCCAGCACCATCGGCACGTAGTCGCGGGTTTCCGCGGACATCTGGCCGTAGACGGAGGGGTCGTAGAAGCCAGCACCGGGGCTGGCGGCCGCGATACGGCGCATGCGGCCCTCGCCACCGTTGTAGGCGGCCAGGGTCATCTCGAGGTTGTTGTTGAACGCGCCGAGCTGCTCGTTGATGTACTCCGCATTGGCCTGCGCGGCGAGCGTCGGATCGAAGCGCTGGTCAAAGCCGCCATCGCTGGACAGGCCGAAACGCAGGCCCGTCGCATACATGAATTGCAGCGGGCCGGAAGCGCCGGAACGCGACACGGCATGGACCTTGCCGCCCGATTCCTTGGCCATGATGCCGAACAGCAGGGCCTCAGGCAGGTCGCCCTTCTGGTAGGCCGGCCACATCTTGTAGCGCATCATCTGGTAGTTGACGTACGCGTCCATCAGGTTCGGGCGCAGCTGGGTCAACCACATTTCCAGCGCAGCCTTCACCGGGCCGTTCATCACCATCATGTCGGAGAACTTCTGACCCTTGAGCAGCGTGACGCTGCGCTGGGCTTCCGGCAGCGCGCCGACGACCACCGAGCCGGCGGCATCGCCGGGCTGGGCGCCTACTTCGGCCGTCTGCTCGGTATCGTCCGCGTCCTCGCCTTCAATGAAGCTGCCATCCTTCAGGCGCAGCAGGCGGTCGAACACTGCCGCGAAACGCTGCGGGTCGCAGCCCGGAGTCAGGCCGCAACGCGCCGAGGCGTCCTTCAGCTGGTCGAGCGCCTGCTTGCGCGTGGTCGCCGCCTGCTGGGTATCGCCACGGCGCGCCTGGTCGATCGCGGCCTCATAGCCCTTGCTCGCCTGGTTCATCCGGTCGTACAACGCATTGACTTCAGGCGTTGCCTTGCCACCCTTACCGGGACGCGGGGCACCGCCAGAGGCACAACCAGCGAGGACCGCGAGGGGTAGCAGGAGAAGGGCGTAACGAGCGCGCAGCGGCATGCGTGGGACCAGGTCAGACAATGCCGGCAACGTTACGCCGTAACCCTACACGACTCAAGCTGCGCGGCGGAAAATTCTCCGTAACGGCGCATCCTTGCGTAGACTTGTTCAGGACATCCTTAAGGAACGGACCATGCCAGGCATCCTCATTGGCCGCAACGAAACCACGGCCGTCGAACTGGACTCCCGCTACGGCAACCGCCACGGCATGATCGCCGGCGCGACCGGCACCGGTAAGTCGGTGACCCTCATGCTCATGGCCGAGGGATTCTCGCGCCTGGGCGTGCCCTGCTTCCTCGCCGATGCGAAGGGCGACCTGGCCGGGCTGGCCCAGGCGGCCGCCGCGCCGTCCGAGAAGCTGAAGGATCGCCTCGCGAAACTGGGGCTCACCGGTTGGGCACCGCAGGCCAACCCGGTCGTGTTCTGGGATATCTACGGCAAGCTCGGCCACCCCGTGCGCGCGACCGTCTCGGAAATGGGCCCCACCCTGCTCTCCCGCATCCTGGAGCTCAACGACACCCAGGAAGGCGTGCTCGAGGTGGTGTTCCGCGTGGCGGACGATGAAGGCCTTCTCCTTCTTGACCTGGGCGACCTGCGCGCCATGCTCGGCTTCGCCTCGGAACACGCCAAGGACATTTCGGCGAAGTACGGCCTGATCAGCGCCCAGAGCGTCGCCGCGATCCAGCGCGCACTGCTGAAGCTCGAACAGGATGGCGCTGACCATTTCTTCGGCGAGCCCGCGCTCGAGCTGGCCGACCTCATGCGCCAGGACATGAGCGGCCGCGGCGTCATCAACGTGCTGGCCGCCGATACGCTGATCCTGAAGCCGCGCCTGTACTCCACCTTCCTGCTCTGGCTGCTTTCCGAGCTGTTCGAGCAATTGCCCGAGGTCGGCGATCTCGACGTGCCGAAGATGGCGTTCTTCTTCGATGAAGCGCACCTGCTCTTCGACGATGCGCCGCCTGCATTGCGCCAACGCGTGGAGCAAGTGGTGCGCCTGATCCGCTCAAAGGGCGTCGGCGTGTATTTCTGCTCGCAGAACCCGGATGACGTGCCGGGCGAGATCCTCGGCCAGCTGGGTAACCGCGTACAGCATGCGCTGCGCGCCTATACACCCCGCGACCAGAAGGCCGTGAAAGCCGCCGCGGAGACGTTCGCGAAAAATCCGAAGCTCGACGTCGTGGAAACGATCGGCACGCTAGGCACCGGCGAAGCACTTGCTTCCACGCTCGGCGAGGGCGGCGTGCCGTCTCCCGTGCAGAAGGTGCTGGTTTCCACGCCAACATGCCGCATCGGCGCGATCACCCTCGAGGAACGCACCACGGTGCGCTCGCGCTCACCGGTCGGGGCGAAGTACGACACCGAGGTGAACCGCGAATCCGCGGAAGAGATGCTGGCGGCGCGCGCCACCACGAAGAACACGGATGACGCGCCGCCGGTGAAGGACGCCGGCAAGGGCGCCGATGAAGGCAACGGCTGGGGCGATGCCGTGCGCGATGCGGTATTCGGCACCAAGCGTCGCCAGGGCATGCTGGAAACCATGGCCAAATCGATGGTGCGGACGGCCGGTTCGCGCGCGGGCCAGCAGATCGTGCGCGGCATCCTCGGCAGCATCTTCGGCGGGAAGCGCTAAGCATGCCGAGGGTCGCGCTCGCCGACGCATCGATGCCCTTCAACCAGCGCATCGTCGTGGGTTTCCGCTACCCGCTGCGTGGCGCCGCGATCGTTACGGTGGGTGCCATCGCGGCCTTCGACCTGCTCGCATATTTCCCGATGATGGGATTGCGCCTGCTGGTCGTGGGCCTGGGCTGGGTCGCGCTGTACACGTATGCGTTCGCCTGCCTGCGTCACACGGCCGACGGGTTCGAGGACCCGCCGGAAATGGCGATGCATTCCGAGAACCAGGCGGCGATCGCACTCATCGTCATCCAGCTCACCGGCAATGCGCTCGCCATCCTTGCGCCGCTGCTATTTGGCATATCCGGCCTGCTCATCTCGCTTGCCGTCGCCTTCGTGCTGCCGGTGATGACCATGTCGCTCACGTTCGATGGCGTGGGCGCCGCGCTGAACCCGCTGACGTGGGTGGCGGCGATCGGCCGGATCGGCGCTGACTACTTCAAGCTGTTCGGTGTCGTGCTGGTCACCAGCCTGATGCAGGCGGGTGCGCAGTACGCGATGCAGCAACGCGGGCCGCTGTTCCTGGGCACGGCCGCGTACTACCTGATCGCCAATTACTTCGCGATCTACAATTTCCACCTCATGGGCGCCCTGATCCACCACCACCACGAGCGCCTTGGTTACCGCCCTGAAGCGGAGGCCCTGGTGGAGGCGACGAACCCGGATGACGATACCGCCCTGCTCGCCCATGTGAATCAGATCGCCCACGACGACATCCCCGGCGCCACCGACATCCTCACCGAGCGGCTGCGCGAAGGGCTCGCGCCAGCACCGATGCACCTGCGTTACCGCCAGCTCCTGCGCGCGCAGGAGCGCATGCCGGAACTGCTGGTCCATGGGCAGATCTGGATTGCCGCGCTGGTCGCCGGTGGCGAAACACGGCGCGCCCTCGGCGTCGTCCAGGATTGCATGGGTATCGATGCCAGCTTCGTGCCCGATGCGACGATCACCTGCGGGCCACTGGCGGATACCGCTGCGCACGCCGGCATGCCGCGCCTTGCCCTGCAGCTCGCCCTTGGCTACCTGCGCTTGTGGCCCGGCGATGCCGGTGCCCCGAATTACGGTCTCGTCGCCGTGCAAATGCATTTTCGCCTGGAAGAACGCGAGCAAGCCGCCACGCTCGCGCGAGCGCTGCTGCACGCGTACCCCGGCCACCCCGTCTCCCAGGACCTGATGGACATGCTCGACACGCTCGATCCCTCCTGCCCGGTGACCCCATGAGCCGCTGGCGGCCACCGTCGCCGTCGTCGACGGCCATCATCACGCGTGATGGCTTCGAACGGCTGAAGACCGAGCTCGACCACCTGTGGCACACCGTGCGGCCGGAGGTCGTGAAGGCACTGGCCGCGGCGGCGGCCGAAGGCGACCGCTCGGAGAACGCCGAGTACACCTACCGCAAGAAGCAACTCGGCGAGATCGACCGCCGCGTGCGTTACCTGAGTAAGCGCATCCCGGTACTGAAGGTGGTGGAAGCGACGCCCTCGCAGGCCGATGCGGTGTTCTTCGGCGCGATCATCGAGCTGGAGAACGTGGATAGCGGCGAGACCGTGCGCTATCGCATCGTCGGCCCCGACGAGACCGACGCGAAGCTGGGCTGGATCAGTATCGATTCGCCCCTCGCGCGTGCCGTGCTGAAAAAACGCGTCGATGACGAGTTCGAAGCGATCTTGCCGGGCGGCCCGACCCGCTTCGCCGTCATCACGGTCGACTACCCGTAGGAGCCCACCCTGTGGGCGACGCCGTTCGCGAAAGCGCCACAGGACCCCGCGTACCGAGGCGAAAGATGTCGCGCACAGGGTGCGCTCCTACAGCGGCGTGGTGGCAAGCTTCGTCGTGAAGTCATCCACGCCGGCGGCGAAACGGCGCACCGCCTCGGCATCCAGCGGCGCGCCTTCTCGAAGCGCCAGCTCCAGCGCCTCGCCCTCGCGCGCTACGGCGGACTCGCCAAACACGTTTACGCCGCCCAGCACATGATGGATCCATCCCGCCACGGCCTCGGCATCGCCCGACGCCATGACCTCATCAAAGCGCGAGAGCGCTTCGCGGGTGGCACCGACGCCGGCGGAAATCACCGTGGCGATGTTCTCATCCGAGCCAAAGGCGCGGCGCATACGTTCCATGTCGATCAGGCTGGGTGGGGCCACCGCGTCACCGGTCGCGAACATATCTGCGATGGGCACATCGAACGCTGACACATGGCCGACCGGCACCGCTGACACCGCAAGCCACCGCGCTACGGCCTCGCGGAACGCATCCAGGCGAAGCGGCTTGCGCAAAAGGTCGTCCATGCCGGCTTCCTCGCAACGCTCGCGCTGGTCGGCCCGAGCGTCCGCCGTCATGGCAACGATCGGCAGGTGGCGCCCGGTGCCCTCTTCGCGCCGGCGCACCTCGCGCGCCACGGCGTAGCCGTCGACGCGAGGCATGTGGCAATCGACGAGAAGCAGGTCGTAATCCGCCGCGGCAAGCGCCTCAAGCGCCGCTTCGCCGTCGTCGACGATCGTGCACGTCCATCCGTGCATCGCGAGCTGCGCCTGGACCAGTTGCTGGTTGACCGGGTGGTCCTCGGCCACGAGGATGCGCGCCGCGCGCGCAGGTATCGCGGCATCCGCGGGTGCGGCGGGGGGCGCGGCCTGCGTGATCGCGAGCGGATCCGCGATCGGCAACTCCACCGTGGCCGTCACCACCGTACCGTGACCCGGCTCGCTCTGGATGACGATATGCCCGCCCATGCGCTCGATAAGGCGGCGCGAAATACTCAGGCCGAGGCCTGTGCCACCGAAACGCCGGGTCGTGGACGATTCCGCCTGACTGAAGGGCGCAAACACGTGGCGCAACTTCGCGGCATGGATACCGATGCCCGTATCGCTCACCACGAAGCGCATCCGTTGCCGGCCGCCATGCTCCTGGTCCACGTGCACATCGACGTCCACGTGGCCCACGGCGGTGAATTTGATGGCGTTGCCAATGAGGTTCAGCAGCACCTGGCGCAGCCGCCCGTCATCCACGAGCACCGCGGGCGCGAGGGCATCATCGAAATGCGCGGCGATAGCCAGGCCCTTCGCTTCGGCCTGCGCGGCCATGATCGCCACCGCGTCCTCAACCAGCGCACGCGGATCCGAAGGGCGCGGGTCCAATGCCAGGTGACCGGCTTCGATCTTCGAGAAGTCGAGCACGTCGTCGAGGATGTGCATCAACGCTTCGGCGGAATGCTCGATCGTCGCGACCATGCGGCGTTGCTCGCCGTCGAGCGGCGTGCGCTCGAGCACGTCGAGCAGGCCGATCACGCCGTTCATCGGCGTGCGGATTTCGTGGCTGATCGTGGCGAGGAAGTCACTCTTCGCGCGCGTGGCGGCCTCGGCCTCATCACGCGCCTTCGCCATGCCGCGCGAGGCCAGCTCCTGCGCGGTCACGTCCACCCAGTAGCCGTTCCAGCGCACACTGCCATCGGCAGCGGCCAGTGGCACGGCATCGGAACTGAGGTAACGCACGCGCTCGCCCACCTGGGCGCGGACGGTGACATGCAGCGGAGCGGTCGCCTTCGCCGAGCGCTCGAACGCGTCGTGGAGCGCCTCGCGATCTTCCGGCGCCACCGGGGCGAGCAGATCATCGCCGCTCGCCATCAGCTCGCCCGGCTCCATGCCGAGCAGGGTCTGCGGATCGCCACCGACGTAGGTCATGCTGTACTGGCCCGCCGTATCGCGCACCGCCTCGTAAACCACCGCAGGCACATGCGCCGTCACTTCGGCGAGGCGTCGCTCGGTACGTTCACGCCGCCGCGTTTCGCGACGCAGGTTGAGGTAGGCATAGCTGATGGCGATCAGCGAGGCCAGCAACACGGCCATGAACGGCAAGATCCGGCTCGCGATTTCCCGCCAGGTCGGACCGACGACGTAATGCGAGGCGAACCACGTATTGCGGATCTCCTGCTGCCGGTGCGTCGGCAGGTTCACCAGCACGCGGTTGATGAGCGGGAGCAACGGCGCGAGGTCGCGGCGCACGCCGATGGCGATGGCCTCGCTATCACCGGTCGGTGCGGCCACTTTCAGCTGGCCAAGGAAGTGCTCGCGGATGAGGTAATCGACGGACGCCAGGTTACCGACGAAGGCGTCGCCCTCACCCGCCGCCAGCCGGCGTAAGCCATCTTCTTCCGTGCCCACGGGCACCACGGTAACGCCAGGAATACGTGCCAGCAGCCGGCGGATCGGCTCGCGCGTGGTGTTGCCGAGGACGCGTTTGCCGCTCAGGTCGTCGCGCCCGGCGATGACCGGCGCGCCTTCGCGGGTCACGATCATGATCGGGAAATCGAGATATGAGGTGCTGGGCTCGAGATAGGGCCAGGTCGCGCTCTGGGGATTGATCGCCGCCACGAGGTCGACTTCGCCCCGCTCGACGCTCGCCACCGTGCCCGACCAGTTCTCGCTCGGGACCTGGGTGATGCGCAGACCCAGCTCCGCCGCGATCTCACGGACGTAGTCGAGCGCCAGGCCCTCGGCCTGGCCTTGCCCGGTGATCAGGCTGAAGGGCGCGTAGCTGGGGTCCACGCCCAGGCGCAGGGGCGGCAGATCGTGCAGCCAGGCCTTCTCGCGCTCGCTAAGCGGGATCGCGTACTGGCGCGGCCGCGGGGCGATATCGCGCCCCACCCACGGCGCCCTGAGGCGGCCATGGTCCGCGGCAGTGAGCTCGGACAGGGCGTGGTCGATCGCCCGCCCCAGAGGGGCCTCGGTGCTCGGCACGGCCAGGGCCAGGGCGCTGATGGGCAGGGCCAGCGGATCACCAACGTGAAGTTCGTGCTCCATACCCAGGCGCGCCACGAACTCGCGAGCCGAATACGGGTTATCGATGTAGGCCGTGACCTCGCCCATGCGTACGCGCTGGAGGGCCTCGGCGGTCGAGCCGACCTCCACCAGGGTCGTATCCGGCAATTCCCGGCGCAGGGCCGCCATATCGAAGTAGCCAGCGTGCACGGCGAGACGTTTGCCGGCCAGCTCACTCGTCCGGTGGATGATGGGCGTGTCGATCCGCTGCACCAGGGCCGGCAGCGATTCAAAGTAGGTCGCCCCTACCCGGATGCCGGGCATGCCCTGCTCGAGCGGGGTCACGCTCGTGGCCACGTCGATCTCACCCCGGGCCAGGGCCGCCAGGAGCTGGGGCCAGGTGGCGTAGACCCGGGTCTGCAGGGTCACCCCCAGTTCGCCGGCGATCTCGTGCAGGTAATCCGGCCCCAGGCCCTCCAGCTGGCCGTCGCGCAGCTCCTCAAAGGGCGGGTAGCCCTCCTTGTAGGCCCCCACGGTGAGGACGGGGTGGTGGCGGAGCCATTCGGCGTCTTCCTTGCTCAGGGGGACGTCGGGCGCCGCGTAGGCGATCGCTGACACCACCAGTAGCATTAACGGAAGCAAATATCGGGTCACAGGCGGACTTCGTCAGGGGAGCCATCGTGGGCATAATCGACCGAACCACATGGCGTCGCTAGTACGTAAGGAGAAACAAACACATGCCACTGAAAGTCATTCTGGCAGACGACCACCCGCTGGTACTCGTTGGCGGCGCTCTGGCGCTGCGTAATGCCCATCTCGATGTCGTCGGTGAAGCCAGGGCCGCGGACGAGCTCCTGGCCATGCTCGACGAGCGCCCCTGCGATGTCGTCATTACGGATTTTCTCATGCCGAGCGATCGCGGCGACGACGGATTCGCCCTCCTCGACACCATCCAGGCGAGGCATCCGATCCTGCGCGTCATCGTCCTGACCATGGTCAACCGGCCGGCCGCGCTACAGTCGATGCTCGCCCGAGGGGTCCTGGGCATCGTCGACAAGCGCTCGCCGATGGATGAGCTGGCCGTCGCGGCCCGCGCCGTCTACGACGGTGAAACCTACCTCAGCGAGACCCTGCTCGATATCCTGAACGAAGCGGACGACACCTCGGTCGCCATGCCGGGCGCCGAGCTCTCGCCGCGCGAGAAGGAAGTCATCCGGGCCTTCGTCAACGGCCAGTCGCTCCAGCAGATCGCCGATCGCGAAGGCAAGTCGGTCAAGACCATCAGCCGGCAGAAGCGCGATGCCATGCGCAAGCTGGGCGTGGACCACGATAGCCTGCTAGGCGACTACGTCCGCGATCACGGCCTGCTCTGAGTGCCATCAAGGGCGGCTGGGTAGAGCCGCCCGGCCCTCACCGGCTGGAAGCACGGTGCCGTGGTGTAGAACGCTTCCGTCGCGGTCTCCGCGTGCCAGCCCGGCACGCCGGACACCGGCAACGGCCGCAGCTCCTGCGGGTCGTTGAGGATCTCGCCCGAAGCGATGGCCTGCGCGCAGGTGGCCAACGCGTTACCGCCACCCATCACGACGAGCGCCTTGCCGACCAGCAGTTTGTCGGGCGTAAGCGCGTGCTCGAGCAAGGCATGGCCAAAGATGTCGACGCGTGCCTCGCCGCTCCGCCATGCCTCGCGATGCGTCCAGAACAAGGCGTGCCAGTCGTGGCGGTCCCATGCCGCCAGCATGGCCGGATCCTGCAATGTGACCACGATGCCCGCTTCGTCGAAATGCGTCAGCGCGCATTGCGGCCGTGAGCGCTCGCGAGGACCCATGGCGGCAATCTCCGCCACCTGGCGCACATTCAACGCCCGCTTGAGTGCGGGGTAGCGCAGCCAGACCAAGGCATTGAAGAGATCGTGCCAGTTGGCCTCGCGCGTGGCGATGGCGCCGCGGGCGATACGCTCTTCATAGTGAAGACCGTCATCGAGCAACGCCTTGTCCTGTGCGACAAAGTGAACCTCGCTTTCGCGTGGCAGCAACGCGTTCAGCGCGGCCGTCTCCGGCCACGCACTCTCGGTAAGAAACGGGGAAAACTCAGCCCACTGCGCCAGCGGTGGCACGGCCAGCACGCGGCGATCGAGCGACTCGCGCGTGGGTGCCACGTAGCGCATGCGGGTTACGCCAGGCGACCGTACAGGTCGTGGGCGTCGGCCTCTTCCACCAGCACGTCGACGAACTGGCCCGGCTTCAGCAGCTGGCCATCATCGATGCGCACGGCACCGTCGATCTCCGGCGCATCGGCGCTCGAACGGCCCCAGGCACCGTCCGCATCGATCTCGTCGACGAGCACCTTCACCGTCTTGCCGACCTTGCGCTGCAGCTTGGCGGCCGAAATTTCCGCCTGCACCGCCATGAACTGTTCGAGGCGATCTTCCTTCAGCTCTTCGTCGATCTGGCCCGGCAGGTCGTTAGCCTTGGCGCCATCGACCGGCGAGTAAGCGAACGCGCCCACGCGGTCGAGCTCAGCTTCGCGGAGGAAGTCGAGCAGTTCGTTGAACTCCGCATCCGTCTCGCCCGGGAAGCCGACGATGAAGGTGCTGCGAATGGTGAGATCCGGCACCTGACGGCGCCAGTTCTGCACGCGCTCGAGGGTCTTGTCCACGTTGCCGGGGCGCTTCATCAGCTTGAGGATGCGCGGGCTGGCGTGCTGGAACGGGATATCGAGGTACGGCAGGATCTTGCCATCCGCCATGAGCGGCATGATCTCGTCCACGTGCGGGTACGGGTACACGTAGTGCAGGCGCGTCCACACGCCGAGTTCCGAAAGGCCCTCGCACAGTTCGGTCATGCGGGTGCGGTAGTTCTTGCCACGCCACTCGCGCTCGGCATAACGGGTGTCGACGCCATAGGCGCTGGTGTCCTGCGAGATCACCAGCAGCTCTTTCACGCCGCCCTTCACGAGCTTTTCGGCTTCCATCAGCACCTGGTCGACCGGGCGGCTGACGAGGTCGCCGCGCATCGACGGGATGATGCAGAAGCTGCAACGGTGGTTGCAGCCTTCGGAAATCTTGAGGTACGCGTAATGCTTCGGCGTGAGCTTCACGCCGGTGTCCGGCACCAGGTCGAGGAACCTGTTGCGTGCCGGCGGCAGCGCGGAATGCACCGCGCTCATCACCGACACGTAGTCCTGCGGGCCCGAGATGGCGAGCACATCCGGGTAGCTTTCGCGAATCAGCTCCGAGCGCTTGCCCAGGCAGCCCGTGACGATGACCTTGCCGTTCTCATGCAGGGCTTCGCCGATCGCGTCGAGCGATTCCTGCACGGCCGAATCGATGAAGCCGCAGGTGTTCACCACCACGGCATCCGCCTCGCCGTAGCTGGGCACGATCTCGTAGCCCTCGACCTTGAGCTGGGTAAGGATGCGTTCGGAATCGACCAAGGCCTTCGGGCAGCCAAGGCTGACGAAGCCGATCTTCTGGGATTGCGCGGCCTGGGACATTGCCGTGGGTACCGGGGGTGGGAAACCGGGCATTATAGCCGGAGCGGGTGGCTTGCTGGGGAAGCGGGGCGGGTATTGATCTCATCAAGCCAGAGACTAATCTTTGGTGCCTAGCCCCAAGACCCCAGATCTTCCGACCGCCCGGAGGGCTCCCGCCGGACTGCACCGTTACCGCGGCACGGCGAGGACCTGCACCGAATTGACCAGGGTCCCTGACCACACATCGTCGCTGTTTCCGTTGGTCAGGTAGGTAATCACGTAGTGGTCGTCCAGATTCGCACCGTACAGGATGCGGACGCGAACCTTGGTGCCGCCGTCATGGCCCAGTTCATGCCAGCGCCCTTCTTCACCATAGTCCCAACCCGAGGCAAAGCCACCTTGGTTGCCATTCGCAAACTGATAGAGATGCCAGTGTTTCACTAGCGCGGCTTGCGAAACGAGCTTGCCATCGGCGATGGCAGACATGAACGTATCCATGTCCGCCAGCGTTGAAACGATGCACCCCTGGGCGATCGCGTAATCAGGCCACTTCACTGGCGGGTCGACAACCGCACGACCATTTTCCGCGTGGTAACTCTCGACCATGCCGGCAGGTGGGTGCGACATATCCAGGGAGGTATGGTGCAGACCCAGTCGCTGGATAACCCGCTCATCGACCAGAGCCCGATACGACTTGTGCGTGACGTTCTGAAGAACCGCCTCAAGGACGAGATAGTTTGTGCCCGAATAGCGTGTCTGCACATCGGGAGCCGACGTAACGGGCATTTTGCTTACAGCCGCAAAAGCCGCATCGAGTGTCGGCGGAAACGGTCGATCCATATGTTGCGGATCAAAGAAGTTCGGCAGCCCTGTCACATGGTTCATGAAGTGCTCGATGCGAATGGAACGCCATGCATCGGGGAGGTTCGGGACATAACGCGACGCTGGGGCGGCCAAGTCGATCTTGCCCTCTTCCGCAAGCTGCAGGACCAGCGTATTGGTGAACAGCTTGCTCACCGAATAAATGGGGAATGGCGTATCCCGGGTGATGGGTTTGCCACCACCCATGACCGTCGTCCCTGAGGCTCCTTCATAGATGAGCTCATTATTGTGGGTAACGCGTACCGCCTGGGCTGGAATGCCGTGACCCAGGGCATTTGCCTTGAGCTGCGCGTCCAGCGCCCCCTGCAGATCGTTAGCGTACGCAGGCCCAGTGGCCGCGAATAAGACGCCGACGATGACAAGCCATGTCTTCATTGCTCTCTCCCTGATAGCCCGGGGCGTAAGCATGCCATAGGCATCACCGTAAAACCCGCCACCCCGAAGTGTGAGCCCCGGCCCCCTTCACGCCATGGCGGCGTCGAGGTATCGCTCGATTTCCGCTTCGTCGACAGGCTGTGCCGAGATCAATAGCCCTCGACCGTTCCGCTGAATCAGCAAATCTACTTCTGGGCGGTCGCCGGGATACTTCCTCAGACGCAGGAGAAGCGACTCCTCAGTCTCGGTGACAGCCGTCAGATCCCAAAGCTTTCCCGTCAGATCGAACAACACCCGCCCTGCGGAAATGTCAGTAACTTTCGGCGCGTAGACCCAATGACTCATCCGCATTTCATGCGGCTCGACACTGATCTCGATTTCTCCCTCCCAGTAGCTCGCAGCCTGGTCCATATCGCTCCTTAGTTCAGCCATTTTTTTACGCGCCCCGAATTCACGAGCGCCCCTTGTCACGGCGAAATCGCTCCCGGATTTGCTCAAGTGACATGGACCGTTCCCTGAGGCTCCTCAGGCTCTCGGCATCGTGCTCTTCCCACATGATTTCCGCGCCGTCTTCCAACGGCTCGTAGATGGGCAACAGATCGGTAATGCCTTCGAAGATCCACCGGACCGGCACGCCTTCTGGACCGCCCTGGTACGGCTCCGTGCCCTGCATCCCCAGCAGTTCAATCTTCCGGAACGCCTCGTCCAGATCTCGGGCCCGCACGATGACGGTATTTTCCCACGCCAGGAAACGTGAATCGGGCTCCTCGTTGCCTGGCTCATCGACTTCGACGAAGCGAAGGAGGTAGGAGCCGACGTACCAGCCGACCGGCGAGATGTCGGCGGAGGCGGACGGATCGCGGTCATCGTTCATCGGTATTGCGCCTTCTCCATGGTCCCCGACGCCCGCGAGTGGCGCGCTTCTTGTCCAAACGTTTACCACTTGGACGGGTAAGCTTAGCGAATTACTCCCAACCCCACCCGGAGCTCCCCATGGGCCGCACCCTGATCCTCGATACATCCCGCCCGCACGAAAGCATGGATGCCTATCTGGCCGAGCCCGAGGGTACGCCCAGGGGCGGCATCGTGGTGATCCAGGAGATTTTCGGGGTGAATGCGCATATCCGCAGCGTCGCGGACCGGTTTGCGGCCGAGGGTTACGTGGCGATTGCGCCGGCGCTGTTCGATCCCGTCGAGAAAGGCGTGGAGACCGGCTACGACCAGGAAGGCATGACCAAGGGCGTGAAGATGGTCGCCGAGCTGGGCCTGCTCCGCCCCCAGCAGGATGTGGCGATCGCCGCCGCGTGGCTGGCTGACACATACAAGGTGAAGGTCGGCACGGTCGGCTATTGCTGGGGCGGCACCGTGGCAGCCCTCGCCGCCCTTCGCCTGGGCCTGCCCTCTTCCAGCTATTACGGCTCGCGCAACGTGCCGTTCCTGACCGAGCCGGCGAAGGCCAATGTCATCTTCCACTTCGGCGAGCGCGACCACTCGATCCCGCCGGAGATGGTGGAGAAGCATCGCGAGCTGAAGCCGGAAATGGATACCTGGGTGTATCCGGCCGACCATGGCTTCAATTGCGATGTGCGCGGCAGCTATGACGAGCCGAGCGCGAAGCTGGCATGGGAGCGCACCCTGGCGTTCTTTGGCCGCGAACTGGCATGAGTATTCCGTTCGAACTGGATCCTCGGCTTGCCGGCGACACCGTCGTCGTCGGCGACCTGCCACTGTGCCGGGTGCTGCTGATGCGCGATAGCCGGTTCGCCTGGCTGGTGCTGGTGCCGCGGCAGGCGGGGCTTTCGGAAGTGGCCGATCTGGCCGAGGCCGACCGGGCCGCGTTGTGGCGCGAGGTGGATCTCGCTGGCGCGGCGCTGCGGGCCGTGGCGCCTTGCGACAAGCTCAATATCGGGGCGCTGGGAAATATCGTGCGCCAACTGCACGTGCATGTCGTGGCGCGTGTGGAAGGTGATGCGGCGTGGCCCGGGCCGGTTTGGGGATCGGGGAAGGCTGAGCCTTATGCCGACATCGAGGCTGTAGTCAGCCAGTTGCGTAACACGCTGTTGTCAGGCTGATCGCACGCAAGGACGTTCTGTAGGAGCCCACCCTGTGGGCGACGCCGTTCGCGGAAGAGCCACAGGGCCTGAGCGGTGGGGCGAAAGATGTCGCGCACAGGGTGCGCTCCTACAAGAGCAACGCCTGGCGGCCGACGCAGACGCTTTGTAGGAGCCCACCCTGTGGGCGACGCCGTTCGCGAAAGAGCCACAGGGCGTGGGCGGTGGGGCGAAAGATGTCGCGCACAGGGTGCGCTCCTACGTAAAAAAGAAGGCCGGCTTTCGCCGGCCTTCTTTTTTATTGCTGCGTCTGCGGGTCGTATGCGCCGCTGGACGCTTCCTTGCCCTTCATGCGATCGGGCAGGTCGGCCTTGTGCGGGGTGTCTTCCAGCTGGCGGGCTTCGCTTTCCACGGCGTTCAGGCGGACGAGTTCGCCCTTCTTGTCGTAGTACACGGCAAAGCCGTAATCCAGCGCCATGCGGGCCATGAAGCCGAGATGGTTGTCGCGGATCTTCGAATCGTCGCTCGGGAGCAGAAGGACGGTCTTCGGCAGCTTGCCGGTGTCCTTCAGGTAGGCGAAGTGGCTGCCGGCATCGGCGGCGGAGAGCACGGCGCCATCCATCGTCTCGAACTGGCCGCTCTTGAACGCCTTCAGCGTGTAATCAAACTTGCCCTGCTCGGCGCTGGTGGCGATCACGTCGTTCTTCGACGCGCCACGATGGCAACCGGCAAGCACGAGCATGCTGGCCAGGAACAGCGCGCCAACGATGCGGGTCATCAGGGTGGGAACTCGGGTCATGCGTGTCTCCGTGGATCGTTGGTACGGGCGGAAAAGGCGAGTCTACCGCGCCCGGGTGTCGGGCGCGGATGCGACCGTGAAGGCGTTCAGGTGCTCGGCAGGGTGACGCCGCGCTGGCCCTGGTACTTGCCGCCGCGATCGGCGTACGAGACCTCGCAGACCTCATCCGATTCGAGGAACAGCATCTGCGCCACGCCTTCGTTGGCGTAGATTTTTGCGGGCAGCGGGGTGGTGTTCGAGAACTCCAGCGTGACGTGGCCTTCCCACTCCGGCTCGAGCGGGGTGACGTTCACGATAATGCCGCAACGGGCATAGGTGCTCTTGCCGAGGCAGATGGTGAGCACGTTGCGCGGAATGCGGAAGTACTCAACCGTGCGCGCCAGGGCGAACGAATTGGGCGGGATGATGCAGACATCGGACTTGATGTCGACGAAGCTGCCTTTATCAAAGGCCTTCGGGTCGACGATGGTCGAGTTGATGTTGGTGAATACCTTGAACTCATCGGCGCAGCGGACATCGTAGCCGTAGCTCGAGGTGCCATAGGACACCAGGCGGTGGCCGTCGCGCTCTTTCACCTGGCCAGGGGCATACGGCTCGATCATGCCGTGCTGCTCGGCCATGCGGCGGATCCACTTGTCGGACTTGATGCTCACTTACGGTCTCCCTCGTCGAAGCGCGACAGGATATCAGGTGTTCTGGATAACGATCTTCGGGAACGAGATCGCCTTATTCTTGGCCTGCAGCGAGAGCCGGGCGGCCGCGCCGCGGGCGATGGCCCGGTAGCGGGCGGCCAGGTCGGAGTCCGGCATGGCGGCCACGGTGGGCTTGCCGTCGTCGGACTGCTGGCGGATTCGGATATCCAGCGGCAGCTCGCCCAGGAAGGCGATCCCGGCCTCCCCGGCCATGCGGGCGCCGCCGCCGTGGCCAAAGATGTGCTCTTCATGGCCGCAGTTCGTGCAGACGTGGGTGGCCATGTTCTCGATGACACCGAGCACCGGCACCTCCACCTTGCGGAACATGCCCAGCGCCTTGCGGGCGTCGAGCAGGGCGATGTCCTGCGGGGTCGTCACGATGACGGCACCGGAGACCGGCACCTTCTGGGACAGGGTGAGCTGGATGTCGCCCGTGCCCGGCGGCAGGTCGATGATCAGGTAGTCGAGCTCTTCCCAGCGCGTGTCGTTAAGCAACTGCATCAGGGCCTGGGTGACCATGGGGCCGCGCCAGATCATCGGCGTGTCTTCCTCGATCAGGACGCCGATGGACATAGCCTGCAGGCCGTGGGCCCGCATCGGCTCGATGCTCTTGCCATCCGGCGAGACCGGCTTGCCCGACAGGCCGAGCATGCGCTGCTGGCTGGGGCCGTAGATATCGGCGTCGAGCAGGCCAACCTTCGCGCCTTCGGCCGCCAGGGCCAGCGCCAGGTTCACGGAGACGGTGGACTTGCCCACGCCACCCTTGCCCGAGGCAACGGCGATGATGTTCTTCACGCCCGGCATCGGGGCCAGCTGGCCCTGCACCTTATGGGCATGAATCCGCCAGCCCACCGACACCGCGGCCGCGGCAATGCCCGCCTCAGCCTCCAGGGCGGCCTTCGCCTCGGCGGCGGCCTGGGCCACATAGCCCTCGGCCGGGTAACCGAGCTGGATATCCACCGACACGCGATCGCCATCCACGCCCACGGCGCGGACGGCGGCGCTGAGCGGCTGGCCGGAATGGGGGTCGATGACGCGGTCGAGAACACCGCGCACCAGGGCTTCGCTGGCTTGGGTCATGGGGAGATATGAGGAAATCCTAAGATGAACCAATTATGGCACGCCCCGGCCAACCGCCCCGCACCACGGGTTCGCGCCGCGTAGGAGCCCACCCTGTGGGCGACATCTTTCGCCGCAGACCCCACGGGCCTTGGGATGTTTTCGCGAAAGGCGTCGCCCACAGGGTGGGCTCCTACGGGGTGCGCGCCCGGTGGTGGCGCGTTGCAGCTTGACGGGTTGGGGCGGGTTTCGTCAGGCTCCGGCCGTACCTGAACGTATGGGGAGCCCACGAGCCTATGAAGCACCTGATCCGCACCGCCGCCGCCCTCGCTCTTGCGACGGCCGCCCTCCCCGCCCTGGCCGCCAACGACAGCCCGGTCGGCAAGTGGAAGACCATCGACGACAAGACCCACGAGGTGAAGTCGATCGTCGAGATCACCGAGTACAACGGCCTGCTCCAGGGCAAGGTGCTGCAGGTCCTGAAGTCCGACAAGGGCCCGCACCCCGTCTGCGACGAGTGCGATGGCGACCGCAAGGGCAAGCCCATCGAGGGCATGACCATCATGTGGGGCCTGAAGAAGGACGGCGACGGGTGGTCCGGCGGCCAGATCCTGGATCCGGCCAAGGGCAAGATCTACAAGGTCACCCTGAAACTGGAAGACGCCGGCAAGAAGCTGGACGTCCACGGCTACATCGGCTTCTCGCTGATCGGCCGCAGCCAGGAATGGGTCCGCGACGAGTAACCGCCGTAGGAGCCCACCCTGTGGGCGACATCTTTCGCCCCACCGCCACAGGCCCTGTGGCGCTATCGCGAACGGCGTCGCCCACAGGGTGGGCTCCTACCGTTCCTCACCGCTGCGCTGCAGCGCAGGCGTGCCATAATCCCCGGTCCTACCGCCGACCGTGAGCATCATGGCCCGCCGCATCCTCGTTACCAACGCCCTCCCCTACGCCAACGGCCCGCTCCACCTGGGCCACATGCTCGGCTATATCGAAGCCGACGTCTGGGCGCGGGCGCAGCGAATGCAGGGCAACGAGGTCTGGTATGTCGCCGGCGAGGATGCCCATGGCACTCCGATCATGCTGGCGGCCGAAAAGGTCGGTAAGACCCCCGAGGAATACATCGCGGGCATCCGGGCCAGCCACGAAGCGGATTTCACCGATTTCCACTTCAGCTACGACCAGTACCACACCACCCATTCACCGGAGAACCAGGAGATCGCCACCGCGATCTACCTGAAACTGCGCGAGGGCGGCTATATCGCACGCCGCGATATCCAGCAGCTGTACGACCCCACCCGCGACATGTTCCTGCCGGATCGCTACATCAAGGGCACCTGCCCGGTGTGCGGCACGCCCGACCAGTACGGCGACAACTGCGAGAACTGCGGCGCCACGTACGCCCCCACCGAGCTGATCAACCCTTACTCGGTGATGTCGGGCGCCACGCCGGAGCTGCGCGATTCGGAGCATTACTTCTTCGAACTGGGCAAGTTCGACCAGCTCCTGCGCGACTGGTTCGCCGGCAAGTACACCGGCGGCAAGCCCACGGCCGATAGCAGCGTCGTCGCCAAGCTCGGCGAATGGATCGAAGGCGGTCTGCGCGATTGGGATATTTCCCGTGACGCACCGTACTTCGGCTTCCCGATTCCCGATGCGCCGGGCAAGTTCTTCTACGTGTGGCTGGATGCCCCGGTCGGTTACCTCGCCTCGTTCAAGGCCCTGTGCGAACGCAAGGGCCTGAACTTCGATGATTTCCTCGGCAAGGACAGCACCGCCGAGATGCACCACTTTATCGGCAAGGACATCATCAACTTCCATGGCCTGTTCTGGCCGGCCATGCTGCACGGCGCGGGTCTGCGCGTGCCTACGGCGCTGCACACCAACGGCTACCTGACGGTGAACGGCGCGAAGATGTCCAAATCGCGCGGCACCTTCATCCAGGCGCGCACCTACCTGGATTCAGGCCTGGACCCGGAAGCGCTGCGCTACTACTTCGCCACCATGCTCGGCCCGACGCCGGTCGACGTGGACCTGGACCTCAAGTCGTTCGAGGAGCGGGTGAACTCGCACCTCGTCGGCAAGTGGGCCAATATCGCCAGCCGCACGGCGGGCTTCGTCAATACGCATTTCGCCGGCAAGCTGGCCGATCGTTTCGACGATGAAGCCACTGCGCTGTGGCGCGACCTGCTCGCACAGTACGAGGGCATCGAAGCCCTGTATGAGGCCGATGAGTACGCCGAGGTCACGCGCCGCTTCGTCGCCATGTCCGATGCCGTGAACGGCTACATCGCCGCGAAGGCACCGTGGGTCATCGCAAAGGACGAGGCACGCCGCGACGAACTGCAGCAGGTCTGCACCTTTGCGCTTAACGCGTTCCGCCTGCTCTCGGGCCTGCTGAAACCGATCATCCCGACCACGGTGGCCGCGGCCGAAACGTTCCTTGGCGCGCCGATCGCCACGTTCGCCGATGCGCGCCGCGAGCTGTTCGGCCACACCGTCAACGCCTTCACCCCGCTGTTCGGCCGCCTCGATCCCAAGAAGATCGAAGCCATGGTCGATGCATCGAAAGAATCCCTGAGCCCCGCCGAGCAGGCCCGCGAAGCCGCGAAAGCCGAGGCGAAGAAAACCAACAAGCCCAAAGAAGCCCCGAAAGCCATGACCGACGCCGCACCCGCCACCGAAGCTGCCACCATCTCGATCGACGATTTCGCCAAGCTCGACCTGCGCATCGGCAAGGTGCTCGCCTGCGAATTCGTGGAGGGCTCGGACAAGCTGCTGCGTTTCGAACTGGATGCTGGCACGCTGGGCAAGCGCCAGATCTTCTCGGGTATCCGCGCTGCCTACGGCGAGCCGGAAAAGCTCGTCGGCCGCAACGTGGTGTTCATCGCCAACCTCGCCCCGCGCAAGATGCGCTTCGGCCTGTCCGAGGGCATGATCCTGTCCGCGGGTGATGGCGGTGCCGACCTGTTCCTGCTCGATGCCGACCAGGGCGCGGCACCGGGCGCCACTGTCCGCTAAACCCCGTTCGGCTACGCGCCAGCCATGACGCCAACGCTTGCCGACCGCATCGACGCACTGCTCCCACAAACCCAGTGCGAGCAGTGCGGCTTCCATGGCTGCCGGCCGTACGCCGAAGCCATCGCCACCCAGGAAGCAACGATCAACCGCTGCCCGCCGGGCGGTGCGCTCGGTATCGAGCGCTTGGCGGCCTTGCTCGATACGCCCGTGCTACCGCTCGATACATCGCGCGGCATCGAAAAGCCGCGCACGCTCGCCCGCATCGTCGAAGCGGATTGCATCGGCTGCACCAAGTGCATCCAGGCTTGTCCTGTCGACGCCATCCTGGGCGCGGCGAAGGTTATGCATACGGTGGTGAGCGATCTCTGCACCGGCTGCGAACTGTGTGTACCGGCCTGCCCTGTCGATTGCATCGCGCTCGACCCCATGCCGCTGGCACAGGTGGATGACCGCGCTCACGCTGACGCCGCGCGGTCGCATTTCCAGCGCCGCGAGGCACGTCTGGGCCGTGAGCGCAGCGCGCGCGAAGCCCAGCTCGCCAGCAGCAAACGCGATGTGGGCGCACCCGCCGCACGTAACGCCGTGCTCGAGGCCCTGGCTCGCGCAAAGGCAAAGAAAAAGGACGCGCCGTGAAGAAGGCCGACATCGTCGAGATGTTCTCGCGGCTGCGGGAGCTGAATCCGCATCCGAAAACGGAGTTGGAATACACGACGCCGTTTGAGCTGCTCTCTGCCGTGGCGCTTTCCGCCCAGGCCACCGATGTGGGCGTGAACAAGGCCACGCGCAAGCTATTTCCCGTGGCGAATACGCCGCAGAAGATCCTGAAGCTCGGGCTCGAGAAGCTGAAGAGTTACATCAGCACGATCGGCCTGTACAACAATAAGGCGAAGAACCTCATCGCCATGAGCCAGATCCTCGTCGACCAGTACGGCGGCGAGGTACCCGAATCGCGCGAGGCGCTCGAGTCCCTGCCCGGCGTCGGCCGCAAGACGGCGAACGTGGTGCTCAACACGGCATTCGGCCAGCCGACCATCGCGGTGGATACACACATTTTCCGTGTCGCCAACCGCACTGGCCTGGCGCCGGGGCCGGACGTGCGCAAGGTGGAGGACAAGCTGGAGAAGGTCATCCCGAAGGAGTTTCTCCAGGATGCCCATCACTGGCTGATCCTGCACGGCCGCTACGTGTGCAAGGCACGCAAGCCGGAATGCCCGACCTGCGCCATCCGCGACCTCTGCGCGTACAAGCAAAAAACCAAAGCCTGAAGGCCGTTGTAGGAGCCCACCCTGTGGGCGACATCTTTCGCGAAACAGCTACAGGACCTGCAGCGGAGTTGCGAACGGCGTCGCTCACAGGGTGAGCTCCTACAGGACCTGCAGCGGAGTTGCGAACGGCGTCGCTCACAGGGTGAGCTCCTACCAGGCGGCGCCCGGCGGTGCCTGGCACCGCCGGGCGGCGTGAGTCCACGGGAGGCCACGTGAGGCGGGATGCCTGGCGGCGTCAGGCGGCCTGGCGGGAGCCTTCCACGCGGCGGTTGAGCTCCTGCCAATCCACGATCAGTTCGCAACCGCGCTTGGAGGCGTTTCGACCCCACTCGCGCAGGAGCTCCAGCGACGCCTGGTCCACGTGCAGCAGCTGGTCCATCGACACCTGCAGGCGGGTGTTCGGCGGAACGGCTTCGAGCGTGCGCGCCATGGTCGGCACCTTCAGGAACGTGGCCGAACCCTCCAGATGCAACGTGGCGTGACCCGGCTCATCGTGGTGCTTCACGTCCATCTTCAGCTTGGCCGAAAGCAGCGCCAGGCGGAACAGCGAGAGGCCGAAGCCAACGATCACGCCCGTGAGCAGATCGGTGGCGACGATCGCCACGGTCGTGGCGACATACACCGCCGCCGTGCCCTTGCCGTACGCCGCAAGATCCTTGATCTGCTTCGGGTTCACCATCTTGATGCCGGTGAACACCAGGATGCCGGCGAGGCACGAGACCGGGGTCATTCGCATCAGCCACGGCAACAACATCACGAAGCCAAGCAACCAGGCACCGTGCATGATGGCCGCCATGCGCGTGGCCGAGCCAGCCTGCACATTGGCCGCGCTACGCACGATCACGCCCGTCATCGGCAGGGCGCCGAGGAAGCCGCAGATCATGTTGCCCACGCCCTGCGCGGTCAGCTCGCGGTCGTACTGCGTACGCGCGCCATCGTGCATGCGATCCACGGCTGCCGCCGACAGCAGCGTTTCCGCACTGGCGATGAAGGCGAACGTTACCGCTGCCACCAGCAGGCTGCTATCGAACAGCCCGAACAGGCTACCCATGCTCGGCAGGCTCACGGCGGAGAACAGGTTCGCCGGCACATCCACGCGCTTGACGTCGAGCGCACCCAACTGGGCGGTCAGCGTCATCGCGATTACGGCAAGCAGCGCGCCGGGAACGAAGCGCAGCTTCGCCGGACGCAGCTTTTCCCAACCCAGCATGATGGCGATGGTGCCGAGACCGATGAGCAGCGCGGTCATGCCCTGCCCTTCACCCGCACCGGTCACCGCCTCGAACGCCGCACCCGGGAGGGCCGCGAAGTTCTCGAGGCCGCGTGCCAGCGGGATGGCATCCATGAGCACGTGCGACTGCGATGCCACGATGAGAATGCCGATACCGGACAACATGCCTGCCACCACGGCGGGCGAGGTCATGCGGAACCACACGCCGACCTTGCACAGACCGGCGACCACCTGGATCAGGCCCGCAAGGAGCACGACGGGGCCAAGGGCGGCCACGCCGTGCTCGCGCACCAGTTCAAAGACCAGGACCGCAAGGCCCGCGGCCGGGCCGCTGACCTGCAGCGGTGAGCCGGCGATGGCGCCTACGACGATACCGCCCACGATGCCCGTGATAAGGCCCGCGCTGGGTGGCATGCCCGATGCGATGGCGATACCCATGCACAACGGAAGTGCGACAAGAAAAACGACCACCGAACCGAGGAGGTCGCGGCCAAACAGGCCCTGGGAGAAATAAGTGCGCATGTGGAGCTTCCTTTAAGCGGCAGATGCCACCGCCACAGGCACCGAGAAACGGGCATGCGGCGTGGCATCACGAACGTCGGCCGGGTCCGTCGCGAGCGGACGGAAACGGCCTTCCAGCGGATCGAAGGCGGTGATCTCCGTCTTCGCGATGTCGTAGATCCAGCCATGGATACGCAGGCTGCCGTTCGCCATGGCGGCGGCCACGGCAGGCAACGTGCGCATGTGTTCCAGCTGGCCCACGACGTTTTCTTCGGTGAGGTAGCGCAGGCCTTCTTCGCCCTGGATGGTCGGGCGGTTCTCGGCCACGACGTAACGCGCGACATCGGCGTGCTTCAGCCACTGCTCCACCGACGGCTTGCCCTTGAGCGCAGCCGGGTTCTGCAGGGCCTTCATCGCGCCACAATCCGAGTGACCGCAGATGACGATGTGCTGCACCTTCAACGCGGTGACGGCGTATTCAATGGCAGCAACCACGCCACTGACGTGCTGCGCGTACGGCGGAACGATATTGCCGACGTTACGGTAGACAAACAGATCGCCCGGCTGCGCGTTGAACATCAGCTCCGGCATGATCCGTGAGTCGGCGCAGGTGATGAACATGGTGTGCGGGGTCTGCCCCGAGGCCAGGCGCGCGAAGGTCTCGCGCTGCTCGCTGGTCATTTCGCGACGGAACTGGTCAAAGCCCTGAATGAGACGGTCCATGGTGGTTCTCTCTCTTTTTGCGGGAGGAATGGGGGTGCGGGCACGCGGGCCCGCTGCGGGCCGAAAGCGGCGCGCAACAAAACGACATTTGGGAGGCACAACACATCTGTAGGTGCGCGTTTGTGCGCGATCACGGGCGGCGAAAGAGCCAGTGACCCTGTCGCGTTCGGCGAAAGATGTCGCGCCCGAGCGCGCTCCTACAGGGGAGCGTTATGCGATGGGAGGGCGCAGCTCGAAGCTGTGGTGGTGCGCGTGGGGATCCGGCGTGATCGCCGCCGGGTGCGTGGCCAGGCCACGAGCGACATGCAGTGCATGCTCGGGCGGCAGGTCGAACGTGTCGTCGAGGCTGACGGTGTTGTCTTCCAGCGACGGCATCGTGGGATCGTTATCGTCGCCCGCTGCCGCATCGTCGATGGCCAACGTCGCGTGGGCGGCGTGCTCCAGCGGAACATCGCAAGGCGCGGCCTGCACCGACACGCACGCGACGAACAGCGCGAAAAGCACGAAGGATGTGCACGCTGCGCGACGCATGAAGCTGGTGAGGAAGTGGCCCATGCAGCGAACCTATCCAGCGCACATGACAGTTGCAAGTGGCGCAGCGCAACAGATTCAGGCTTGGCACGTGACGGGTACGAAAGCCGATGGGCGCCAACGCTTTACGTTCGGCTCCCGTATCACAGACAACGGGATTCGTTCAGTATTTGGACGTCCGTACGCGGCGGTGCGAAGTGAGATCATTCTTAAATGCGGGTGCGCCGCCCGGCCGGATCCGCCCCTGCAGGCCCGATCCAACGCCAGTAGACTGGCCCGGACGACCACAAAAGACTGGCAAAAGACTCACCTGCCAATCTGCCGGTCTTTATTGTCCCCGAACCCTGCCCGCCGGCCCCATGCACATCCTCCTGCTAGAAGACGACACTGAGCTTGGCGAGGCGATCAAACACGCGCTCGAACACCAGTCTTATGCGGTGACTTGGCTCACCGACGGCCGTAGCGCCTCGGGCGTGCTGGCCGACCCGTCGTTCGACCTGGTGCTGCTCGACCTGGGCCTGCCCGGCAAGGATGGCCTGGAGCTTCTGCTGGAAGCGCGCCGCGCGGGGGTGAAGACCCCCATCCTGATCATGACTGCGCGCGAGGCGCCCGAGGCCCGCATCAAGGGCCTGGATACCGGCGCGGACGACTACCTGGTCAAGCCCTTCCATTTGGGTGAACTGGCCGCACGGATCCGCTCGCTCACCCGCCGCGCCCAGGGCCTCGTCGATAACCGGGTGGAGGTGGGTGGCCTCGTCCTCGACCTGGGCACCACCGATGTCGAGTTCCGCGGCCAGCGCATCAGCCTGACCCGACGCGAGTTCGCCGTACTGCGCATCCTGATGGAGCGCGCCGGCCGCATCGTGCGCCGCGATAGCCTGGAAGGCTCGGTGTACGGTTTCGACACGGTCGTGGACCGCAACGCCATCGAAGTGCATATCCACTGGCTGCGGCGAAAGCTCAGCGCGGAAGTCATCCACACGGTTCGCGGTATCGGCTACATGATGCCCCGGGAGCCGAAATGACCTCGCACAGCCTCCGCGCCCGCCTGACCTGGCTGATCATCATCGTGCAGGTGGCCGTCCTTATTCCGCTCGGCGCGATCAGCTACGACCGCGAAAAGTACGAGATGAACAAGCTGCTCGACGGGCGCCTGGCGCAGGCCGGCCGCACTCTGGGGACGCTCATCGCCTACAACGATCGCGGCTACAGTGATGAAGACGCCCACCGGGCCCTTAACCTGGCCACCGCCGCGGAACGCGGTACGGTCGTGGTCGCGGTGCACGCGAAGAACTACGAGCCGGAGGTTGGCTTCCAGGCGTACGACGCCCGTGGCACGCTCATCGCCGATACCACCAACCTGGCCGATCTGCCGGCTCCGAAACCGGACGAACGCGGCTTCAGCGATATCGAGTACAAGGGCGGTCGCTGGCGGCTATTTACCCTCACCAATCGCTTCAACCTTACGATCCGTATCGGCGAGCGCGCCGAGAACCGCTCGGAGATCACCCGCGGCCTCATCCTCGAGCACTCGCTTCCGCTGGTCATCGGCCTGCCCCTGCTTGCCCTGCTGGCTGGCCTGGCGGTGAAACAGGGCCTGCGGCCGCTGGATAGCCTGACCCGGCTCCTGGCCGAGCGCGAGCCCCGGAGCCGCAAGCCGCTGGCCATCGAACGCTCACCCGACGAGATCAAACCGCTCATCGTCACCCTGAACCAACAGCTGGAACGCCTGGAAGACGCGCTGGAGCGCGAACACCGCTTCGCCGGCGATGTAGCGCACGAGCTGCGCACTCCCCTCGCGGCCACCATGATCCACCTGGAAAGCGCCCTTATCGCGAACGACGCGAGCGAGCAGGAGTTCACCCTTAACAAAGCCCGCCACAGCCTCGGCCGGCTGGGCCGGCGCATCGAGCAGATCCTGGCGATCGCCCGGCTCGAGGCGGGTGCTGCCGCTGAGCAGCGCATCCCGCTCGACCTGGTCACGGTAGCGACCGAAGTGGTGGAGGAACTGGCCCCCATCATCGCTGAGAAGGACATCCTGCTCAGCCTTACCCACGATGAGGCCGAGGTTCGCGTCATGGGCCATGAGGTCGCCCTCACCGCCATGTTCCGCAACCTCGTCGAGAATGCGCTGCGGCACACCCCGGAACGCAGCGGCGTGGATATCGCCATCACCCGGGTGGGTCACGATGCCCTTATCGATATCCGCGACGATGGCCCCGGCATCCCGGCCGAACTGCGCGACCCGGCCTTCCGCCGGTTCCAACGCGGGGCGCAGACCAAGGCCCCGGGCTATGGCCTGGGCCTCAGCATCGTGCAGCGCGCGGTGGAACTTCACGATGGCAGCGTGGAGCTGCTGGATGGCCCCCACGGCCAGGGACTGCTGGTGAAAATCCGTCTCGAAGCTGTCATTTAGCCCCAGGTTGCGGCGCACAAAAGATTCCCACAAGCATCGGGCGGAACAATGGCACTGGGCGATCCTGCCCTAGCCAAACCGAGTGCCTCCGTCCATGAAGCTGTCTGCGTCGATCGTCGCATGCTAGGGCTCGTTCGCATCGCGCTATCGCGACCCTATACGTTTATCGTGCTGGCCCTGCTCATCCTCATTGCCGGCCCCCTGGCCGCGGTGAAGACGCCTACCGATATCTTCCCCAACATCGGCATTCCCGTCATCAGCGTCGTCTGGACGTATAACGGCCTGCCGCCCGACCAGATGTCCGGTCGCGTCATCTATTACTACGAGCGCCAGCTGACCACGTCGGTGAACGACATCGAGCACATCGAGTCGCAGTCGCTGCCGGGCGTGGGCATCGTGAAGATCTTCTTCCAGCCGGGCGTGGATATCCGAACGGCGACGGCGCAGGTCACCTCGATATCGCAGACCGTGGTAAAGCAGATGCCCCCGGGCATCACGCCGCCACTGATCCTGAACTACAACGCCTCGACGGTGCCGGTCCTGCAGATGGCGCTCTCCAGCCCCATCCTGTCGGAAGCGACCATCCGCGATATCGCGCAGAACTTCATGCGCCCGACGCTCATCTCGGTGCCCGGCGTCGCTATCCCGACCCCTTACGGCGGCAAGCAGAAGCAGGTGACGCTGGATCTCAACCCGCGCGCCCTCGCCGCCAAGGGCCTGTCGGCCCAGGATGTGGGCAACGCGCTGGCGGCGCAGAACCAGATCATCCCCGTGGGCACGGCCAAGATCGGTACCTTCGAGTACCACGTGCAGCTCAACAACAGCCCCACGGCGATCGACGAGCTGAACAACCTGCCGATCAAGACCGTCAACGGCGCCACCATCACCATCGGCGATGTGGCCCACGTGCGTGACGGTGCGCCGCCGCAGAACAACGTGGTGCGTGTGGACGGCAAGCGCGCCGTGCTCATGCCAGCGCTTAAGAACGGCAATGCGTCCACCCTGGACGTCGTCGCGGGCATCAAGAAGCTGCTGCCGCTCATCGCGGAAACGCAGCCGAAGTCGCTGAAGATGAACCTGCTGAGCGATCAGTCCATCTTCGTGAAATCGGCAGTGACCTCAGTGGCGCGCGAAGGCGTGATCGCCGCCGTGCTCACCTCGGTGATGATCCTGCTGTTCCTGGGTAGCTGGCGCTCGACCGTGATCATCGCGCTGTCGATCCCGCTGGCCATTCTCTCGGCGATCGCGCTGCTCTCGGTGTTCGGGCAGACCCTCAACGTCATGACCCTCGGCGGTCTGGCACTGGCCGTCGGCATCCTGGTGGATGACGCGACCGTCACCATCGAGAACATCAACTGGCATCTCGAGCAGGGCAAGAGCGTGGTCACCGCCATCATGGATGGCGCGAAACAGATCGTGACCCCGGCCTTCGTCTCGCTGCTGTGCATCTGCATCGTGTTCGTGCCGATGTTCATGCTCAACGGCATCGCCGGCTTCCTGTTCCGCCCGATGGCGCTGGCGGTGATCTTCGCGATGGTCTCGTCGTTCATCCTCTCGCGCACCCTGGTGCCGACGCTGGCGATGTTCCTGCTGAAGCCGCACCACGTCGAGTCGGGCACGGGTAACCACCCCGAAGACAAGTACATCAACCATCACGAAGGTGACCAGCACACGCCGAAGCGCCGCAACGTGGTGGTGCGTGGGCTTATCGCGTTCCAGATGGGCTTCGAGCGCCAGTTCACCAAGGTGCGCGATACGTACTACGGCCTGCTGGAAGTGGCGCTCGCCAACCGCAAGCGCTTCGTCATCGGCTTCCTTGGCTTCGTCCTCGTCTCGTTCGCCCTGCTCCCGGCGTTGGGCCGCGACTTCTTCCCGGAAGTGGATTCCGATTCGCTTTCGATGCACGTGCGCGCCCCGATGGGCACCCGCGTGGAAGAGACCGCCGCCGAGTTCGATCACATCGAACGCGCCATCCGCTCGGTGATCCCGCCCAATGAGCTCGACACCATCATCGATAACATTGGCTTGCCGTTGTCGGGCGTGAACCTGGTTTACAGCAGCAGCGGCACCATCGGCTCGCAGGATGGCGACATCCAGATCGTGCTGAAGGAAGGCCACCGTCCGGCGGCCGAGTTCATGAAGCGCCTGCGCGAAGTACTGCCACGCCAGTTCCCGGGCACGCAGTTCGCGTTCCTGCCCTCGGACATGACCAGCCAGATCCTGAACTTCGGTGCGCCCTCGCCGCTCGACGTCTCGATCGCTGGCCGCGACCGCAAGGCCAACGAGGCGTATGCGGAGGAGATCCTGAAGGCGATGCGCAAGATCAACGGCATCGTCGACGTACGCCTGCAGCAGAGCTCGAGCTACCCGCAGCTCAACGTGAAGGTGGATCGTGTCCGCGCCGATGGCCTGGGCATCACCGAGCGTGACGTCACCAACAGCATGGTGGCCTCCCTCGCCGGCAGCTCGCAGGTCGCCCCCGCGTTCTGGCTCAACCCGAAGAACGGCGTGTCCTACGCCATCGTGGCCGCGACCCCGCAGTACCTGATGGACTCGATGGCCGACCTCAAGGCCCTCCCGGTGACCTCGTCGGGCAAGGGTTCGCAGATCCTCGGCGGCCTGGCCAGCTTCACCCGCGGCCCCAGCGATGCGGTGGTTTCGCACTACAACATCATGCCGTCGTACGACATCTACGCGTCGATCCAGGGCCGTGACCTGGGCGGCGTCGCCGCCGATGTCCAGAAGGTGCTCGCCGAGTTCGCCGCCAAGCGCCCGCCGGGCACCCTGGTGAGCCTGCATGGCCAGGTTGGCACGATGAATGAGGCCTTCAGCGGCCTCATCTTCGGCCTCATCGGCGCCGTCGTGCTGATCTACCTGCTGATCGTGGTGAACTTCCAGTCGTGGCTGGATCCGTTCGTGATCATCACCGCGCTGCCCGCCGCGCTGGCCGGCATCGTCTGGATGTTGTTCCTTACGCACACCAGCCTGTCGGTGCCTGCCCTCACAGGCGCCATCATGTGCATGGGCGTCGCTACTGCGAACTCGATCCTGGTGGTCAGCTTCTGCCGCGAGCGCTTCGAGGAACACGGTGATGCGATGAAGGCAGCGCTCGAAGCCGGCTTCACCCGCTTCCGCCCGGTGTGCATGACTGCGCTCGCCATGATCATCGGCATGCTGCCGATGGCGCTCACGCAGGAACAGAACTCGCCGCTCGGCCGCGCCGTGGTTGGCGGCCTGATGTTCGCCACCTTCGCCACCCTGCTCTTCGTGCCGGTCATCTTCGCCATCGTGCATGGCCGTGCCGCGCCCGCCCCCTCTGACGACCGCCTGATCGGAAACCAACCCCATGTCGCATGAAGCCACCGCCCCCGTCACGGGGCGCCCTCCCCGCGTCCGCCTGGCACTCGCTATCGGCATCGGCCTGGCAGCCGTCGGCGTCATCGCTGGCCTGTCGCTACGCTCGGTTGAATCGCATGACCTCAGCGAGTGGACCCAGGCCCAGCTCACTCCATCGGTGCAGGTGATCTCCGCCTCCGCCCTAAGCGACACGCAGGGCCTCACCCTGCCGGGCCATCTGGACGCGTGGATCTCCACGCCCATCCACGCCCGCGTCGGCGGCTACCTGAAGCAGTGGAACGTCGACATTGGCGAAAAGGTGAAGGCGGGCGAAGTACTCGCCCAGATCGATACGCCGGAACTCGACCAGCAGTTCGAACAGGCCAAGGCCGAACTGGTCCGTGCACAAGCCAACGTGCGCCTGGCCGACACCACGGCCAAGCGCTGGGAGAACCTGCTGCAATCGCATTCGGTCTCGAAGCAGGAAGCCGACGAGAAAGCGAGCGAAGCTGAAACGGCGCGCGCCAACGTGCTCGCCGCGCAAGCCGACGTCGATCGCCTCGCCGCACTGGAATCGTTCAAGCGCATCGTCGCGCCGTTCGACGGCACGGTGACCGCGCGCAATACCGATATCGGCGACCTCATCACCGCGAACAGCAGTGGCGGCGATCCGCTCTTCGCCATCGCCGACACCACCAAGATGCGCCTGTACACGCAGGTGCCGCAGAGCTACGCGTCATCGATCCTCCCCGGCATGAAGGTGAAGCTGCTCGTGCTCGGCCACGGCGGCGAGACCGTGGACGCCACGCTCATTGGTACCTCCCGCGCGATCAACCGCGCGTCCGGCACGCTGCTCGCGCAGTTCAAGGTGGAGAACCCGCGACAGGATCTCCTGCCCGGTGACTTCGCTGAAGTGCAGCTCGCGACGCACGCCCCGGGTGATTCGGTGACGGTGCCGGCCACCACCCTGCTGTTCCGCGCCGCAGGCCCGCAGATCGCAGTGTTGGGCAAGGACAACCACGTGATCCTGCGCGATGTGCATATCGCGATGGACCTCGGCGACAAGCTCATTATCGACAAGGGCCTGCAGTCGAACGACCGGATCGTCGACCACCCGACGGATTCGCTGTCTCAGGGCGACCTGGTGCAGATCGCGCCGCCGACGCAGGACGACAAGGGCCAGGCCAAGCATGCGTAACCTACCGACCCGCTTGCTGCTCAGCGCGAGCGTGCTGCTCGCCCTCGGCGGCTGCTCACTCGCGCCCGAGTACACCAAGCCCGTGACGGGCCCGCTCCCCGACGCCTATAAGGGCGCCGCGAAGCCCGAGGGCTGGGCCATCGCATCGCCCAAGGACGAGGCGAGCCGCGGTCCGTGGTGGAAGGTGTACAGCGACCCGACCCTCGACAAGCTCGAAGACCAGCTCAACACCAACAACCCCGATCTCGGCGTGGCCCTCGCTCGCCTGGATGCCTCGCGTGCCGTCCTCGAGCAGATCGGCTCGAACCAGGCGCCGCACGTGGGCATCAGCGCCAGCCCCACGAACGATCGCCAGTCGGATCTGCGCCCGCTGCGCGGCGCCAACCAGCCCAACGAATACGATACCCGCACGCTGGGCCTGTCGGCGGCGTACGAGCTGGATCTGTGGGGCCGTGTGCGCAACGAAGTCGCCGAAGGCAAGGCGCAGACCCAGGCGGCGGAAGCCGATCTCGCTTCCGTCCAGCTGAGCCTGCAGGCGGAACTCGCCGACCTGTACATCAAGCTGCGCGGCTACGACGTCGAAACCAAGATCGTCGAGGATTCGCTCAAGGCCTTCGGCGAAGGCCAGCAGATCACGCAGAACCGCATGGATGGCGGCGTGTCTTCCGGCCTCGATCTCGCGCGCGCCAACGTGCAGTATTCCGATGCCCAGGCCCAGGCCACCGAACTGCGCGTGCAGCGCGCGCTCACCGAACACGCGATCGCCGCACTCGTGGGCGAACCCGCGTCGACGTTCTCCCTGCCGCCGCAGAAGGCCGTGGTGTCCCTCCCGACCATTCCGCTCGGCATGCCTTCGGCACTGCTGGAACGCCGGCCCGATATCGCCGCGGCAGAGCGTCGCGCGTTCGCCGCCAATGCCGGCATCGGCGTGGCACGTGCGGCCTTCTATCCGGATATCAGCCTGAGCGCGGCGTTCGGCTTCCAGGATGTTGGCCACGGCCAGCTGCTCAGCGCGAGCAACCAGTTCTGGAGCCTCGGACCTCTCGCCGCGCTCAACCTCTTCGACGGCGGCCTGCGCCGCGGGCGCGAAGCGCAGGCGAAGGCGGAATTCAACGCGGCCTCAGCACAATACCGCCGTGTCGTGCTGAAAGCGTTCCAGCAGGTTGAGGACAACCTCACCCTGCTGCAGGAACTGGGGCACGAGAGCCAGCAGGAAGGCGCGGCGGCGGATGCGGCCATGCAATCGCAGACACTCGCCACGAACCGTTACAACGAAGGCGTCGTGAGCTACCTCGAAGTGGTGACCGCCCAGACGGCCGCGCTCAAGGCCGAGCGCACGGCAGAGCTGGTGCATACGCGCCAGTTGCAGGCGAGCGTGGATCTGATCCGCGCCCTGGGCGGTGGGTGGTCGGGCGGTACGGATGCCGCCGGCGGTCGTCCCCCGGCGACTCCTGCGGACCCAGCGGCTCCGGCACAGCCTGCCCAGCCGCCGGCCGCTACGGCAGCGCCCTGAGCCGCCAGGAGACCTCCCACGTGCAAACCCGGAGCCTTCGCCGCCTCGGCATGGTGGCGCTCATGGCCGGCCTCTCGGCCGGCTGTGCAGCCCACCTGCAAACCCGCACCGTCCAGTCCTCCGACACTTACGACCTCTGGGCGTCTCGCCTGGAGCACATGCCGTTCGTGTTCCACCATGCGGATGGCCATGCCGATGTCTACGACGTGCACGGCCGCCCCTGGACCGGCCCGACCGATGGTCTGCAGGACGGCCATACGCAGCGCGTCGAGGTTTATGTCGGCACGCTGGGCGCACCCTCGGCCGCCATGTGTTCGCCCCTGCCCCCGGGCAGCACCGGCGCGAGCGAAGCGAACGTCGTGGCCGCCATCTGCGACCGCAGCCGCACCGTCGTCTCCTTCAGCGACCACGTGCGCGATCGCGTGCTCGCATCAAAGACCGAGTACGTGCCGCGCGTACGCCACATGCTGCTCGAAGGCATCTGGGAAAGCGTGGCGCAGGAACCCGCACCGCTGCACAGCTAAAAAAGATGTCACCCAAAAAGAAAACGGCGGGCAATGCCCGCCGTTTTCGTCGTCCTTGAGTGGAACTCCTTTCCGATACCGGTTTAGAACGGGTAGTAACGGAAGCTGGTGAACACCATGTCTTCCTTCGCCTTCGGCGAACCACCCACGCCCTCGAACGCCTCACGCACAGTGTGCGAGTACTGGGCGCCGAACTGGGCCTTGCCGAACTTGCCCTGGTAGAACTTCCACCAGAAGCCGAGCGTGCCGTTCCAGATCTGCTTCGTGTTGCCCACGCAAGCGCCGCCTTCGATGTCGCAGCCAGCGTTGCTGTAAGCCTTGTTGCCGTAACCCAGGGCCACACCGTTGTAGGTGTAATCCTGCTTCTGCTCACGCTCACGACCACCGAACGCATACAGGTCGAGGTCCGGCGAGGTGTGCCAGGTCAGACCGGCCAGCAGCATGTTTTCCTTGATCGGCGAGATCTCGCCGTTCGGCTTGAACGTCACGTCCGGCAGCTGCGCCGAGCCGTAACGGCCGATGCCGCGACCCTGCATGCCGGTGAACTGGAAGTCGAGGACCTTGTCGACGACCGGGAGCAGCATGCCCACGCCGAAACCACCGCCGTAGACGTTGTGGTTGCTCGGGCCTTCACCCTGGTTGAAGCGGTTGTAGAAGGCGCGGCCGAGACCGAACACTTCGTAGTGACCGAAGCCCGGGTCAGCCGCGAACTTCACGATCACGTCCGGGATGTGGTTGAGCGACAGGGTGTTAGCCGAGTCGTAACCCGAACCCGCGGCCGTGTTGTAGATCGAGGTGACCGGTGCCTTGGCCTGGTTCGGGCTCACGTAGAACGTGGTCTGCGGGTTCTCGAGCGAGATACCGAGCCAGTATTCCTTGCTGAAATCCTTCACGAGGCGGATCTGGGTCTGGCGAGCCCAGGCGAAGCCCGGCAGGTACTGGGCGTCGATCTGCGGCGGAGCCGCTTCGTTACGCGGGGTGATGCCCTTGCTGTTCAGCGTGAGCAGCGACCAGTTCTGACCGGCCAGCAGGTGCAGGCCCGGCTTGTCCCAGTCGATCGTCATGTAGACGTTACGCTCGCGCGGGTTGAACGAGTTGGATTCGTTCTGGTTCGCGGTCTGGGCGCCGCCCAGGAAGTCCGCCTCGATGTAACCGGCGACATGCGTATCGGGATCGATGTCGCCCTGGGCGAGCATCGACACGCGGCTCTGGCGGGCGCTGAAGCGACCTTCCGAGGTGTGGCCGACGGCCGAGTTCTTGTACGGGATCGCATTCCAGTTCGAGGCGATATCGGCGCCTTCGTTGTGGGTGCGGTAGATCGATTCAGCGGCGAGGAAGCCACCGAGCGTGATGTTCACGCCCTTGTACGAGAGCTTGTCGGACGACTTCTTGGCAGCAGCGACGGCGTCGGAGGCCGTGGTCTGCACGTCGTTGACAGCCTTGGCGGTCTCGACCTGAGCGTCGGCCTGTGCTTCCTGCTTGGCCTGCAGGTCGGCGACCTGCGACTGCAGGGCGGCCAGCTGGGCCTGGAGCTGCTGGAGGGTCGCGGCGTCGATCGTGACGCGAGTCGGCTGCGTCTGCTTGGTAGCAGCGAGGGCCGAGAAGCTCGTCACGCCCAGACCGGCAGCGATGGCCACCGTGAGCAACTTGGAACGCATGGGATTTCTCCGCTAGGTATGGAAAGTGTGTGTGTGGACCCCTGTGTCCCCGCTTGAGGTATTTCTGTCCGAAACTTCTCAAAGCAGGTCCAACGCCGCGAAGGATGGGTGACGGGTTTTACGGTTCCATGGTTTTTTTGTGACAGGATGACGACACGAGCACATTGGCTTAACGTCTGGTGCCGGTCTGGCCGGGGGCTGGTATCCTTCACACCATGGATACGACGAGTAACAGCACCGCCACGGCCATGGCCGGACGGTTCCGGGGGTTCCTGCCGGTCATCGTGGATGTCGAAACGGGCGGCTTCGATGCCGAACGCGACGCCCTGCTCGAGATCGCGGTCGTCTCCATCCGCATGGAGCCCTCGGGGCTCCTGGTGCCCGAGCCGGCCGTGTCGGCCAATGTGGAGCCCTTCCCGGGCGCCAATATCGACCCGCGCTCCCTGGAAGTGACCGGCATCGACCCGGACCACCCGTTCCGGGGTGCCCTGCCCGAGCGGCAGGCACTCGATCACGTATTTAATGCAGTACGCGACGCCGTAAAGGCCGCGGAGTGCCAGCGGGCGGTCCTGGTGGGCCATAACGCCGCGTTCGATCTCGCCTTCCTTAATGCGGCCGTGCGCCGGGTGGCCCACAAGCGCAACCCGTTCCACCCCTTCAGCTGCTTCGATACCGCCACCCTGGGTGGCCTGGCCTATGGCCAGACCGTGCTTAGCAAAGCTGTCATCGCCGCGGGGCTATCCTTCGATACCCGCGAGGCCCATTCCGCGGTTTACGATGCGGAACGCACGGCGGAACTGTTCTGCGAAATCGTGAACCGATGGCGGCGGCTGGAGCTTGCTGAGGCCGATCGCGTGACCTCGGTCGCAGTTTGAGGCATTTCGTAAGCTTTTGAATATGACAGCAAATCGCCTGCTGTCATAAGCCTGAAACATTCGACACATTTCATTGCAACACGGCGGGGCTGGAATACGGCCCCGGGCGGGCATCGCCCGACACTCATTCAACCGAGGAATCCTCCGTGTTCACACGCAAACTCCGCATCGCCGCCCTGGTGGCAGCTTCGCTGTTCGGCATGGGCGCTGCCCAGGCCACCGATATCACCGGCGCCGGTTCGAGCTTCGTCTACCCCGTCCTCTCCAAGTGGTCGGCCAAGTACGCCGAAGCCACGGGTAACAAGCTGAACTACCAGTCCGTCGGTTCGGGTGCCGGTATCGCCCAGATCAAGGAAGGCACCATCGACTTCGGCGCCTCTGACGCTCCGATGAGCGGCGAAGACCTCGCCAAGTTCGGCCTCGGCCAGTTCCCCAGCGTCGTCGGCGGCATCGTGCCGGTGGTGAACCTGCAGGGCGTCCAGGCTGGCCAGCTCAAGCTGACCGGTGCCGTCCTCGCCGACATCTACCTCGGCAAGATCGCCAAGTGGGACGACCCGGCGATCACCGCGCTGAACCCGGGCCTCAAGATCCCCAGCAACAAGATCACCGTCGTCCATCGTTCGGACGGTTCGGGCACCTCGTTCAACTTCACCAACTACCTCTCGAAGGTGAGTCCGGAGTGGGCTTCGAAGGTGAAGTTCGGCACGGCCGTCGAGTGGCCGGCTGGCGTGGGTGGCAAGGGTAACGAAGGCGTGTCGCAGTACGTGCGCCAGATCCCGGGCTCGATCGGCTACGTCGAATACGCTTACGCCAAGAAGAACAGCATTTCGTTCGCGCAGATGCAGAACGCTGCCGGCAAGTGGGTCCAGCCGAACGCCGACACCTTCGGCGCTGCCGCTGGCACCGCTGACTGGGCTTCGGCCAAGGACTTCAACGTGATCATGACCAACGCTCCGGGTGAGCAGGCATGGCCGATCACCGCGACGACCTGGATCATCATGTACAAGAAGTCGAAGAACCCGTCGCACTCGAAGGTCGCTTTCGACTTCTTCAAGTGGTCGCTCGAGAAGGGCCAGTCGGACGCCGCTTCGCTCGACTACGTCGCGCTGCCGACCACGCTGGTGCAGAAGATCGAGGCCTACTGGGCTTCGGACCTCGGCAACAAGTAATAGGCCGCTGCCATCCGGCTGACATCTAAGCCGGTCACGGTAACGACCAACCGGGGGTCGCCGCCCATATCGGGCGGCGACCCTCACGTTTTGCACAGGCCCCAGGAAACCGCATCCGCATGCACGCCTCCGTCAGCAACGCCGTTCCCAGCGCCGAGCGCGCCGCCGAGGCGGCCCGCAACGCGAAGGATTCGCGCGACGACCGAATCTTCGGCTGGGTTCTCAAGGGCTGTGCCCTTATCGTCCTGCTCGCCCTGGTGGGCGCGGCGGGCTCCACGCTCTGGCTGGGCTCGGACGCGTTCCACACGTTCGGCTTCGGCTTCCTTACGAGTGCCACCTGGGACCCGAGCAACGACCAGTACGGTGCGCTCGTCCCGATCATGGGCACCATCGGCACCGCGTTCATCGCGCTGCTCTTCGCCGTGCCGGTCAGCTTCGGCATCGCCCTCTTCCTTACCGAGATCGCCCCGCAGTGGCTGCGCGGTCCGGTCAGCTCCGCCATCGAACTGCTCGCCGGCATCCCGTCGATCATCTACGGCATGTGGGGCCTCTTCATCTTCGCCCCGTTCGTGGCTGAGCACATCAAGCCATGGCTGATGAACAACTTCAGCGCCGACCCGCCGGACGGCCAGGTGTCCTGGCTCGTTACGCACGTCCCGGCCATCGGCAAGTTCTTCGCCAGCGAATACCCGTTCTTCGGCGCCGGCGTCCTCACCGCGGGCCTTGTCCTCGCGGTGATGATCATCCCGTTCATCTCCTCGGTGATGCGCGAAGTGTTCCAGACCGTGCCGACCCGCCTGAAGGAATCGGCGTACGCGCTGGGCTCCAGCACGTGGGAAGTGGTGTGGGACATCGTGGTGCCCTACACCCGCACCGCCGTGATCGGCGGCGTGTTCCTGGGCCTGGGCCGCGCGCTTGGCGAGACGATGGCCGTGGCCTTCGTGCTCGGCAACACCTTCAAGTTCTCGCTGTCGTTCCTTGAAACCAGCAGCTCGATCGCCTCGACCATCGCCAACCAGTTCGGTGAAGCGCAGGGCCTGCAGCGCTCGGCCCTGATGGCGCTGGCCTTCCTGCTCTTCGTGGTGACCTTCATCGTGCTGCTGATCGCCCGCCTCATGCTCCGCCGCATGGCCGTGAAGGAGGGCAAATAATGTCCGCCTCGCTCTACACCAAGCGCCGCGTCAAGAACATCGTTGCCATGACCCTGAGCATGCTCGCCACGGCGATCGGCCTGCTCTTCCTGGCCTGGATCCTGTGGGAAACGCTGAGCCAGGGCCTCGCCGGCCTGAAGCCGCAGCTGTTCACCAAGATCACCGCGTACCGTGAAGAAGGCGGCCTGGCGAATGCCATGGTCGGCAGCCTGATCCTCAACGTGCTCGGCATCCTGATCGCCACCCCGATCGGCGTGGCGGCCGGCACCTGGCTCGCCGAATACTCGCTGCGTTCGAAGCTCGGCCCGACCATCCGCTTCCTCAACGACATCCTGTTGTCGGCGCCGTCGATCGTGCTGGGCTTGTTCGTCTACACCATCGTGGTGCTGCCTTCGAAGTACCTCACCGACGGCGACGTGACGTTCTCCGGCGTCGCTGGCGGTATCGCCCTGGCCCTGATCGCCCTGCCCGTCATCGTCCGCACCACCGACGAAATGCTGCGCCTGGTGCCCGGCACGCTGCGCGAGGCCGCGCTCTCGCTGGGCGTGCCGCAGTGGAAGCTCACGCTGCAGATCCTGGTGCGCTCGGCCCGTTCGGGTATCGTCACCGGCATCCTGCTGGCCCTGGCCCGCATCAGCGGCGAAACCGCCCCGCTGCTGTTCACGGCCTTCGGCAACAACTTCATGACCTTCAACCCGCTCGACAAGATGCCGAGCCTGCCGCAGGTCATCTACGAGTACACCAAGGATCCCAGCCCGGACATCAACGTCCTGGCCTGGGCCGGTGCGTTCGTCCTCACCATGTTCGTGCTGGCGCTGAGCCTCATCGCCCGCTTCGCCTTCCGCTCCAAGGTGTCCCATGACTAACATGAACGAAGTCGCCGCCCAGCCGGGCTTCGGCACGTCGCCGCACCATGCGGGCGTCGACCTGGGCCAGGTGCCCGCGAAGATGACCGTGCGCGACCTGAACTTCTACTACGGCGAGTTCCACGCGCTGAAGCACATCGGCCTCGATGTGCCGGAGAAGAAGGTCACCGCCATCATCGGCCCCTCGGGCTGCGGCAAGTCCACCCTGCTGCGCATCTTCAACCGCATCTATGCGATCTACCCGGGCATGCGTGCCGAGGGCGAGATCGTGCTGGATGGCGAGAACATCCTGGACCCGAGGTACTCCATGAACCGCCTGCGCAGCAAGGTGGGCATGGTGTTCCAGAAGCCGGTCCCGTTCCCGATGACCATCTTCGAAAACGTGGCCTACGGCATCCGTCACCACGAGAAGCTCAACCGCTCGACCATGGAAGAGCGCGTGGAGCAGGCCCTGCGTGGCGCCGCGCTGTGGGACGAAGTGAAGGACAAGCTCAAGCAGAGCGCGCTGGGCCTCTCCGGTGGCCAGCAGCAGCGCCTGTGCATCGCCCGCGGTATTGCCCTGAAGCCGGAAGTGCTCCTGCTTGACGAGCCCACCTCGGCGCTCGATCCGATCGCGACGAGCCGCATCGAGCAGCTGGTCGAGGAGCTCAAGAAGGACTTTACGATCGTCATCGTTACCCACAACATGCAGCAGGCTGCGCGTTGCTCGGACATGACCGCCTTCATGTACATGGGCGAGCTGATCGAGTTCGACAAGACCGAAAAGATCTTCACGAAGCCGGACAAGAAGCAGACCGAAGACTACATCACCGGCCGTTTCGGCTAAGTCACCACTTTCGAGGCATGCGATGAACACCCCGCACCAGCACATCATCAAGAGCTACGACGACGAGCTGAAGCGCCTGACCGGCGAAATCGTGAAGATGGGCGAGCTTGCCGTCGCGCAGCTCGAAGCCGCGATCGACGTGGTCCAGCGCCGCGACGAGCGCGCCGCCCAGCGTGTGGTCGACAACGACGACGCGATCGACGCGCTCGAGCACGACATCAGCCAGGACGTGGTCCGCCTGCTCGCGCTGCGCGCGCCGATCGCCGGCGACCTGCGCAACGTGTTCGCGGCCCTGCGTATCGCGGCCGACATCGAGCGCATCGGCGATTACGCCGCCAACGTGGCCAAGCGTTCCATCCCGCTCAGCCGCGTGGCACCGATCACCGCCGCCGGTGGCCTGGCCAACCTGGCCGAGCTGGCTGCCGAACAGCTGCGCAACGTGCTCAAGGCGTACCACGAGCAGGACGCGGAAGCGGCCTACGAAGTGTGGAAGTCCGACGCTGAGCTCGACGAAGCGTATACCGTGGTGTTCCGCGCCCTCCTCACCTACATGATGGAAGACCCGCGCAACATTACCCCGTGCACGCACTTGCTGTTCATGGCCAAGAACATCGAGCGCATCGGTGACCACGCCACGAACATCGCGGAGAACGTGTGGTTCGTGGTCCACGGCGAGCCGCTGGTGGCCCCGCGCACCAAGAAAGACGACACGGCCAGCCCGGATTTCACCGTCAAATAAGCAAGCCCGACGGGCCCCCGCCCGTCGCTCTACCCGGACGCCTCGTGCGATCCGTAGGAGCCCACCCTGTGGGCGACGCCTTTCGTACAGCCGCCAGAGGGTCTGTGGCTCTTCCGCGAAAGATGTCGCCCACAGGGTGGGCTCCTACAGTATGTTTCAGCCTGCCGTGAGCTTTAGGCCGATGATGCCGGCCACGATCAGCCCGACGCAGAGCAGCCGCAACGGCTGCGCGGATTCACCGAACAGGATGATCCCGAGCGTCACCGCGCCCACCGCGCCGATACCGGTCCACACCGCATAAGCGGTGCCGAGCGGCAGCTTCTTCGTAGCGAACGCCAGCAGGACGATGCTGATCAGCATCGCGCCGCCCGTAAGCACGCTGGGCACGAGCTTCGTAAAGCCCTCGGTGTATTTCAGGCCAACAGCCCACGCGATCTCGAACAGACCGGCTAAGACGAGAATGGACCAGTACATGGTTCCGGCTCCGCCAAGGCGGGGTCGTCCCCGCGGAGTCATGCCGGCACCGGGTCGTCCCGGCGCGGGAACCCGCATTGCGCAGGTTCGAAGGGCATTTTACCAGGGCCACCTGACCGGCGTGTAACCCCCGCCCTCGCCGTCGCCCGTCGCCCGTCGCCCTCGCCCTCGCCGTCGTAGGAGCCCACCCTGTGGGCGACGCCTTTCGTACAGCCGCCACAGGGTCTGTGGCTCTTCCGCGAAAGATGTCGCCCACAGGGTGGGCTCCTACGGGGACGGGGCGTTTGGCCTTACGGGATGATCTGCGCGGCATTGCGGGCGCGGACGCCGCGCACGATGCCGTACACGCTGATCAGGAACCAGGCCATCTCCTGCAGGAACGCCGGCAGGTTGAACGTGCCGAAGATCAGCGAGAGCAGGATGCCGAACGCGCCGAGCAGGTTCATCACCTGATACGGGTAGCCCTGCCCCGAGAGCTTGTGCGCCTGGAGCAGGAAGAACGCGACCAGCACGAGCGCGACGCCCACGAGGCCACACCAGTCATGCCACAGCAAGCTACTCATTTCTTCACACCTCGCTGGCGCAGTGCCTCGAACAGCACGACGCCGGTGGCCACGGAGACGTTAAGGCTCTCCATGTTGCCCGGCATCGGGATCTTCGCCACGAAATCGCAGAGTTCACGGGTGAGATGGCGCATGCCATCACCTTCGCTGCCCAGCACGATCGCGACCGGGCCCTTGAAGTCCACCTGGTAGATCGACTGCTCGGTCTCGCCAGCCAGGCCGGTGACCCACACGCCCGCATCCTTCATGCTGCGCAGGGTACGCGCCAGGTTGGTCACGGCGACGAGCGGCACGAGATCCGCACCGCCGGCCGAAGCACGGCGCACCGTCGGCGTAAGGCCCACGGCGCGATCCTTCGGCACCACCACGGCGGTGACCTTCGCCGCCGCGGCGCTGCGCAGGCAGGCGCCGAGGTTGTGCGGATCAGTCACGCCATCGAGCACCAGCACCAGGCAATCCGGGCCGGCCTTTTCCACGAGCGATTCGAGGTCGTTCTCACCGAGCATCGGCGGCGTTTCGTAACGCGCGACGACGCCCTGGTGGCGGGCTTCACCGCTCATTTTTTCGAGCTGGTCCTTACCCATCGTACGCACCTGGATGCCGTGCTTGCGCGCGGCGGCCAGGATCTCGTTGATACGGGCGTTCTTCGAGTTCTGCTCGACCAGCAATTCACGGATACGCTCCGGATCGTTGGCGAGGGCGCCTTCGACCGGGTTGATACCCACAATCCACGTTTCTGTCGCCATAACTTACGACTTACCTTTATTCGTACGCGGCGCGGCTTTCTTCACCGCTGCCTTCTTCGCGGGGGCCTTTTTCGCGGCCGCCTTCTTTGCCGGCGCCTGCTTGGCGACGGCCGCTGGTGCTGCCGGCTTCTTCGCCGCGGCCTTCTTTGCAGGTGCCTGCGAGGGCGCCGCCTTCTTTGCCGGGGCTTTGACCGCCGTCCTGGTGGCGGCCGGTTTCGCGCCGGCAGCCTTCTTTACAGCAGGCAGCGGCGGAAGCGCGGGGAGCGGATGATCCGTGACCGACGCGGCCGAGGCAACCTCGGGGCGCTTCTTCGTCGCGAGCGGCGGCTTGGCAGCCGATTGCTTCGAGGCGGGCTGGGCGGCCTGGTGCGACTTTGCCGGCTGCTTCGCTGCAACCACGGGCTTCGCGGGTGCCGGTTTGCCCGCCTGCTGCGCCTTCGCTACCTGCGGCTTGGCAGCGTGTGGCTTGGCGGCCACCGGCTTGGCGGCGGGTACCTTGGCGGCCGGAGCCTTGGACGCGGGGGCCTTGGCGGCGGTGGGCTTCGACGCGGCCGGTGCCGGCGCCTTCGTCACGGGCGCTTTCTCCACGACCGGCTTCGCCGCAGGCTTCTTACCCGCCAGCTTCTCGGCCACCTTCTTCACCACGCGGCCAATGGCCTTGCCGACCTGGGCCACGGCGCTTGACGGTGCCGCCGGTGCGGAAGCGACGGGCGCAGGTGCGGCGGGCTTCGGTAGCGACTCCAGGCGAGCCTTCAGGCGGAAATCGATCTTGCGATCTTCCATGCTCGCGCGGAGCACCTGCACGCTCACGTAATCGCCCAGGCGATAACGTGCGCCGGTGCGCTCACCCGCCAGCAGGTGGCGGACCGGATCGAACTTGTAATAGTCGTTCGGCAGCTGCGAAACGTGCACGAGGCCGGAGACGCGCGATGCGGCCAGTTCCACGAACAAGCCGAACGACGTGACGCCCGTGATGGTGCCCGCGAACTCTTCGCCCACGTGCTTTTCCATCCACGCGCACTTGAAGCGCTCATCCACATCGCGCTCGGCCTCTTCCGCACGGCGCTCGCGCTGCGAGCAATGCACGGCCATCTTTTCCATCTGCGCTTCGCTGTACACGTAATCCGCGGGCTTGCCCTTGGTGAGTGCGTAACGGATGGCGCGATGGACCAGCAGGTCGGGATAGCGGCGAATCGGCGACGTAAAGTGAGCGTAGGCCTCCAGCGCAAGGCCGAAATGCCCGTTGTTAGCCGGCAGATACACCGCCATGCTCTGCGCACGCAGCAGCACCGACTGGATCAGCTCGGCCTCGGGGCGGTCGTGCACCTTCTTCAGCAATGCCGAGAAGTCGGCCGGCGTCACTTCATCGTTCGGCGGCAGCTTCAGCTTGAACTCGCGCAGGAACTGCAGCAGGTCTTCGTACTTCTCGACCGGCGGCGGCGCGTGCACGCGGTACAGCGCCGGGATCTTGCGCTTGGAGAGGAACTTCGCCGCCTGCACGTTGGCGGCAATCATGCATTCCTCGATCAGCTTGTGCGCATCGTTGCGGTCGCTGGCACCCATGGCCATCACATCGCCCGACGGCGCGAGGCGGAACTTCACTTCCGGCGTTTCGAAATCGATGGCACCGCGGCGTTTGCGTGCCTTCGCCATCGCCTTGTACAGCTTGTGCAGGTTTTCCACCTGCGGCAGCACCTCGGCGATTTCTTCGCGCACGGCCGCGTTGTGCTCGCCGACCGCCTGCCAGACCTTGGTGTAGGTCAGGCGCGCGTGTGAGTACATCACGGCTTCGTAGAACTTCGAATGCTGCACTTCGCCTTCCGCATCCACTTCCATGTCGCAGACCATGCACAGGCGGTCGACGCGCGGGTTCAGCGAGCAGATGCCGTTGGAGAGGGTCTCCGGCAGCATCGGCACGACAAAGCCCGGGAAGTACGTGGACGTGCTGCGCTCGTAGGCTTCGGCGTCGAGCGCCGTGCCTTCGGGCACGTAATGCGACACGTCGGCGATGGCAACGATGAGGCGGAAGCCACCCTGCTTCAGCGGCTCGGCGTACACCGCGTCATCGAAGTCGCGGGCATCCTCGCCATCGATCGTGACCAACGGCAGGTTGCGGATGTCGACCTTGCCCTGGCGCTCGGCGGCGGTGACCTTCGGCTCTACTTCCTCCGCCTGGCGGATGACCTGCGGCGGCCACTCGTGCGGGAGGTCGTGGCTGGCGATGGCCATCTCGACCACCAGCGACGGCTGCAGGCGCTCGCCCAGAACGGCGCGGATCGTGCCCATCGGGCCGCGGTGCGGGGTCGGTGGGTCGGTGATCTCAGCGACCACGATTTCGCCCGAGCGGGCACCGGCATCGCGGCCGGCGGGAATCATGATGTTCTGGTGCAGGCGGCGGTCGTCAGGCTCGACAAGCGTCACGCCATTCTCGACCACCACGCGGCCGACCAAGCGCGGCGAGCGGCGTTCCAGCACTTCGACGATGGCGCCCTGGCGGCGGCCACGGCGATCGATGCCGACGACGCTGGCAAGCACACGATCGCCATGCAGCACACTGCGCATCTGCGACGGCGAGAGGTAGAGGTCATCGCCGCCCTCGTCCGGGCGCAGGAAGCCGTAGCCTTCGGCGTTGGCGATGACACGGCCCGGGATCAGGCTGAGCTTCTGCGCCGGGGCATAACCATTGCGGCGGTTACGCAGCAACTGGCCATCGCGAACCATGGCGCCAAGGCGCTTATCCAGCGCGTTGATCTCGTATTCGGTGAACAGGCGGAGCGCGCGGGCGATGTCCTCGGCCAGCATGAGCTCGCCGCGCTCCTCGAGGAGCGCCAGGATCGCCTCGCGGCTGGGAATCGGGTTTTCATAGCGCTGCGCTTCGCGCGCGGCGTGCGGATCGGCGACCGCAGGGGCCGGGAAGCCGTCGCGGAACTTGGCCAGCGCCTTTCCGGGGCGGCTGGCCTTGGGCTTACGGGGCCCCTTGCGGGCACCGGAACCTTTGTTTTTCTTCGTCACGTAAGGACCTTGAAGGGGGGAAGTAACAATTTTTACTTCCCGTTTTGAAAAATCGTTGACAAGTGTATCTGACCTGCCTAATCTACGCGGCTCACGGGGCAGCAACTGCTGCGACCGGGACACCTGCCCAGGTGGCGGAATTGGTAGACGCACTAGTTTCAGGTACTAGCGGGTAAAACCGTGGAGGTTCGAGTCCTCTCTTGGGCACCAATTATAAGACAAAGCCTCGCAGCGATGCGGGGCTTTGTTTTTTCCGGGGTTTAGAAACGCATGGTCGATCACAAGAGCCCCACCCCGGCCGATCTTTCGCCCGAGGCCACCGCCCTGCTCGCCCAGGCGTCAGAAGCCCGCGCGGCCATGGAACGCGCCGCGCGTGACACGACCACCGCTGCGGATGAACTCCGCCGCTACGCGAAGTTCTCCAAACCCGGCCAGCCTTCCGCGCACATCGTGCAGCTCCGGCAGAAACAAGCCACCGCCCGCATGGACAGCGCACGTGCAAAGCAAGCCTTCCTCAAAGCCTCACAAGCATTCGTGCATGCAGCCGGCCTGACGGTACCGCCCCGCGTAACGCTCGAAGCCTTCATGCAATCCTGGCTCCCCAAGCCCACCTAACTCCACGCCCCCTGTATGAGCGCGCTTGCGCGCAATGCCCTTTGCACCACCCCCACCCAGGCGTACCATCCGCGAAAACCAGCGCGAGGTACTTACGGATGACCGCTCGCTTCTACTCCTATCGCCTGGCCGCACTGCGAGGCGGCGCCTTCGTCGGCATCCTCGCCGCCTTCGGCCTGATCGTTCTACTGCCAATAGGCCTCGATAACGTATTCGGCATGCATCTGGCGAAGGCCTGGGGTCTCGGCGAACTCGCCGCTCCGCTCTGTCTTGCCGGTGCGATTCCAGAGGGAATCCTCGCCGCGGCGCCAAGGCGTAACGACCGTCGGCCGGAGCGGTAGGAGATGACAGTTAGCGACCGAACAGACACAAGGATGATGACCATGCGAACGACGCTTTCCTGCCTTGGCATACTCATGGCTGTCGGATGTATCTGCGTATCGCCCCTGGCTACTGCGAAGTCCTCCGACCGAACCGTTCCTGCCAAGGCGGACGGCAATAAGTTTTCCGGTGACATCGGCCCGGATAGCAAATCCCAGCTCGATGGCTCCGTGGTAATTACCCAAGGGACCCTCAAGGTCACCGGAACACACGCAGACATGTATACGAACCAAGATAGCGCACTCTCTCGCGTGGTCGTCACGGGAGAAAATGCCCACGTAGAGCAACTCGACGACGCAAACCTCAGAATGACCGCCGATGCTCAGAAAATCGACTACAACGTCGAAACGGGGTTGGCAGTCCTCACCGGCTCAGCCCATGCCGAAAAGCAAACGGGTGGCGCGGTCTCAGGCGACGTCCTCCACTACAACGCTCACACCGGGACATTCGAAGCCGCAAGCAATGGATCGGCGCTGATCCACGTCACATTTAGCCCGAAGCCCGCAAGTACACGCACGAGCGACAAGTGAGCCGCCTTGGCTAGCCATCCCAGATAGGCGCGAGCGATGCTCCTTGCGCCGCCCCATGCCAGGCGTATGATCCGCACCACAATGTGGCTCAAAGACCATGCCGGAATGAACGCAACGCTACAAAGGCTGATCGGCACGCTGGCCGCCGTGGGATTTCTGGCATCCGTCGCCGTTCACATCTCGGCTCTTGCAGGCATCGATGTGGCCACGACCTTCCCTGCCACCTGGGCGCTTCACGCCGGCATCTTTGCAGTGTTCGTGCCGTTCATCCTTGCCGTGCGAAAGGAGTACGGCGGCCGCGTCACGCTCACCAACGCTTCGAAGGATCTTCCCCCGTGGGTCGTCGCTTTCGGCGCCGCACTTTTTGCGTACGCTGTTGTCAACTTCGGTATCTCGATCATTCAGACAGGAGGCGGCAATGCCGTCCAGCAGGGCGCTCAGTACGTCCTCAAGGTTCATGGTGCGGTGGTTCGCACACTCACGCTCGCTGAATACTCCGCGCTAAAGGCGACTGAAGTCCGACTCTTTTCGGGGCACTGGATGGTTTTCTACTTCATACCAGCCGCCTACTTCTTGTTTCACCGGCCGAACGTACCTGCGGCCGGGTCAAACTGGTAAATCGTTACGATGAACAAGTTCGTCACCGCCATGGTCTTCCTGGTAGCCACCCAGGCAGCCCATGCACAGCAGGCCGGCTCGCACCCACTGACGCCCGAAGAGCAGTGTGCGATCGGCGCGGATATCGCAGGAAAGGCCCGAAGCGCCCAGGACCAGGGGGTTTCCGAGGATGACTTCTTGAGCGACATGTCGAATGGACAGGACGCGAAAAACATTGCGAACCTGAAGAAAATCGCGGACTACACGTACGCCTCGGCGTCCGGCGGCGACCCGGCCCTATACCGCGATTGGTACAAGGAACGGTGCATGAGTGTCCTTCCAGGCGGTAAGTCCAGTCACCCCTGACTCATTCACGCAGGGCGGCGCAAGTTGCCCAGCCATGAAGCAGGACTGACCATTGCGGCTTACTTCTGCGACGCCTCGGGGTGGGCACTGAGCCACGCAGCTACCTGAGGCATGGGCGACTCCGCCATGCGCGCAGCCAGGGATCTTCCCTGCGAATCCCTCCCCTGAACGCTCGCGCCAGCCTCGAGAAGCCGGAGCACGACCTCCTCATTGCTGGCACCGAAGATCAGGCTGTTGCCCCGATTATCCGTGATCGTCGCATCCGCGCCGTGGGCAAGGAGCAGGTCGACGAACTCCATGCTTTCCACACCCCACAACGGCGGCCGCCCTTCATCGTCGCGATGATTCGGATCGGCGCCCCGCTCAAGTAGCGCCCTGACCGTCGGAATTCGCGCCCCATCCTCCCGATAGCACGCGTAGTCACTCCGCAAGCTCGCAAGCGCCGTCGCGCCACCAACATCCGTAGAACTGTACGCTGGCAATGCAATCGTCACGGCGTCGACCGGGATACCCGCAGCGACTGCCGCATCTACCATCGCCGGTGAGCAACCGGCCGATCTACGAGCAAATTCCCGCCCTGCCTCAACCCTGTCCCAGCGACCAAGCCAGTCGCGATCGACCAGGCGATTGAAAACCTGCGCATGCCCGCGCCTCAGCGATACTTTTAACAAGGTCAAACCCGCCAGCTCACCTTCGGGCGAAGTCTCCTGGAATGCCGAGTCGTCCGACACCGGTGTTTCGAGTGGCGCGCCGCGGTCGATCAAGGCGGTAACCAGGCCTTCGTCGGCAAAGCGCTTCTCAGCAGCCACCGCCATTTGTGCCGCCGTATCGGAATGGAAGTCGAATCCATTCCTCTCCAGCCACGGAATGAGCTCGGCGGTACCTTTCGTCCATCGATCCGTATGGGCCGCCTTGTCGATAGCATCCTGCAAGGCCGTCACCGAAGCAGGCATGCCCACCTCCGAGCCCATGAAATCGACGACGGACTTGGTACGCGAGCCATTCGAAAGCGTGACGGTGTAGGTCGGCACGTCGGTGACGGCAGCCTTGTACTCATCGTTGAGATCCCAGAATCCCGCGTCGCGAAACCGCGCAAGCAAGACGGAAATCTCAGTAGAGGGGATGCGGTCATCATGGCTTCCACCCACGACTACCGTATAACCCGGGCCGAAATCGCCGGGCTGCTGAGCCGCACGCGGAGGCCCACCGGGCTCACCTTCATAGTGCACGCGGCCATCGCCGTGAATCGTCACTTTATAAGCCGGGCACGCCCCGTAGCACATGCTGCGCTCAAGCGTGATCGTGGTTGCAGCCGCAGGGTGAGCAGGCGCCTTTGCCTCAGCAGCGATTCCACACGACGGGCAAGCCATTGCCAGCGCGAAACCCAGGTAACCAAGATATCCGTGTCGCATGCCACCTCCATTAACTGCTCGATCAGGCCGATCGAGACATCCGTCGCATCTCGCCGTTCTCAAGATACGTTACCCCACTTCCCCCATCAGCCGCATTGAACTCAGCGACGAACGCTCGGCCGATATCGTCCTGCTCAACCACTCCGAACCGCCCCGGCACGAGCCGGCCAAGCCACGCCACGTAACCGGGCGTGTGCGCGTTTCCAGCAATGATCCCGGGCCTGAAAATCGCGAGACGCTTGAATCCGATAGTTTCGATCGCAGCTTCCTTCATGCCCATCACGCGCACGTAACGGAAGCGGCTCTTTGGATTGCTGCCTACCGCCGACAGCAATGCGAAGTGGGTAATACCAGCGACATGGCACCCCCGGGCGAAACTACCTACGACACCGATCTCCAGCGCCTTCAACTGGTCCTCGGACCATTTCGCGCTACCGCTTCCGACACCGACGCAAGAGACCGCGTAAACGGGCTCGCCCAGCGCGAGCAGGTCGCGCGCACGCCGCGCCACCTCGTCAGCGAATTCAGCAGCACTCGTGTCCAGCACCACCTGGCTCAGCCGGGGATCGGCCGCAATCCCGACTTCCCTACGATTCACCATGACGATTTCGACACACGACGGCGTCGCAAGCAGCGCGCGAATAACCGCCGCGCCGACCTGCCCCGTGCCGCCAATGATCAGGATTCGATAAGCCATACCCACTAAGCCCTCCCGCGATTAGGGAAAGATAGCGTGAGCCAGCTCCCGGTGCAGCCCCTCTCAGTGCCCCACCACCGGCAACCACACGGCACTCGGCTGGCTATCCGACCTCAGCACCGAAATCGTCGCCGCCCGGTAGTCGCCCGGCTTCGCATTGAAGATATTCGGCACGTAGGTCTGCGGGTTACGGTCATATAGCGGGAACAGCGTGGACTGCACCTGCACCATGATCCGGTGTCCGGGCTGGAATACGTGATTTACGTTAGGCAGGTCGAATTTGTAGGTCTGCGGGGTATTGGCCGGAATGGCGCTCGGGTGCTCGAAGCTCTCGCGGTAACGGCCACGGAGAATGTCCATGGCGATCGCCATCTGGTAGCCGCCCATGCTGGCATCGCTCGGGACCGATGAGGGGAAGACGTCGATGAGCTTCACCACGAAATCGCCATCCGTACCGGTGGTCATCGCCTTGAGGTCGGCCACTGGGATGCCCTGCACATGTACTGCGGAGGTGAGTACAGGCGTCTCGTAGCTGAGCACATCACTGCGCCCGTCGACGAAGCGCTGGTCGTGCACCAGCCAAGAACTCCAGGGGAGATACCCTGCATAGGTGGAACCGTAACCGTAGAAAGGATCGAGCACCGGGCGCGGCAAGAACGGCACCGGCTTGGCGGGATCGCTCACGTAGGTATCGGCGGCCTGGCCGTCGGTAGGCTTATCGAACGACAGGCTTGCGTCCTTCGCCAGGTAAAGCGGCTTCAGACCTGTGCCGCAGCCACTCGCGCAAGCAGTCGGCCAATCCTCAAAGGTTTCCCAGCGATCGGCGCCAGTGTTGTAGATATTCACCCTGGCGAGCTTCGCCGGCTGCCCGTCCTGCAGGTACTGCTCGAAGAACGGCATCACCATCTGCCGGTTGTACTGGCGCGAGGTATCGCCCTCCCACTTGAACGCGCCAACGGCGTAGCCCTTCCCGTTGACCTGGCTGTGCGACCACGGGCCCATGACCAGCCAGTTATTCGCACTGCGCCCCGCTGCCTTGAGGGCGAGCCACGCATGGTTGGCGCCCCACATATCCTCCTGGTCGAACAGGCCCTGCTCCCAGATGGTTGGTACGCTGGACGGCTTGGCAGCGAGGCGACGGGCCAGATCCTGGCCTTGCCAGAAGTCGTCGTACGCGGGGTGTTCCATCATGCGCGCCACGAACGGCAGCTTTTCGAGGCCGCGGCTGCGGATGTAATCCCCGACCGATCCGGCGCGCAGGTATTCCTCGTATTTGTCATAGGTGTCGGTGGGCGTGACGGCGCCCTCGCCCTTCTGCACGGTCTGCATGTGGACGTAGCCGAGCATCATCTGGCGGAACGCGCCGTAATGGAACCAGTCGTCGCCCATGTAGGTATCGACCATCGGGCTCTCCGGCACGGCGGCCTTGAGCGCCGGGTGCGGATCGAGCAGGGCCATGACGATGGTCTCGCCTTCGTACGAGGAGCCAATCATGCCGACGCGCCCATTCGATTCCGGCACGTGCTTTACGAGCCAATCGATCGTGTCCCAGCCATCGGTGGTTTCATCGGTCTTGGTGGGATTCAAGGGGCCCCGCGGCGGGTACATCATCACGTACTTGCCTTCGGAGCCATACTTGCCGCGAACATCCTGGTAAACGCGGATGTATTTCGCCTCGACGAACATGGCATCCGGCGGCGGCAACGCCGTGGCCATGGAGGTAGCCTTCGGATTACCTGCACGCTCAGCCGCGTTGTAAGGCGTGCGCGTAAGGATGATGGGGGCGTTCTTCGCACCCTTGGGAATCACGATCACGGTGAAGAGCTTTGTGCCATCGCGCATGGGCACCATGACCTCGCGCCGGACATAGTCCCTACCGCCGGGAATGACATCCTCAAACTTCTGGGGAATATCATCCTTGGCGACCAGCGACGCATCCTGGGCACGCACCATGGAGGCAGAGCCCGCCAGTGCCGCACCAATAAAAACTGCCAGACAACCCTGCTTCACGATTGCGTGCATCGTTCGCCCTTCCATCGATGGTGTCCCCTTGAGTGGCCCGATCTTAATCACAGCCCATTCGCCACGGGCAGCAAGAAGTTCTAATGCGGGCCATAAGCGTGGCTTGTACCTTACGCCAGAACCTTGCAGCGTGTCGCTTTTGCCTTAGCATGAGGCCATGACGCTCAGGCTCGATATCGCCCTGCTCCGCAACTTTGTCGCGATTGCCGACGCGGCCGCAATGAGCCGCGCGGCGGATCATGTCGGGCGAACGCAGGCCGCACTCAGCCAGCAGATCAAGAAGCTGGAAGATGCCATGGGCCAGCCGCTAATGAATCGGACAGGGCGTGGCATTGCCTTGACCGCCCACGGCGAACGCCTGCTTGCGCACGCGCATAAAATCCTCCGCGCCCATGACGAAGCAGTCGCGGAACTCACCGGCACGGCACTCTCGGGTCGCATCCGGTTCGGCTGCCCTGACGATTACGCGCGCATTTTTCTGCCGGAATTGCTTGAGACTTTTGCGCGACAGCATCCGCAGGTGTTTATTGAGGTGGTGTGCGCCTCTACGCCGCGGCTTGTCGAACAGCTCAAAGAGCAGTCGCTGGATATAGCCGTGGTGTCGTTGCCGGATAGCCCGCATCGCGAACAGTTCCTGCGCTGCGAACCCTTCGTCTGGGTGGCCGCCAAGGGAGGCGACGCGCACAGACGCGACCCACTGCAACTCGCCCTATCCGACCCGGATGCACTCGATCACCTTGCGGCCACGACGAGCCTGGAGAAGGCTGGCCGCCGTTATCGCATCGCCTATGCCAGTGGCAGTGTTGCCGGACTCACCGCGGTCGTGCGTTCGGGCCAGGCCATTACCGTGATGACGCTCACTGGCGTGCCTCCCGATCTGCAGGTGCTTGCGCCTGCCAGCGGATTGCCGATGCTGCCTTCCGTGGGCATTACCGTGCAGACGGCTCGCAAGCACCCGTCGCGTCTACTGCAGCTGTTCGAAGCCCACGTTCGTACCGTCCTTCCCTCGCTTTAGGTCTACCTGCCCGCATGGACCTGCACACCTGCCTCCTCTTCGCCGGTGCGAGTGTCGCGCTCTTCCTCGTTCCGGGGCCCGACATGCTGTTCCTTTTTGGCCGGACCATGGCCTATGGGAGGCGAGCGGGGGTTTGGGCCGCGCTCGGGATCAACCTTGGGTCGTACTTCCATTTGTGCGCGGCCGTGACGGGGTTATCGGCCTTGGTGCTCACCTCGACGACGGCGTTCTCCATCGTGAAGTACATCGGTGCCGCCTACCTGCTGTTCCTGGGGTGGCAAGCCCTGCGTACCAGGTCCGGCTTCGCCACCACCCAGGCCGGCCGACCCGCTGCCCGCACGATGCAACACGTGTGGCAGGGTTTCCTCAACGACGTGCTAAATCCCAAGGTCGCGCTGTTCTACATCGCGCTGTTACCGCAATTCATCAACCCTGGGGATCCCCACTCGGTACGTCACCTACTCTTGCTCGGCCTCATCGCCAGCGCCATCGGGCTGGCGATGAGCCTTGCGTATGTTGGTGCCGCGGAGCGACTGACGCGTGCGCTCCTGCATCGGCCCGCCGCTACGCGCTGGTTGCAGCGTGGCCTTGGTACGTTGTTTATCGGATTGGGGCTCAGGCTCGCTGTCGAGAAGCTCTGAACCTGTCAATCGTGATGGAATGGTGTGTAATCAGGCACGGGCGCCTCGACGTGATCGGCGTCACCGAGCGCTTTGCGAAGCGCGTCCTGCTCTTCCGGGTCCTTCGCCGCCTTCAACTGAAGGTCGATGAGCTTGCTATAGGCGGTGCTGAACGCCTTCTCCGGTGCAATCTCGATATCCGGCTTGACGCCCACGTGCTCCCAGTTGGTTTTCGTCACGGGATTGATAGCTCGACCAGCCGGAATGAAGGCAATAAAGCCATCGCTTAGCGCGAACATGCCACCCGGATTGGCACCACCACCGGTGGTCGCACCAATCAGCGTGCCGCGCTTCTGGGTCTGGAAATCGTAGGCCGCCTCTTCGCCTGCCGAGAAGGTGCGCGCCGACGTCAGCACGTACACGGGTGCCAGCAGGCGCTGGCCGTCGACGGGGAAGGTATGGAACTGGTCAGTGCTGCCGTCCTTGCGCCAATACATATCGTTGAGGTGGCGGCCGTCGTTCTCGCGGAAGAAGTAACTCAGGAGCAGCGCCACGGCATGCGGGTCACCGCCCAGGTTCTGACGCAGGTCGATAATGATGCCTTCCGACCCGGCGAGAAGCTGCATCGCCGCCTTGTAACGCGGGACGACAAAGTCGGCCGGCGGGAACTGGCGCAGGTCGATATAGCCAATGTTTCCGGGGAGCCGACGAACGGCGGCAATCCCCGCCCCATCCTTGTCCACCCAGGCCTGCTCTTCATCCAGATCAGCCTTGGTAGGCGGCGGCGGATCGCCCGCGGGCGGCGAACGGAATTTCGGCGCGAACTGCACCATCAGGTGCCGGTCATTGCCCGAGGCACGGATGTCACGGGAGAGGTGGTCGGCAAACGCCTCCGTCGTCACATCCTGGTCGTAGCGCCCTGCTTTCAGGTTCGCGGCAAGATCCGTCGCGATGTGCCCGGCGACGTCGGGAAACACGTACCGAGATTTCAGCTCGGCTTCCAAATGCGTGACCACCGCAGCGCGCATGGCCGGCGTCAGCTTCGGGCCGTCCGCCGCGAGAACATAGCTGCTGGGCAGGCATGCCGCCATGGCCACCACAAGCATCGCACGGGCGCGCTTCGCACCCTCCCTGGTTACCTTCCCCATATGCCACGTCTCCCGATAGTTGCCATGGACAATATCGGGAAGGCGTGAGGGGGCACAAGCGCCCGCCTGCTCATCGGTAACCACGCCGCTCTGGATCATCCGAATGCCTTTCGCACGGGTCCACGCCATGGGTATGATCCGGCTCACTCGCTATGGAGCATCACGGATGAACCCCAAGCCCTTGTTCGCACGAGTCGCTGCCACTGTGATCCGCAGTGCCCTGGCGTACGTTGCACTCTCCGTGATGGCCCCGCCTTCGTCTGCGCTCAGCACGAAGCAGGCGCCGGGCACCCAGAAGCCCGCGTCTGGCACGTCCAGTCAAGGCCAGGTCGACGGCTTCAGCGGCTTGCTCCTGACAACGCCCGATGCAGACTGGCAGAAAGCATGGGCCACCCCGTCCGGCACGACGCCCGTCATCAAGACAACAAGCAGGGTCCATGTTGGCGAGAAGCTGTTTGTCGTGATCCTGTTCGGCAACCCAAGCCTGAAGGACAACACGGCCGACGTGACCTGTGATATCGACGTATTGCGACCCGACGGTACGGCATCGGTCCACGAGACCGCGCTACCTTGCTACAAGGACCCCATCGAAGGCAGCCCAGAGCAGTTCTTTGCGGCACGCCCAGGCGTCGCTTTCATCGGCGAAAGCACCGACATGCCAGGCACCTGGGTGGTCCGTGTCGTGCTTCACGATAACAACCGGAACGTTACGCTGCCGCTGGTGACGACGTTTGTGCTCGCGAAGGGAAGCTGAGCGAGTCGGTACTCAATCAGGCGAACACCGGGGCACCAGCTATCTCACGAGAAGGTCGGCGATTTCCGCATTGGACAGCCCGCGCGCCATCTTTCCATCGAGATACGCCCACGTCATGTCGTGATGCGCCAGATCGTGAGAAGCGATGCACTCACGAGCCATAATCACGTCCATATCCCGCTGGTAGGCATCCACAACCGTCATGCGAATGCAGGCGTGCGTATTGATACCAGCAATGATGAGCACGCTACATCCCATCGAAGCCAGCTGATCCTCCAGGCCAGTGCGAAAGAATGCGCTGTAACGCGTCTTCTCCACCTGCACGTCCGCACTCGAAACATCGAGCCCAGTGATCAGTCGCGCTCCATCCGTCCCGGCAATCGTGATCCTGAGGCCCAGCCGTTTAACTTCAAGCGGAGCGTCCGCCAAGTCTGCGCGAAACGCCTGCCGAACCCAGATCACAGGGCACTGATTAGCCCTGGCCACGCCGACCAAATCATTTGTGCATACAACCAGTCGATCGCGCTGCCCGGCAAGCGCCTGATGCGCGAAGAAGTCCTGCTGCATGTCCACTACAAGTAAGGCCGCTTTCATACTGTAGGAACTCCCTCGACCGTCGCGTTGGCTCATCGTACCTCACCCACTCCAGCCAGAATGAAGCGCTCGAGGGAACCGTGTTTCGCGAACGTTGAGAATCACCTCACAGGGACTACAAGCATTCAGCCAACACCTACGCTAGCGAGCGGACGGTGCCCAGTGCTTGGCAACGCGAGAGCGACGAAGATTAGGCTCATTGAAGCAGTGATCACGCATGAACCCTGCAACAGGAGACGTTGGATGAAACAAATCAGCGTAAGAGAACCACGCCTATCAGGTTGGGGGCCGTACGAAGATCCGTCCACAGTCCAACCGATTCGCTCTGAAAGTGACTACGACGCCGCCTTGGCCGTTGTCACTCAGCTCGGGAAATGGGGCGCGTCGGACAGCAGCCACCCACAGAACCGCCTTCTCGGCCTGATCTTCGACGCTCTATACGCCTACGAGAAAGTTCACTACCCGCTGCCTTAAGGCGCGGGCTTCGCCACCGCAACAAGGTAAGCCTGGCACATCACAGGAAGCTCAGTACAAAGCATGGAAGCGGCCTCGGGCGAACCATCATCTTCCAGTACCGCGCGAACCGTTCCCACCATCATGGTTCGCAATGCGTACGTCACCATCGCGAGGCTGTCGAACGTTACATCCGATGCCGTGGAAAGAAGGCGCGCGATCACGTCATCCGCACGTCTCACGATGTCATCGACCAGACCCGTCGTCTCCAGCTCGGCGGCTACCACATAGAGCGCACGAGACCCCGGCATTCCCCTCAACTTGGCTTCGAGATAGGCGCGGCTGAGCCCGGCGGCCATCTCAGCGATCGGCGTTCCGCGATAGCGCTGATACGCCTCTTCCATCGCCACCAGCACATCCTCGAGGTAATCCTCGAGCACCGCATAAAGCAGCGCTTCCCTGTGAGGGAAGTATTGGTACATCGTGCCTACGGAGACCCCCGCCCGTGCAGCTACCCGCGTCGTTGTCAGCCCCGTATACCCATCTGCGAGCAAAACCTGAATCGTTGCCTCGAAAATCGCGTCCACGGTGGCGGCTGAACGCGCCTGCCGTGGGGTTTTTCGGGGCTTTAAGGCGTCAGATGGGGCTACAGGCATATGCGAATGTAAAAGCCGAAAGAAGGTTCCCAGATCTAGGGATGGGGCTACCCATCACTTATTCAACAAGGATCCTTTGCATGAGTCAGCCGAAACGCATCACCCTCGTCACCGGTGCCAACAAGGGCATCGGCTTTGAAGTCGCCCGCCAGCTGGGCCGGGCGGGCCACCGCGTGCTGCTCGGCGCCCGCGATGCCGGTCGTGGCCAGGCGGCCGCGGACACCCTGAAGGGCGAAGGCCTGGATGTCCGCTTCATCAAGGTCGACCTGGCTGATTCGGCCTCGCTTGCCGCGGCCGCCGCCCAGATCGAAGCCAGCGAGGGCCGCATCGATGTCCTCGTCAACAACGCAGGTGTTGCCCTCGAAGGCGATGGCAATGTCAGCACAGCGAACCTGGACGCGGTCCGCCGCATTTTCGACACCAACTATTTCGGCACGATCGCCGCCACCCAGGCCCTGCTGCCGCTGGTGAAGAAGTCGGCGGATGGCCGGATCCTCAATGTTTCCAGCCGGCTCGGCTCCATCACCTATAACGCCGATCCCAGCTGGGACTACGCCGCGGTCAAGCTCATTGGCTACAACGCCTCCAAAGCCGCGCTGAACATGTCCAGCGTGATCCTGGCCGATGAACTGAAGGACACCGGCATCAAGGTCCACGTGGTGTGCCCGGGCTATACGGCCACCGACCTCAACGGCAACAGCGGCCCGCAGACGGTCGAGGAAGGCGCCGAGGAGATCGTTCGCCTCGCCACTCAGGCCAACGCGGCCCCGAGCGGGTCGTTCACCGGCAAGGAAGGCCCGGCACCGTGGTGAGCGTGGCCAGGTAAATGGCGGCCCGAATGCACCAGCATGGTGCTTCGGGCTACCCCCGCGCGGGCTTGGGTTGGCTGTATAATCCCCGCCCTACCGTACGGTGGGAGAAGCGGATGGACCCGCTGCCGAAGGCGCAACGCCCGTAATCGCTCAGGCTCCCATACCATCGCGCGGCACATCACTCTGGAGAGACCGGTTCAATCCGGCGCCGAAGGTGCAAGGGGTACCCACCCCCAAACTCTCAGGCAAAAGGACAGAGGGGCGCCCCACGTGCCGGCACGGCACGTATTTCCGGACGCCCCTACGCCATGAGCCAGAAAAACACCCCCTCGCTGCGCGATCTCGAGAACCACGGCGCGTTCATCGAACGCCATATCGGCCCGAACGATGCCGAAATCTCCGAGATGCTTACCGTCGTTGGCCACGGCTCGCTCGATGCGCTGACCGATGCCATCGTCCCCGGCTCGATCAAGTCGCCTGCCCCGCTCGCCCTGCCTCGCGCAGTGACCGAAGAAGAGGCCCTGGCCAAGATCCGCAAGGTGGCTGACCGCAACCAGGTCTTCAAGAGCTTCATCGGCCAGGGTTACTACGGCACCCTCACCCCGAACGTCATCCTGCGCAACGTGCTGGAGAACCCGGCGTGGTACACGGCTTACACGCCGTACCAGGCCGAGATCTCGCAGGGCCGCATGGAGGCGCTGATCAACTTCCAGACCATGGTCACCGATCTGACCGGTATGGACATCTCCAACGCCTCGCTGCTCGACGAAGCCACCGCCGCCGCAGAAGCCATGACGCTCGCGAAGCGCTCGGCCAAGTCGAAGTCGAAGGTCTTCTTCGTGTCGAAGGATGTGCACCCGCAGACCATCGAAGTGCTGCGTACCCGCGCCGACGGTGTGGATATCGAAGTACACGTGGGTGACGATGCCGAAGCCGGCACCGTTGATAGCTTCGGCGTGCTGCTGCAGTACCCGAACACCTTTGGCCGCATCAACGATTACAAGGCGCTCGCCGACGCCACCCACGCGCGTGGTGCGATCGTCTGCGTCGCCACCGACCTGCTCGCCCTCACCGTCATCGCCTCGCCAGGTAGCTGGGGCGCCGATATCGTCGTCGGCAACACCCAGCGTTTCGGCGTGCCGTTCGGCTTCGGCGGCCCGCATGCCGCCTACCTCGCCTGCCGCGACGCCTACAAGCGCTCGATGCCGGGCCGCCTGATCGGCGTGTCGGTGGATACCGAAGGTAAGCCGGCTTACCGCCTCACCCTGCAGACCCGCGAGCAGCACATCCGCCGCGAGAAGGCCACCTCGAACATCTGTACCGCGCAGGTGCTGCTTGCCGTCATGGCCAGCATGTACGCCGTGTACCACGGCCCGGAAGGCCTGGTCCGCATCGCCCGCCGCGTGCACCGCATGACCGCGATCCTCGCCGGCGCCCTGACCAAGGCGGGCGTGAAGGTCGGCGGCGACTTCTTCGACACCCTGCACATCACGGGCGTCGACGCGAAGGCCCTGCATGCCAAGGCCGCCGCGTCGAAGATCAACCTGCGCGCGATCGACGCCTCGTCGGTCGGCATCAGCCTGGATGAAGCCACCACCCGCGCCGACGTCGCCGCGCTCGCCGCCGTGTTCGGTGCCGATGCCAGCGATATCGACGCGCTCGATGCCGCCACCGCCGACGCCCTGCCGGCTGCGCAGGTGCGTGGTCTCGATTTCCTCCAGCACCCGGTGTTCAACACCCACCACAGCGAGCACGAGCTGCTCCGCTACCTGCGTGGCCTCGCCGACAAGGATCTGGCGCTCGACCGCACCATGATCCCGCTCGGCTCGTGCACCATGAAGCTCAATGCCACCGCCGAGATGATCCCGGTGACGTGGCCGGAGTTCGCCAACATCCATCCGCTGGCCCCGGCCGACCAGGCGCAGGGCTACAAGCAGCTGATCGATGAGCTGGAAGCCATGCTCGTCGAGTGCACAGGCTACGATTCGGTCAGCCTCCAGCCGAATTCCGGCGCCCAGGGTGAATACGCTGGCCTGCTCGCCATCCGCGCTTACCACCGCTCGCGCAACGAAGGCCATCGCGATATCTGCCTGATCCCGGAATCGGCCCACGGCACGAACCCGGCTTCGGCGCAGATGTGCGGCATGACCGTCGTCGTCACCCGTTGCGATGCCAACGGCAACGTCGACGTCGAGCACATCCGCGAGATGGCCGAGAAGTACTCGGACCGCCTCGCCGCCATCATGATCACCTACCCCTCGACGCACGGCGTGTTCGAGGAAGACGTGGTCGCCATCTGCGACGTCGTGCACAAGCACGGCGGCCAGGTGTACACCGACGGTGCCAACATGAACGCCCTCGTCGGCGTGGCCAAGCCGGGCAAGTGGGGTTCGGACGTTTCGCACCTCAACCTGCACAAGACCTTCTGCATCCCGCACGGCGGTGGCGGCCCGGGCGTCGGCCCGTGCGCGGTCAAGTCGCACCTGGCACCGTTCCTGCCGCGTGCGTTCGGTAGCGAAGGCGAAGTGGGCATGGTCAGCGCCGCGACCTTCGGCTCCGCATCGATCCTGCCGATCTCGTGGATGTACATCACGCTGATGGGCACGGAAGGCCTGCGCAAGGCGACCCAGGTGGCCCTGCTCAATGCCAACTACATCGCCAAGCGCCTCGCCCCGCACTACAAGACGCTCTACACGGGCCGTAACGGCCTGGTGGCGCACGAGTGCATCCTCGACCTGCGCCCGCTGAAGGACGCCACGGGCATCGGTGCCGAAGACGTGGCCAAGCGCCTCATCGATTTCGGCTTCCACGCCCCGACGCTGTCGTTCCCGGTGGCCGGTACGCTCATGGTCGAGCCGACCGAGAGTGAATCGCAGCACGAGCTCGATCGTTTCATCGACGCCATGATCCAGATCCGCGACGAAATCCGCGCCGTGGAAGATGGCCGCCTGGACCGCGAGGACAACCCGCTGCGCAACGCCCCGCATACGGCGGCGATGGTCACGGGCACCGAGTGGACCCACGCCTACCCGCGTGAACTGGCCGCCTTCCCGCTGCCTTCGCTGAAGCTGAGCAAGTACTGGCCGCCGGTGTCGCGCGTGGACAACGTCTACGGCGACAAGAACGTCATGTGCGCCTGCATCCCCATCGATGCGTATAAGGAAGACGCCGAGGTCTAAGACCTCGCTGCCCCCTGTAGGAGCCCACCCTGTGGGCGACATCTTTCGCCTCACCGCCGCACACCCTGTGGCGCTATCGCGAACAGCGTCGCCCACAGGGTGGGCTCCTACAAGGGGGGACGCTTCGCTGCAAAAGAGCGGGATCCATACCGCTGCGCATTTCCATCACCCGGGTTTGCCTTAAACTGCGTCACCTAAGCCCGCCTGGCGCCCTGCTGGCGGCACTATTCCAAGGTGAGCACATGACCCAGGAAACCCCGCGCGACGACAGCCTGCTTGGCTTGCTCAAGGGTGTCGAAGACTTCAGCGCCAACGTCTTCCCCGAGACCCAGCAGCTGTTCAGCGAACTGGCCGAAGGCCAGAGCCCGCATACCCTTTTCATCACCTGCGCGGATTCCCGCGTGGTGCCGGAAATGATCACCCAGACCCAGCCGGGCGACCTGTTCGTCTGCCGCAACATCGGCAATATCGTACCGGGTTACGGCGAGATGCTCGGTGGCGTGTCTGCCGTGGTCGAGTTCGCGGTGGCCGTGCTGCGCGTACGCCACGTGGTCATCTGCGGTCACAGCGATTGCGGCGCCATGAAGGGCCTGCTGAACCCGGATTCCACCAAGAGCCTGCCGACGGTCGAAGCCTGGCTGCGTAATGCGGCCGCGGCAAAGAGCGCCGTGTTCGCCCGCCAGCCCGAGCCGGCCGACGTACTGAAGGATGTCACCCAGCAGAACGTCCGCCTGCAGCTCGACCATCTGCGCACGCATCCGGCCGTCACCGCTGCCCTGGCCAACCACGCCATCACGCTGCAAGGCTGGGTCTACGACATCGGCGACGGCACGATCGCCGTGCTCGACAAGGCCTCGGATACGTTCATCCCGCTGGCCGAAGCCATCAAGAAAGAACACAGCGCATGATCCTGCCGGGGCGCGCGCACCTCGGCCACATCCTCCGCTACGTCGGCAGGCCATTGGCCTTGCTGTTCGCGTGGGACGTGGCGGTCACCGCGTTCTGGTATTTCGCTCATCCGCGCTGGACGGCGGACTTCCCCGCCCTGCCCATCACCTTGCTGGGCTCGGCGATCGCCGTGTATCTGAGCTTCCGTAACACCACCGCCTACGCGCGGTGGTGGGAGGCGCGCACCTTGTGGGGCGCGATGGTCAATGCCTCGCGCACCCTGGCCCGTGAAGCCGTCACGCTGCTGCCCGAGCGGGCCACGGGCATCACCGTGGTCCACCGCCAGATCGCCTACGTGCAGGCCCTGCGCCTGCATTTACGGCGCCAGGTGCCGTGGGACGAACTTAGCCCGCGCCTTCCGCCCCAGGAAGTCGCCCGGCTTAAGCAGGTCGGCAACGTACCCAATGCCATGCACATGGCCACGGCGGAGCTCATCGCCGGCGCCAGGCCCGATCCCATCCTGCTTGCGTCGCTGACCCGCACGCTTTCGGATATCTCCAACGCCCAGGGCGGCATGGAGCGGATCAAGAACACCCCGCTGCCCCAGCAATACGCGACGTACCCGGCGATCTTCACCCACGGGTTCTGCCTGCTGTTGCCGCTGAGCCTGGTGGAAAGCCTGGGCCTATGGACGCCGCTGGGCTCCACGGTCGCCGGCTTCCTGTTCCTTGCGCTCCTGCAAATCGGCAACGACATGCAGAACCCGTTCGAGAACCTCGACGACGACGTGCCGCTGACCACGCTCACGCGCGCCATCGAGATCGACCTGCGCGACATGCTGGGCGAGACGCACGAGCTGAAGCCCGTCCAGCCCGAGAACGGCATCCTGTTTTAGCTGCCGACGCCCCGTAGGAGCCCACCCTGTGGGCGACGCTGTTCGCGATACCGCCACAGGGCCTGCGGCGGAGAGGCGAAAGATGTCGCCCACAGGGTGGGCTCCTACGGGACTCATGTTGCGGTGCAGTCATGACCGGTGGCACACGACACTGCGCGCCGCAGGGATTTCAATCGATATAAATTAGCCCATCGTGGAGGTTCCCCCTTGCGCGCGTTCCAGCCGATCGCTCTTGCCGCTGCCCTTTTCCCCGCCTTGGCCGGTGCCGCCTCCACGCCTGCGGAGCTTGTGAACCCGCTGATTGGCACGACGAACGGGGGCAATGTGTTCCCCGGCGCCGTGGTGCCGTTCGGCATGTTCCAGTTCACGCCGGAAGCCTCGCCGCTGCCGGGCAAGAAATCGCCGATCGCCGCACCGGGTGGTTATGAGTACCGCGCGGATGCCATCCGCGGCTTCGCCCTCACCAACGTGGAAGGCTGGGGCTGCGGCGGCGGTTCGGGCGACGTGCCGATCATGCCGATCACCGAGGATGTCGTCGCATCGCCCAGCACGGACTTCCGCCACGCCTACGCCTCGAAGTTCAGCCACGCCAACGAGACCGCGAAGGCGGGCCACTACCAGGTGAAGCTGGATAACGGCGTCACCGCCGACCTCGCCGCCGCCCTGCACAGCGGCGCGGGCCGCTTCGCCTTCCCCGCAGGCAAGCCGGTGAACATCCTCGTCCGCGCGTCGGATTCCGAAGTGGGCTCGGAGAACGCCACGGTCAACGTGGACAAGGCCAACCACCGCATCAGCGGCTCGGTGACCAGCGGCAACTTCTGCGGCTACATCGACAAGGCCGACCGGCATAGCTATTACACGGTCCACTACGTGATCGAGTTCGACCAGCCGTTCGCCAGCACCGGCACGTGGAAGGACACCACCGTCACCAAGGGCGGCACGAAGAGCGAGGGCGGCTCCGGTTACGGCGACAAGGGCTGGCCGAAGGAAGGCAACGGCTCCGGCGCATGGGTGGGCTTCGCTCCCGGCACGAAAGATGTGAACGTACGCGTCGGCATCTCCTACGTCAGCGCCGCCAACGCGCAGGCCAACCTCGATGCCGAAGTGCCCAGGGGCACGACGTTCGAGAAGGTCCGCGACAATGCCGTCGCCGACTGGAACAAGCAGCTTTCCCGCATCGAGATCGACGGCGGCACGCCCGACCAGCGCACCGTGTTCTACACCGCGCTGTACCACGCCTCGATGACCCCGAACGTCTTCAGCGACGTCAACGGCGAGTACATGGGCTTCGACCAGAAGCCGCATAAGGTCACCGGCACGCAGCACGCGCAGTACGCCAACTTCTCCGGCTGGGACGTGTACCGCTCGCAGCTGCCGATGCTGGCCTGGCTCACCCCGAAGATCGCCAGCGATATCGGCCAGAGTCTGTACAACCAGGCCCAGCAGAACCACGGCGTGTGGGATCGCTGGACGCATAACAACGGCGCGACACACGTCATGAATGGTGACCCCGCCGCGCCGTCGATCGCGGGTATCTATGCCTTCGGTGCGCGAGATTTCGACGCGAAGGGCGCCCTCGCCTCGCTGATCCACGCGGCCGACAACCCCACCGCGCTCGATACCTCGATGGACGGTTGCCCGGTCGAATGCGTCGGCCAGCGCCCCGGCCTCGACCAATGGCTGAAGCTGCACTACATCCCGGTCGGCGCACCGGCATGGGGCCCGGCCGCCGATACGCTCGAGCTGGTGGCGGCCGAGTTCGCACTGAGCGCTATGTCCGAACGCATGGGCGACAAGGCGAACGCCGACCGCTTCCTCGGCCGGGCGCAGTACTGGCGCAACCTGTTCGACCCGAAGGCAGCGCCGGATGGCGGCTATATCCGTAACCGTAACGCCGATGGCTCGTGGGCGCAGGTGAAGGACGACGACGACAAGGAAGCGCACGATTTCGTGCCCTCTACGGAGGACGGCTTCGTCGAAGGCAGCGCCGCGCAGTACGTTTGGATGGTGCCGTTCAACGTGCACGGCTTGTTTGAAGCCATGGGCGGCATGGATAAGGCCACGAAGCGCCTGGACAACTACTTCTACCAGCCGGATGGCAAGTTCGCCGTCACCAAGTCGGGCCCGCTGCATGCCGAACTGGATAACGAACCGTCGATCGGCGGTCCGTGGCTGTACAACTACGCCGGCCAGCCGTGGAAGACGCAGGAGCTCGTCCGTCGCGTGCTCGATACGATCTGGGTGAATGCACCGAATGGCATCCCCGGCAACGACGATCTCGGCGAGATGTCCTCGTGGTACGTGTTCGCCGCGCTGGGCATTTACCCGAACATCCCGGGCCGCGCGGAGTTCATCGTCGGCAGCCCGCTGTTCACCAAAGCCGTCATCCATCGCGAAGGCGGTGACGTGACGATCCTCGCGCCGAACGCCGGCATGGGTAAGCCCTATGTCCACGGCCTGAAGGTCAACGGCAAGCCGGTCGATCAGTCGTGGCTGCCGGAAACCTTCGCACTGAAGGGCGGCACGCTCGAGTTCGACCTGAAGGACACGCCGAACAAGGCATGGGCATCGAAGGCCAAGGACGCCCCGCCGTCGTTCGACACGAAGAAGTAACAGCCCCCTGTAGGAGCCCACCCTGTGGGCGACGCCTTTCGCACCACCGCCACAGGGCCTGTGGTTCTTCCGCGAAAGATGTCGCCCACAGGGTGGGCTCCTACGTTAGATGGCTTTGCTACGCAGGCGCAGCGCGTTGCCCACCACCGATACCGAGCTCAGGCTCATCGCCAGCGCGGCGATCATCGGCGAGAGCGTGAGGCCTAGCAGCGGGTACAAGATGCCGGCGGCGAGCGGCACGCCGGCCGCGTTGTAGATGAAAGCGAACAGCAGGTTCTGGCGGATGTTCTTCACCGTCGCTTCCGACAACGCGCGTGCCCGGGCGATACCGGCCAGATCGCCCTTCAACAGGGTGACCGAGGCGCTCTCGATGGCAATGTCGCTGCCATTGCCCATGCCGATGCCGATATCCGCCTTTGCCAGTGCAGGCGCGTCGTTCACGCCATCACCCGCCATGGCCACCTTGCGACCTTCGGCTTTCAACCGGGCCACGTAGTTCGCCTTGTCTTCCGGCGAGGCACCGGCATGCACATCATCGATCGGCAGCGCGGACGCCACGGCCTTCGCCGTCACCGCGTTGTCGCCCGTGAGCATCACCAGGCGCACGCCGGCCTCATGCAGCGCCTCCAGTGCTGGCTTCGTCGACGGCTTGACGGCATCCGCCAGCGAGAGCACGGCGGCCAGCCGGCCATCGATCGCCACATACATCGCCGTGGCGCCCTTCGCACGCCACTTCTCGGCAATGTCGCGCCCTGCGGCCGCATCAACACGCTGGTCTTCCATCAACCGGCCGTTGCCCACGGCCACGTCATGGCCCTCGACCCGACCAGCAACGCCCCGGCCCACGACCACCTGGAACCCGGCCACCTTGTAAGCAGGCGCACCCTCGCCTTCTGCCGCGGCAACGATCGCCGCAGCGAGAGGGTGTTCGCTCGGTCGCTCCACGGCGGCAGCGAACGCCAGCACCTCGGCGCGCTCGCGGCCAAACGTGCGCATATCCACCAGCGAAGGCTTGCCTTCCGTCAGCGTGCCGGTCTTGTCGAACACCAACGTGTCGATATCACGCAGGGATTCGATCGCCGCCGCATCACGGAACAACACGCCAGCCTGCGCACCGCGCCCGCTAGCCACCATGATCGACATCGGTGTCGCCAGGCCGAGCGCGCAAGGGCACGCAATGATCAGCACCGACACCGCGGCAACCAGCGCATGGGCAAACACAGGCTCGGGACCGACCAGCCACCACACCACGAACGCGAGCGCGGCGACGAGCACCACGCCTGGCACGAACCAGGCCGCGACCTTGTCAGCGATGCGTTGCGACGGCGCCCGTGAACGCTGGGCTTCCGCCACCATCATCACGATGCGCGAGAGCACCGTATCCGCACCGACGTGATCCACGCGCAGGGTGAGCGCGCCGTGTTGGTTCTGCGTGCCGCCGGTGAGCTTGTCGTGCACTTTCTTCGCCACCGGATTGGCCTCGCCGGTGAGCATCGCTTCATCCACATGGCTTTCGCCGTCAATCACGGTGCCATCAGCCGGCACCTTTTCACCGGGACGAACACGCAGATGGTCACCGACATGAATGTGATCGAGCGGCACATCTTCTTCGCGGCCATCGGCGGCGATGCGGCGCGCGGTCTTCGGCACGAGACCGAGCAGCCCACGCAACGCGGCACCCGTGCGGCGGCGCGCACGCAACTCGAGGAAATCACCGAGGGTCACCAGCGTAACGATGACCGCTGCGGATTCGAAATAGACATCGACATGCCCGTGCATGTCATGCATCGACACGGGAAACATCCCAGGCACGAGCAGCGCGAACACGCTGTACAGCCATGCCACGCCCGTACCCAGGGCGATGAGGGTGTACATGTTCGGCGACCAGGGCTTAAGCGAACGCCAGCCGCGCGCGAAGAACGGCGCACCGCCCCATAGCACCACGACGCTAGCCAGCAACGCCTCGCCCCAACGCGCGAGCGCATCCCAGGGCGAGGGCCACATCCAGCCAAACAAGTGTGGCCCCATCGCCACGACGAACACTGGCAAGGTCAGCGCCAGCAGCACGCCGAAGCGGCGGGCCATCGAGGTCACTTCACCATCATCGTCATCGAGCGACGGCATCGCGGGCTCAAGGGCCATGCCGCACTTTGGGCATGAACCTGGCCCTTCCTGGCGCACTTCGGGGTGCATCGGGCAGGTGTAGATCGTGCCAGCCGGCAACGGCGCCGCCGGCTCGACAGGCGCGAGATAACTCGCAGGATTTGCCATGAACTTCTCGCGGCAGCGTGCGCCGCAGAAGTGATAGTCGTGGCCTTCGTGCGTGTGGTGGTGCGGCGTTTTCGCCGGGTCCACCGTCATGCCGCACACCGGGTCGATGACGGCCGCCTGCGCGGTCGCCTTATGCGAGCAGCAACTCTCGCTCATGCGCTCGGCTCCGCCAGCGCCTTCAGGATCGGACAGTCCTCCGGCGAGCCATGGCCGGGACAGGCATCGACCAGCTCCGCCAGGCCATTACGTACGCGCTGCAATTCGCTTATGCGGTCATCGATGGCCTTTAAACGTGCTGCGGCACGATCACGCACGCCCTCCACGCCGCCATGGCGGTCTGCCGACAAGGCCAGCAGCTCACGGATCTCTTCCAGCGTGAAGCCAAGCTCCTTGGCTCGGCGGATGAAGCGCAGCCGCGACACTGCGGAGGTGTCGTACTCGCGGTAACCCGATGGCCGGCGACGGGGTTCGGGCAGCAAGCCTTCGCGCTCGTAGAACCGGATGGTATCGATGGCGACGCCCGCGCTCTGCGCGATGCGGCCGATGGTGAGGGACGGTTGAGTAGTCATGGCTCAAGTCTAGAGCCTTGAGCTAGCTCCAGAGTCAAGTGATACCCAGGCGCCCTATGACAGCCGTATGACCATGCAGATACATCGGCCGTTCCGACCGTTCCTAGGACATGGAATAGTTCATTTTTGGTGCACATATTGCCGATTTTGCATATATGGCACCCCGTCATCGTGACTGCGCCGCAACAAGGCCTGCCCGGAGTCGTTCGCATTTGGCTGTCTAAACGGCGCCACAGCGCCATTTGTTTACGATTTTTCGTAGATCTCTTCTGGTTTTGCGACGCAGCGTGACACCCCCCTACCCGACCCCGTTAAATCTGCGTCGGGGAATTAGATCGATCCAAGCCGAGAACCGACCGCAGAAACGGCCGACTCGATTTGGCGCAAGGCGGGGGTGGGGCAAGGGGTAACGTGCGCTGCATGCGCCGGCCCGCAGGTAGCCGCAACCCGCCGAACCGTTTGAGGGGAATGGGAAGCGACTACGTGAATGTAAAAACTACCCGTCATTCCATGATCCAGGGCCCACGCCTTTCGCGCGGCGCCCTTCTCTTCGTCTTTTCCGATGCGCCGCGGCACCCCGCCGTGGTGTTTCCGCACAACTGAAGCACCCACCGCCGACAAGCCCGGGGGCGCGTCGGCATTCTGAAATTTGGATCGATCCAAGACTGATGGCGAGAGGAGGACGCGTGCAGCACTAATTCGCGCATCTGCACCGGGTGATCAAACGGGGGATCACCGCGCTACGCCCACCAGGGCACATTTTCATTGAGGGATGAAAAAGAAATGTCTTACATGCCGCAACTTTTCAAGCGCAAGCCGCTGTGCGCCGCACTGGCCACCGCCACTCTTTCACTAGCCGTCGTTGCACCCGCCGCTGCCTTCGCGCAGCCTGCCGCACCCACCGCGCCTGTCTCCACGCCCGCCGCCGCACCGGCCCCGGCGCAGGATCAGCAGCAGTCGCAGGCTGATGCGGACCAGGCCAAGAAGGACGCCAACCAGAAGAAGAAGGATGGCAAGCAGGCCCGCGCCAACGACGAGCAGAGCCCGATCAACCTGGATACGGTGGTCGTCACGAGCTACCGCCAGTCGATCGACCAGAACGTGCAGGACAAGCGCGAAGCGAACTCCATCGTCGAAGTGATCAATGCGCAGAATATTGCGCAGTTCCCGGCGAAGAATATTGCTGACGCGCTGGCGCACGTGCCGGGCGTGGTCATCAGCCGCGAATCGGGCGAAGGCAAGACCGTCAGCATCCGCGGCCTGGCCCCGGAACTGACCTACACGCAGTTGAACGGTAACTACGTCGCTTCGGCCGATACCTCGGCCGGCCTCACCCGTTCGTTCAACTACACGCTGTTCCCGGCGAACATGTTCTCGGACATCAAGCTCTACAAGAGCCTTGAGGCCCGCCTGGATGAAGGTGGCATCGGCGGTAACGTCGATCTGCGCACCCGTCGCCCGCTCGAGATGGAAGCCAACGAAGGCTTCGTGACCGGCACCGGCGCCATGTCCGATACCAGCGGCAAGACCGAACCGCAGGGTTCGGCGCTGTATTCGTGGAAGAACAAGGACGAGACGTTCGGCTTCCTCGTTGCCGGCTCGTACCAGAAGCGCCAGGCCACCACGTATGAAGCGGATGCTTCCAGCTGGCACTGGTGGTCGGATGACTGTAAGGATCACACCACCTGCACGCAGGCACCGGTGGATATCCACGGCAACCCGTACGACTCCGCGGTCAACAACAACATCGACCTGTGGGGCAATGGCGTCGTCGACCAGGCGGGCAACGTCTCGAATGGTTTCTGGATGCCGCAGCAGTTCGCCACGAGCCGCAACGACCTGAGCCTGAAGACCAAAGGCGCCCAGGCCACGATGCAGTTCAAGCCGAGCGACCACTTCCTGCTGACGGGTAACTACTTCCGTTTCGAGCGCCAGCAGACCCAGATCACCAACACGCTGGAAATCCCCGAGTGGGGCCTGCCGAACAACAGCAACTACGCTGACCAGAACGGCCGCCTGCTCGCCCCGAACGGCCTGACCTTCGACCCGTCGCACACCATCGTGACCGGCGCGAACTACCAGCTGCCGGCCGCTGGCGTCGGTTGTAACTCCACGACCAACCCGGTGACCGGCGCGCAGCGCCAGCCGGTCGACGTCTGCTCCACCGAAATCCCCTGGCTCAACGGTAACTACTCCGTCGAGAAGGCCACCTCGCAGACCCTCAACTTGGAAGGCGAGTGGGACAACGGCGGTTCGCTCAGCGGCTCGTTCAACTTCGGCCGCACCTGGGCCAAGGGTGGCCCGTCGGTCGAACTGGGCATGGCTGCCAAGCCGCGTAACTTCGTCAACGGCGCGTGGGTCGACGGCAGCAATGGTGCCTCGTGGACCACGGCTGGCGGCGCCAACAGCAGCAAGCCGGGCATCAGTGCCGAGCAGGACGTGCTGAACAACATGCTCAACGGCGCGGGCCAGGTCGACCTGGGTTCCACCGGTTCGAACATGGTCAACACCTCGAACTCGCAGAACTTCGCCCAGGCTGACTTCACCTGGTCGCTCGATTCCAGCTGGCTGCAGTCGATCCAGTTTGGCGGCAAGTACAGCGACGCGAACGCCGAACAGCAGAGCAACGAAGTGCGCTGGTACTGCAAGGGCACCCAGCTGCAGTTCCAGACCTGCGATCCAAACGCGGGCCAGCTGCCGGCAGGCTTCCTGCAGGGTGACTATCTCAATGGCGTGAACCACGCCTATGGCGATGACATCTTCCCGGCGATCAACTTCCCGGCGTACTACAACTACCTGAACCAGACGTACGACCGCGTGCTCTACAACAAGCCGCAGAACAAGTCGTCGATCGGCGAGAAGATCGCAGCTGCCTACGTGCAGGCGAACTTCGACACCGGCACGATCCGCGGTAACGTCGGCGTACGCTTCGTCACGACGAAGCAGGACCTCACCGTCGCCAACCAGGTCACCACCAACAACGCGGTGTACTACCACGACCCGGCGGGCAACATCCTGATCTGCCCGGCCTCGGGCGTGAACGCGGGTGGCGGTGCGTGCGCCCCGGGTGATTTCCAGTACCTGCCGCGCGAAGTGTCAGTCGTCGAGAACTTCACCAACTCGACCACGCAGAAGCGTTACAACAAGTTCCTGCCGAGCTTCAACATCGCCTGGACGATCGCCGATAGCTTCGTCCTGCGTGCCGCGGGCTCGCAGGCCATGGCCCGCGCGAACTACACCGACCTGGCCCAGCTCGGCCAGCTGACCAACAACACGCAGGACTACTACAACGACCGCAAGCAGTTCGGTGCTCCGCTGCCGGGCTGGTACGGTTCGGGTGCCAACGCCGACCTGAAGCCGTTCACGGCTACCCAGTTCGACCTGGCTGGTGAGTGGTACTACGCGCAGCACGGCGTCGTCGGCGTCGATCTGTTCCAGAAGAAGGTGAAGAACTTCGTCGTTCCGGTCACCGTCAACAACATCAATGTTGACGTGGGCGGCACCCAGACGAACTTCCTGCAGTACAGCACCAATGCCAACGGCCGCTCCGGCACGTCGAAGGGCGTTGAAGTCTATGCGCAGCACACCTGGGATACCGGCTTCGGCTACATCGTCAACTACACGCTCAACAAGACGAACGAAACCGCCGTCTCGCTGGGCGATACGCAGGTCGGCAAGGCCGAGCTGATCGGTAGCGCGAAGTACGCCGCCAACGTCTCGCTGTTCTATGAAAAGAACGGCCTGCTGCTCCGTGCCAGCGACAACTGGACCGGCCGCACCATGACCGGCCTGGCCTCGGGCCTGCCGATCTACGCGCAGCCGTACCACCAGATCGACCTGAACGGCGACTATGAATTCAACAAGCACTTCATGGTCACGGCCTCGATCATCAACTTCAACAAGGCTACGCCGCACACCTACCTCGGTAGCGACACGCGCGCACGCCTGGTGCAGCTGATGTACCCTGGCCGCCAGTACTACGTAGGCATCACCTACAAGTTCGGTGGCGACAGCAACAAGTAAAAAAATCGGACGGGGCCAGGCACATCGCCTGGCCCCGTCTTCGTTTCAACGGATGAATCCCCGCTCCGTCGAAGGAAAACCCCATGAATACGCTATTGGCACGCCATCCCCGTCGTGCCCTCGTCCTCGCGCTGTCCGTGCTTGCCATGGGCTCCGCCCTCGCCGGCCAGGCGAAAACCCCGAAGTCCGCCGCCGCGGCCACCGCATCGGTCGATATCGCCAATCCGTTGGTTGGCACCGCGCCGCTGGATGACCAGAAACTCCTTGGCAACGCCCCGCCCCCCGGCGAGCCCACCTACACCGGCATGACCACGCCCGGCGCCAGCCTGCCGCAGAGCGCGACGGAAGCCGCGCCGGTGAACATCAACGCCGACCTGGGTTTTGCCACCGGCGTGCCCGTGGCCTACGACTACCGCCGGCCCACCATGCTGGGCTTCAGCGGCGGCGGCTCCACCTACGGTGCGCGCGGCGCGCCCATCGTCATGGCCGTGGTCGGGGACTGGACCGTACCGCCCGATTACGCGATGTCGGCCTACGACAAGGCCTCCGAGAAGGCGTCGCCCGGCTATTACGCCGTGGATCTCGCCACGTTCCACACGCGCGCCGAACTCACGGCGACGCAGTGGACCAGCCTGATGCGCTTCACCTTCCCGGAAAGCCATCGTTCGAACATCGTCATCAACCTGCGCCGCAACGGCGGCGATGTGGAAGTGGTCGACGACCACACGGTGCGTGGCGTCGCCACGGCCGGCCGCCGTGACCACGATGCGGATGGCCCGTACTTCGTCGCCGAGTTCTCCCGCCCGTTCACCAGCTTCGGCACGTTCCACTCCGAGGTCACGGAGAAAGGCGAAGGCCTGGGTCGTGAAGACGTGCAGGCCGATCGCCGCAAGGTGTCCGGCGACTACGCCGGTGCTTACCTTCACTTCGACACAAAGGCCGGCGACAAGGTGGTGGTGCGCATCGCGCACGGCCACAGCGCCGAAGAAGCCGACCAGCGCCTGAAAGCGCAGGACAGCGACGCCGATTTCGACCGCGTGCACGCCAAGGCGCGCGCGAAGTGGGCCGAGCTGTTCGATCGCGTGCAGGTGAGCGGCGGTACGCCGAAGCAGCGCATGCTGTTCTATTCGACCCTGTACCACTCGTTTGCCAGCCCGCGCATGATCGCCCGCAAGGGTGAGCACTACACTGACTCGCAGGGCAACGATAAGGTCGCCGATTACGACCATTACGGCCCCGTGCCGTTCTGGGATACCGGCCGCAACCAGATCGCCCTGCTCATGCTGATGCAGCCGGCCGTGGTGCAGGACATCATGCGCTCGGAACTGGACCGTGCCCGTGAGCGCGGCTACATGAACACCTCGTTCCATGGCGACCACGCAGTGTTCCTTTACGACGGTGCATGGCAGCGCGGTATCGATTTCGATTACAACGCCGCCTACGAGTACCTGCGCAAGAACGCCACGGACCCGAAGGGCCCGCGCGGTTACCTCGCCGAGTACGACAAGCAGGGCTGGATCTCCGACGAGATACCGGACAACAACCCGAGCCCGCCGCACGCTGGTGGGAAGGCAGGCGTCGCCACGACGCTCGAATACGCGTGGGACGACCATGCCCTGGCCGACTTCGCCCGCCGCCTCGGCAAGACCGACGATGCCGCGATGTTCGAAAAGCGCGCGGCGAACTACCGCAACGTGTTCGACCCCTCGGTCGGCTTCATGCGTGGCCGCACCGCAGACGGCAAGTGGATCTCGCCGTTCGATCCGGGCGAGCCGTACTACAACTTCATGATGAAGGAAGGCTCGGGCTGGTCCACCCTGTGGCTGGTCCCCCATGATGTGCAGGGGCTCATGGACCTGCTCGGTGGCCGCGATAAGTTCAACGCCAAGCTCGATGCGTTCTTCTCCACGCCATACACCGCCAAGGGCATCTGCCGCGATTGCACGGGCCTGATCGGCCAGTACGTGCAGGGCAACCAGCCCGACCAGCAGGCGGCCTACCTGTACGCATGGAGCGGCCAGCCGTGGAAGACCCAGGCGCTCACCCGCCAGATCCTCGCCCAGATGTACGGCAGCGATGCCACCGGTTACGGCTTCCCGGGCATGGACGACCAGGGCTCGACCTCGTCGTGGTACGTGCTGAGCGCGATGGGCTTCTATCCGGTCGATCCCTCGACGCCGGATTACATCATCGGCAGCCCGATCTTCGACGATGTACGCCTGCGCCTGGGCAACGGCAAAGTGTTTGAAATCGTCGCGAAGAATAATTCGGAGAAGAACAAGTACATCCAGTCGGCGACGCTCAACGGCAAACCCTGGACCAAACCCTGGTTCAGCCATGCCGACATCGTCAACGGTGCCACCCTGGTGCTGACGATGGGCCCCGAGCCGAGCAAGACCTGGGGCGCGGCCCCGCAGGATGCCCCGCCCTCGATGACCCACGCAGCGCTCTAAAACGCTATGCGCGACACCGCATGAAAGGACCTTAGATGACGTTCACCCCGAAGCTCCCCCGATCCCGCCCCTACCTCGCCATCACATTGGCCATCGCCCTCGCGGCGCCAGCCATGGCCGTCTCCGCGGCCGACGGCGTGTGGAACGGCAAGACCGCCGTGCTTCCCACCCCGTGGACCGCCGACGTCTCGCCGACGAATGCCCTGCCCGAGTACCCACGCCCCCAGCTCGCCCGCCCGTCGATCGATAAGCCGACGTGGCTGAGCCTCAACGGCTTGTGGGAATACGCCGCGACCGACAAGGCCGCCGCACCCCACTTCGGTGAGGCGCTGAAGGACAAGGTGCTGGTGCCCTACCCGGTCGAGTCCGTGCTCTCCGGCGTGCAGAAGCACTCGGACTTCATGCTTTACCGTCGCACGGTCGAGATCCCCGCCGACTTCACGGCGAAGGGCCAGCACGTGCGCCTGAACTTCGGCGCGGTGGCCCAGGAAGCCACGGTGTACGTCAACGGCAAGCAGGTGGCGAAGCATACGGACGGCTACACGTCGTTTAGCGCCGACATCACCGCTGCGCTGCGCCCCAGCGGCCCGCAGGAAATCGTCGTGGCCGTGCACGCGCCGGTCGACGGCGAGAACGTCATGGTCGGCAAGCAGCGCCTCAAGCCCGAAGGCATCTTCTACACCCCCGCCTCGGGCATCTGGCAGTCGGTGTGGATCGAGCCGGTGCCGGCGGCCAGCCTGGCGCAGCTGACCTTCACGAGCGACGCGAGCCTGGATGGCTTTACCGTCGACACGAAGGTCGATGGCAAGGCCGCGGGTGCGACGCTTCATGTCACGGCCTACGCCAACGGCAACGCCGTCGGTGAGGCATCCGGCGCGGCCGGCAAGCCGCTGCACCTGGCGATCAAGGACCCGCACCTGTGGAGCCCCGCCGACCCGTTCCTGTACACGTTCAAGGCCACGCTCAGCCAGGGCGGCCAGAACGATGAAGTGACGAGTTACGCGGGCCTGCGCACGATCGGCATCAAGTCGATCGATGGCAAGAACCGTATCGTGCTCAACGGCAAGCCCACCTTCCTGCTCGCCACGCTCGACCAGGGCTACTGGCCGGATGGCATCCACACCGCCCCGACCGACGCGGCGCTGAAGTTCGATATCCAGAAGACCAAGGATTTCGGCTTCAACACCATCCGCAAGCACATCAAGGTGGAACCGGCACGCTGGTACTACTGGGCCGACCGCATTGGCCTGATGGTGTGGCAGGACATGCCCGCCATGCCGAACGGCCACAACGACAAGATCAGCGAAGCCGACAAAACCCGGTTCAAAAAGGACGTCACCGCGATCGTCAACCAGCTCAAGGGCGAGACCTCGATCATCGGCTGGATCCCGTTCAACGAAGGCTGGGGCCAGTGGAGCATTCCGGCGGCGGGTGAACTCTCCGCCCAGATCAAGAAGCTCGATCCCTCGCGCCTGGTCAACGCACGCAGCGGCTACAACTGCTGCGATACCAAGGGCGATGTCCACGCTGGGGACATGATCGACGTGCACGACTACCAGGGCCCGGGCCTGCCGGCGCCGGACGCGAAGCGTGCATCGATGGATGGCGAACATGGCGGCCTGACGCTGGGCGTGCCGGGCCATGTCTGGCCGAACACCGCGATCAACCCGTATGGCGATGTGAAGGACCAGGCTGCGCTCAACGCCGGCTACGTGGCCAATACGGCGGTGCTGCGTGACAAGGCGCCAGCCATCGGCGTATCGGGTAGCGTCTATACGCAGATCACCGACGTCGAGGGCGAGCACAATGGTCTCTACACCTACGATCGCAAGGTCGAAAAGGTTGACGAGGCAAAGGTGCGGGAGATCAACGAAGCGACGATCCGCGCGAATAGCGCGCCGTGATGCCGCGCGGTCTCAGGGATGAGACCGCGATCCAGCCGCAAGAAGCGCCATGGCGACGGGTTCATCCCCGTCGCCATGAACGACAAGCCGGTTGCGCCCCCGGTGCTTCGCGACATATAACGCGGCATCCGCTGCACGACAGAGGGCTTGAAGATCGTGCCCCACGGCAGCCGTCGACGCCAGACCAACGCTGGCGGAGAACGAAACAACGACTCCATCGACCTCCAGTGGAGACGACGCGAATGCCAGGCGGATACGTTCCGCCACGACACGCCCCTGCAACATCGGCGTATCCACCAGCAGGATGCCGAACTCCTCGCCGCCCAACCGGCCAAGCAGGTCGGCTTTACGTAGCTGCCCCTTGCAGATCGCGACGGCGTGTTTCAGCACAGCATCACCGACTGCGTGTCCGTGCGTGTCGTTCACCTGCTTGAAGTGATCCAGGTCGACGAATACGAGACACCCGTCGCTCGACCGCTTCTCGAGCATGCGGAGTCCTCTCCCGGCCTCGCTCATGAAGTGTTGGTGATGGAAGATGCCGGTCAGGCCATCACACGACGATAGCCACTTAAAGCGCAGCTGGGATCGCTTGATGCGTATCATCAGAAAAATAATCGAGAGCAGCACAATGGCCATCATCACGACATAGAGTCGGCTGGTCTCGACCGCCTTGCCATCCAGTGCCTGCTGGAGCCTGAGGATCCGGTTTTCCTTGCTCAGGCCTTCCGTCTCAAGCTTATCGGCGCGGAAGTGCTCGCGTGCTGCCTCATACGCGGCGTTCCGGACATTGGCGTCGCGCAGATAGCCCTGGTCCTGGACCACGTAATGTTCATAGTAATCGAGCGCGCTGCTGGGATGACCTTGTGCCTTCTCGATCGTGTAGAGGATCCGGAAAGCGAATCGCAGCGCTTCGTTGATATCACCATCGTGCCCCATGGCAACGGTTGCGAGCGCGGTCTTCTTCGCCGCGGCCGCATTGCCGAGCTGGTCGTAGATCCGCGCCCGCTGGCTCATCGCGTCGATGATATGCCGGTAGTAGTGGCTGGCCTCGATAACCGGCGTGATGCGCTCGCTTGCCGCCAGGGCCTCCGGCAGCTTGTTCTCATCGATCAGGCGGTCGACAAGAATGAGCGACATCGTGTTTGCGAAGATCGGCTGGCCTGCGGCGGCGCATGCATCGATCGTCGACAGAAGTTCGGGGCTCTGCGATGTCAGCTTGCGCGAACCCTCGAGGGCCGTCACTTTTTGCACCATAGCCTGGCATGGCGACTGCCCCGCAGGCGTGGCTTTCAACATCTTTTCGGCGTAGTCGAGGCCAACCTCCGGCTGGCCCGCGAAGGTCAGCATCTGCGACAGGTTCGCCAGCAACACATAACGCGCTAACGGGTCGCTCACGTCAGGCAGACCATCCGCGGCGCGCGTCGCAACGGCATAGGCTTCCGCATACTTGCCCTGCTCGCTGAGATTGTTCATCAGCATGGCGGTAGCGCGTGTCACGAGGACATCGTCGTCCGCGTGTGCCATCACATCACGCAGGGTCGTTTCCGCCGCCGGGTAGCGCCCTTCGTAGTTTGCCTCCCAGCCATCAAGGAAGCGAAGGTACCATCGGTCGTGCTCGGTGAGGTTCGCCGCTTCGTTGCGCAGCGATTCCAGCATTACGACGAAGCGACCATGATCCGACGTACGCAACGCATCCGCCTGCGCCAACCGGGCACCGCCCGCGGGAGCGGGCAGTGCCGGATCGGCGTGCAAACCAGGCGCGCACAAGCCGAGAGCCAACGCCATGAGCGCCGGCCACGAGCGTACGCGCCGCTGGCGGCTACGCTGCATGCAATAGCCTCAATTCGACGGCGTTGCTTCGCCGTCGTCAGGCGTCTTCTTCGGCTCG